>NC_019973.1:4611057-4928952 GCF_000230995.2 Mesorhizobium australicum WSM2073 | reverse complement strand
GCGTCTTGTCCAGGGCGGCATCGACATCCGCCGCGTGCAGATGTGGCTTGGCCATCAGACCTTGTCGATGACCATGCGCTACGCGCATCTGGCCACCAATGATCTCGATGGTTGCGTTGTCGTGCTGGAGAAGCCTCGCGGCGAGCAACCGGCCGGCAACGCGGAAAGCTCGCTGTTTTCGTCGCCGGTGACGACGCCGTCGGCGAAGCGGAAGCAGACGGATGAGGGCGCTTCGGCGAAGGCGCCGCCAAAGGCGACCCGCAAAAGCTCCAAGGCCAAGTAGTTCCGACAGTTTGCCTTTGCCGCCGTAACAGCCCCGGGATCTGATCTGGTCTTGGGGCTTATTTGCCGCTTATTTGCCTCTCGGCGCGATCGAGAAAAGCAGCAACGGCGACGGGCAGGCTGCCGGTCTCGAGGAAAGGCGCGTGGCCTTGGCCCTCGACCGTGATCGCCTCGAGGTTTGGGTGGCGCTTCTTCATTTCTTCAAGCGTCTCGACGGAGAAAAGTCTCGAACTGGCACCGCGTATGACCAGCATAGGCATGACGGCCAGCGCCTCGAATTGCGCCCACAAATCCGGCAGTTTCTTGCTTAGGTCGAGGGCGGCGAGCGTTTCAACCAGCCTCGGGTCGAAATCCGGCATCAGCCCCTGATCTGTCTCGCGATAGAGCGCTGACGCCATCCGCTCCCAATCCGCCGAAGCGAGGGCGGGAAAGTCGCTGCTATGGGTGTCGCGCAGGGCATCGACAGTCTCGGCACGGCTCTTCGGTCTTGGCGTGGGATCGAGATAGGCGCGGATATGGTCAAGGCCGGCGGGCTCGATCACTGGCCCGATGTCGTTGAGCACGATGGCTTTCAGCGCCGCCGGCTGCATCGCGCCAAGCACATGGATGATCAGCCCGCCGCGAGAGGTGCCGATGAAGGCCGCCTGTTTGATGCCGAGCGCCGTCAGCCCGGCAAGGATGTCCCCCGCCTCGACGCCGACATTATAGTGACTGACATCGGGATCGTAGGCCGACTGTCCGCGTCCGCGATAGTCGAAGGCGATGACCTTGCGCGCAAAGGCGGATCGCGTTGAGAGATAGAGCGCCAGCTCGTGAAAATCCCGCGCATTACGTGTGAGGCCAGGCAGGCAGACGACCGGCCAATGTGCGGAATTCGCTTCGCCATAGACGCGCGCGTGAAGTCTCAGCCCATCTGGCGCGGCATAGAAGAAGTCGGAGAAACCTGGGTTGCTCGACATGGGACGGGTTCTCTAGCCGAAGGGATCGTCCACGTCTGCTATAGACGGAGCGCGGGAGGGTCAAATGGGAAAGGCTCCTCCTTCTCCTCACGAAGGAAGAGCAAAAACTTCAACTCCGCCCGTTCACGAGATCGCCGACGATGTCGTACTTGCCGGAGATACGCATCTTGTAGACCTCGTAATTCTCCATCACGCGCTGCACGTAACTTCTTGTTTCCGTGTAGGGAATCCGTTCGATCCAGTCCACCACCGCATCGATGTCCTTGCCGCGCGGGTCACCATATTTCGCCACCCACTGGCCGGCCCGGGCCGGGCCGGCATTGTAGCCCGCGAAGGTCAATACGTACGAGCCGTTGAAGCGATCCAGCTGTTCGCCGAGGAAGGCCGAACCAAGCGTCGCATTATAGGCGGCGTCGGTTGTCAGTCTGGTCTGCGAAAACTGCAATCCGGCCTTCTTCGCCAACTGCCTGGCGGTTGCCGGCATCAGCTGCAGCAGCCCGCGCGCGCCGGCACTGGATATGGCGCCGATATTGAATTCGCTTTCCTGGCGGGCGATCGCGTAGGCCAGCGCCTTGCCGGAACCGGAAATATTGGCCGAATCGGGGATGACGCCGAGCGGATGCGACAGCGCTCCGACGTCGATGCCCCGCGCTCCGGCGATCTTGCCGATTTTCAGCGCCATGAAATGGTTGTCCTGCTTTTCCGCCAGGACGGCGAGCAGCGCCAGTTCACCCGGACTGGTCAACTGGCCGGCAAGGTCGCGGTAGAGCGTTTCGGCATAGCGGTCGTAGCCCGCCTCCTGCAGTCGCTTGATGGCGGAGACGGCCTCGCGGCCGGCAAAGCTCTGCCGGTCGGCGGCACTTGGCTGGGGATAGACGATGTTGAGCGCCTGCCGGCCGACACGTTCGGCGGCGAGCTGGCCGTAAAACGTGGTGCCGTAGGTCGCCGCACGTCCAAAATAATCCTTGGCATTGCCGGGGCCTCCGACTTCCGCCGCGCGGCCGAGCCAGTAATAGGCGCGCGACAGGGTCATCGGTCCCTGGGCAAGGTCGGCGATGCGCGCGAAATGCGTCGCCGCGAGCTTGGGATCGTTCAGGCCACGCAGCGCGTACCAGCCGGCATGGAACTCGGCTTCCGCCGCATTGGCCGCGCTTTCGGCGGCATGCGTGGCGACTATCTTGTATGCCGTCTTCATGTCGCCCCGGTCGACCAGTTCGCGCGACAGCACCCGGCGTTCGACCCACCAGGCATCCGGATCGACCAGGAAGTCACGGTCCGCCGGCGCCTTCATGACAACCGCCGCGGCGCCCGCAAAATCCTGCTGCTTGCGCAGATACTCGGCCTGCGCGAAGAAATAGCCGGCCGAACGCTGCGCCGCCGGTACCGCCTTTAGGAATTTGGCGGCATTCTTGTCGCTCCTGTCGGCCGCCGCCCAGGCGTCGGCAAGCTGCTGGGCGCCGGCGAGGCCGGCGACACGCAAGGCGGAACTCACCCGGTCGGCATAGAACATGCGCTCCATGCGAAAACGGTGGTCGGCGGCAGGAACAAGGCTGCCGAACTCCTTGATCAGAGCCGTCTCGTTCTTGGCCTCCAGGATCGCGGTGCGCCAGAACGGCGACAGCACCGATCGCGCCGCCTTGGCGTTGCCGGACGACACATAGGCGCGCGCGAGAACCATCACGCCTTCGAATGTCTGCGGCTGGCTGCCGTCGAATGCCTTGACGACGACATCCGCCGCCGGGTTTTCGCGGTAGAGCGCGCGCTCGCTGTTCTTGCGCAAGGCGACGGTGCCCGGCCAGTTGGGCAGCATCTTCGCGGCCGCCGCGATGTCGCCGCTTGGAACCTTGTCTCCGCCGTAAAGCGCGATCGCTCAGGCCAATATGTGCTGGTCGAGCGATTGTGCGGGCAGTGCATCACGCACGCCGCGCGCGCCGGAAATATCGCCGGCCGCCAGCGCATCCAGTCCACTTTTCAACAGTGCGACGCTGGGTGAGGGGGCCTGTTGCGCCTTGTCCTGTACACCAGGCACCGGGATGGCCGAGGTGACCCGCACATCGACGCTGCCGCTGATCGCCACGCCGGGCATCAGCGCGGCGACGGCGCCAAGCAGCGCGAAGAGATGGGGCCGACTGGTCGGCATGATCGCGTGTCTTTCCTTAAATCCAGTATTTTACCGGCGGCGAAGAAGCCTTGAAGCCTAAACTTAGGTCGTGAAGGGCTCGTAAACAAAGGGTTATCGAGGCCGTTCGAATTACGCTTGCTGGCACCATGGCAATGCTTGCCGCGCAACAATGTCGAGACTATGGTGCGCGGCTTCGCTTTCGGTTAGAAGGCGCACCACGAAACACCGATGCATGGCGCCCAAAAGTGGATACCGGTTTTGGGGTAACGACATGCACAACCAACAAAGTGCATGGCGCCCAAAAGTGGATACCGGTTTTGGGGTAACGACATGCACAACCAACAAAGTGCATGGCGCCCAAAAGTGGATACCGGTTTTGGGACAACGACATGCGTGAACCGAGAAGTCCCAAGGAGTTGGACGACATGCTGAGAGGCTCGCTTACCGCGCTCGTGACACCGTTCGAAAAGAGCGGGCGTTTCGACGAGAAAGCCTTTCGCGCGTTCGTCGACTGGCAGCTTGGCGAGGGCACGACAGGCCTGGTTCCTGTCGGCACAACGGGCGAGTCGCCTACGCTGTCGCATGACGAGCATCGCCACGTCGTCAAGATCTGCATCGAGGTGGCCAAGGGCCGCGCCCCGGTGGTTGCCGGTGCCGGTTCCAACAACACCGAGGAAGCCGTCGGGCTCGTGCAGTATGCCGAAAAGGCCGGCGCCGATGCTGCCCTGGTCGTAACGCCCTATTACAACAAGCCGACACAGCGCGGCCTCTACGAGCATTTTGCCGCTGTCGCCCGGGCGACCAAGCTGCCGATCATCATCTACAACATCCCGCCGCGCTCGGTCATTGACATGATGCCGGAGACGATGGGCCGGCTGGCGCACGACTTCAAGAACATCGTCGGCGTCAAGGACGCCACCGGCAAGGTCGAGCGCGTGTCGGAGCAGCGCATGACCTGTGGCAAGGATTTTATCCAGCTTTCGGGTGAGGACGCTTCCGCGCTCGGTTTCAACGCGCATGGTGGTGTCGGCTGCATCTCAGTGACCTCGAACGTCGCGCCGCGGCTCTGCGCCGAATTCCAGGAAGCAACGCTTTCGGGCGACAGTGCGAAGGCGCTGGAGCTGCAGGACCGTCTCTTGCCGCTGCATAAGGCGATCTTTATCGAGCCCGGCGTGTCCGGCGCGAAATATGCACTGTCGAAGCTGGGCAAGGTCGAGAACGTGCTGCGTTCGCCGCTGGTGACTGTTGAACCGGCAACGGCCGAGAGGATCGATGCGGCCATGAAGCACGCCGGCTTGATCAATTAGCGAGCCGTTTGGGAAGTCTGCTCCCGCGATCATCTGAAGGCGCCACCTGCGCTTCCGGTGTTCCCGTACTATATGTACGCTCCGCTCCGGTTCTCGGTAGCACCATCATCTGACTCGCGGGAGCGAGTTTCGAAACGGACTCTAGACCTCATGAACCAAGTCAGAAAAGCCGATCCCAACAACAAGACCGTTGCCGAAAACCGCAAAGCGCGGTTTTCCTACGAGGTGCTCGACACGATCGAGGCCGGCCTTGTGCTGACCGGAACCGAGGTCAAGTCGCTGCGTCAGGGCCAGGCCAACATCCAGGACAGCTATGCCTCGGTCGAAGGCGGCGAGATCTGGCTGATCAATTCCTATCTGCCCGAATATCTGCAGGCCAACCGCTTCAACCACGAGCCGCGCCGCCGCCGCAAACTGCTGCTCAACAAGCGCGAAATGGCCAAGCTGTCGCAGAGCGTGGACCGCGAAGGCATGACCCTGGTGCCGCTGAAAATCTATTTCAACGACCAGGGACGCGCCAAGCTGCTGCTTGCCGTCGGCCGCGGCAAGAAACTGCACGACAAGCGCGAGACCGAAAAGCAACGCGACTGGTCGCGCGAAAAAGGCCGGCTGCTGAAGGAGCGCGGGTGATCGGGAGATAGCCTGCAAAGCCAACGGCCTGGTTTTCAACGCCGAACAACCGGCAAGTCCAACAGGGGTGGTCTTGAAGAAGCGGATTGTTCTCTGGGGCGCGGCCAGTCTTGCCTTGGCATGTGTCATTGCTGTGGGAGGAGTGGCCTATTTCCGCACCTACTCTCCCGACCGCGACCGATATCCGGTCAGGGGCATCGACGTCTCCCATCATCAGGGCCGGATCGACTGGCGGCGTGTTGCCGCCGATGATGTGGCTTTCGTCGTCATCAAGGCGACTGAAGGCGGCGACCATGTCGACGACGCCTTCGCCGGCAATCTGCGCGAGGCCCGCGCCGCCGGACTCGCCGTCGGCGCCTATCATTTCTTCACCTTCTGCCGGCCGGGCGCCGACCAGGCGAGGAATTTCATCTCGGTGGTGCCGCACGATCAGCCGCTGCTGCCGCCCGTGGTCGACATCGAGTTCGGCGGCAACTGTCCGCGGCGTCCGTAGCCCGAACAGTTGAATGCCGAACTCCAGGCCTTCCTCGGACCTGTCGAGGCGGCATTCGGCAAGCCGGCGATCGTCTATCTTACGGATGAAGCCGAGGCCGCTTATGCCGGGCAAATCGCCGCTCGCCCACTCTGGCTACGCTCACTGCTCATGGAACCGGACCGCCGTGACTGGATCTACTGGCAGTACCACAACAGGGGGCGCGTGAACGGCATCGAGGGGGACGTCGATCTGAACGTTTTGCAGGGCGGGCCGGAGAAGTTGGCGGCGCTGCTCGCCTCCACACCTTGATGAACAGGCCCGATCCGGTACCGGTCCCGTTCTTCGGCAGCCTGCCATGCCCCTGAAACCATTCACGATCCAGCTGATGTCGAGACAGCCAGATTTTCCCTGGTGCTGCGTCGACCCATCGCCGAATAACCCATCCCGGCGGCCATGATGGCGATGGCCACGCATTGGATAGCCAGCGGGGTCTCGCCAAGCACGACCATGCCGACCATCACCGTGGCGACCGGCACACCCGGCAGGAACAGTGATGCAGCCTGTGAGCCCAATCGGTCGACAATGTAAGTGTAGAGGAACATTGCCGCAGCGCCCGCGAGAAGACCTTGAATGACGATCTGGCTGGCGATTTCGGGGCCTGCGGCGGCATGGAGGCCGCTTGGCGCAAAGACATAAAGAAGTGGCAGCGGCAGGCAGGACAAAAGCACGACGCTCGCGGTCGCCGTGACCGGGTCGACACGCCATCGCTGCACAAGAACGGCATATGTGGAAAACATCGCGCCCGATCCGATAAACAGCAGGTCCCCGAACAGGACATCGCTGGCGCCGGTGCGCGCCGGCGCTATGAACAGCAACAAGCCGGCGATGATCGTAACGACGCCGATGATCCGCCGACGCGACGCGCTTTCCCTGAACAGCGACAATAGGAACGAGAAGAACACGATCGAGGCCGGGCAGAGCGCCGCGGCATGGGCGGCGGGCGCCTGGGTTAGACCCCAGTTGATGATCAGCGGATAGGGCAATCCGGCCAGTGCAGCCAACGTCAGTCCACGCCGCCAGCCCAGCGCCTTCATGGTCGCCAGGCCGCGTCTCCAGACGATCGGCAGGAACACCGCGCTGGCACCTGCAAAGCGCAGGCTGGCCATGTCGGTGGCCGTCAGATGCTCCCTGAGGCTGAAGCGGGCGGCGACGAACTGCGCCGCATAGATGGCGATCATGACAAGGCCGGCGATCACCGCCAGTCTTGTGTCTCCCGTGTCTCGTCCGTCCGCCATGTCAGTTCCGCCGCATGTTCATGCCGCCAGGAGGAGACAGCCCCCGACCTTGCGATGAAGCGCAGCCTATGGTCGAAATGATCGCGACAAAATACGCTGTTTTTTAGAATTTGAAGTGTAATTCACGCAAATAGGAGGACTTGAACGTGAATCCTGAACCAGTCGACCTGGACGCCGTCGACCGCAGTCTTCTGCGACTGCTGCAGGAAGATGGGCGCCGCACCACGCTCGACCTGGCAGCGCGCGTCGGCCTGTCACCGACCGGCGCCAGCCAGCGCGTGAAACGCCTGTTTCGCGACGGGTTTATCACCGCCGTCAGGGCGGTGCTCAATCCGGCAAAGATTGGCCGCGGCATGCTTGTCTTCATCGAGGTGCGGCTCGATCACGCGGCCCCGCATATCTTTGACCGCTTCGCCGAGGCGGTGGCAAAGGCGCCCGAGGTTCTGGAATGCCATATGGTCGTCGGCGGCTTCGACTATCTCGTGAAGGCCCGCATTGCCGAGATGGCCGACTATCAGGACTTTCTCAAACGCGTCATCCTGCCGCTGCCCGGGGTGAAGGAGACACATACCTATGCCTCGATCGGCGACGTGAAGCCGGATGCCTTGCTGCCGGTGTGAGCTCGCACCGCAGACCGCACGGTATCCGAGAGCTCAGTTCTTCAGGAATGCCGCGATCTCGCCAAACACCCTGACGAACATGTCTGCGGTCAACACACCGGTATTGGTGTTGTAGCGCGAGCAATGGTAGCTCGAAAACAGCATGATGCCGCCGGCTTTCAACTGGCCGCCATGTTTGAACGGATAGGCGGCGACGCGCCCGCCCAGTGCCCGCACGGTCGACTGGTGCGCGATCGATCCCAGCGCCAGCACGGCGCGCAGGTTGGGAAAGCGAGCGATCGTCGGCACCAGGAATGTCCGGCAGGTGGCGATCTCGGCACCGACCGGCTTGTTCTCCGGCGGCACGCAGCGCACCGCGTTGGTGATCGCAGTGCCGAGGAGTTCCAGCCCATCATCGGGCCGCGCCTTGAACTCGCCGCGTGCGAAGTTGTGGGCAATCAGTGTCGAATAGAGCAGGTCGCCGGCATAGTCGCCGGTAAAGGGGCGCCCGGTGCGGTTGGCGCCGCGCAGGCCAGGCGCCAGACCAACGATCAGAAGCTGGACGGTATCTTCGCCACCCAGTGGCAGGAAGGTCGGCACCGGCGCGTTGAACCATGACGGCTCGCGCTGCCGCCATTCGGCGATGAAATCATGCAGCCGCGGGCAGAGCGGGCAATCGCGGCTGGGTTCGGAAAGTGAAGGGGCGGTCAAGTCGACCGGCCTCAGTAGTCGTCCTCGTCGACTTCAGCCGGTTCGGGCCGCCGTGCCGGTCGTTCGGAGGGATCGCGGCCGACTTCGTTCTTCAGCGTCGCTAGGTCGATGAAATGGTCGGCCTGCCGGCGCAGGTCGTCTGAGATCATCGGAGGTTGCGAGGCCATGGTCGAGACGATCGACACCTTGCGGCCACGCCGTTGCAGCGCTTCGACCAGCGTTCGGAAATCACCGTCTCCGGAGAATATGACATAGTGGTCGACGACATCGGCGAGTTCCAGCGCATCGACGGTAAGCTCGATGTCCATGTTGCCCTTGATCTTGCGGCGGCCGGTCGAGTCGGTGAATTCCTTGGCCGGCTTGGTGACCACCTTGAACCCGTTATAGTCGAGCCAGTCGATCAGTGGCCGGATCGAGGAGTATTCCTGGTCCTCGACCAGCGCGGTGTAATAGTAGGCGCGCAACAGGTAACCGCGCTTGTGAAAGCTCGCCAGGAGCTTGCGATAATCGATGTCGAACCCGAGCGCGCGCGATGTGGCGTAGAGATTGGCGCCGTCGATGAACAGGGCGATTTTTTCACGAGGGTCGAACATGGAAATAATCCTTTTCGAAAAAACGGCCGTCTAAACGAAATGCGGTAGCGACTATCGGTCAGGCTCTAATAACCGGCCGACCTTGGACCAATCGAGATAACGCCAGTTTGGTGGCAATCCAAGGGCATGTGGCGCACTGCAAGCAATTGTGATCGTGGCGCCGAACCCTGGACCCGGCTGCTTTGCTAGATCGGGAGTTCGATATTGAGATTGAGTGCCCTGTGGGCCCGCATTGCCATGATGCTTGTATTTTGGCGCCGTTCGGGTTATGGACCGCGCCTGTTTTCCATCAAATCCAGGCATGAAAGGGGCAGTCCATGGCCCGCGTAACCGTTGAAGATTGCATCGACAAGGTCGACAACCGCTTCGAGCTGGTGCTTCTGGCCGGCCACCGCGCCCGTCAGATCAGCCAGGGCGCGCAGATCACCGTCCCGCGCGACAACGACAAGAACCCCGTCATCGCACTGCGCGAGATCGCCGACGAGACGCTGTCGCCCGATGATCTCAAGGAAGATCTGATCCATTCGCTGCAGAAGCATGTCGAGGTCGACGAGCCCGAAGCCGATGGCGAAGTGATCGCCGATCAGACCGGCGGCGCTGTTGCGGCCGCCGAAGCCGACGACGCCGAGGAGAACGTCACCTTCGACCGGATGACCGAGGAAGATCTCCTGGCTGGCATCGAAGGCCTGGTGCCCCCGGAAAAGAGCGACGACTACTAAGCCCTCCGTTCCGGCGGTCGCTGGAACAATCTTCCGGCACTTCCGTCCCGGCGGTTTCGTGGCTATCTAGTACCAACTGTCGCAAATACCAGAATGCAGCTTTGGCCGCACTTGGCATAATGCGTGAATCTGGTATTTGCGACAGTTGGTACCGGCATGCGCCGTACGACAGTGCGGCGCATGATTCATTTCATCGCCGAGAGATTTAGCCCATGATGCGTCAGTATGAGCTTGTCGAGCGCGTCCAGCGCTACAAGCCTGACGTCAACGAGGCGTTGCTCAACAAGGCCTATGTCTACGCCATGCAGAAGCATGGCCACCAGAAGCGCGCTTCCGGCGATCCCTATTTCTCGCATCCGCTCGAAGTCGCCGCCATCCTCACCGAGATGCACATGGACGAGGCGACCATCGCCGTCGCACTGCTGCACGACACCATCGAGGACACGACGGCGACGCGGGCCGAGATCGACGATCTGTTCGGCCCCGAAATGGGCAAGCTGGTCGAGGGCCTGACCAAGCTCAAGAAACTCGACCTCGTCTCCAAGAAGGCCGAGCAGGCGGAGAACCTGCGCAAGCTTTTGCTGGCGATCTCGGAAGATGTTCGCGTGCTGCTGGTCAAGCTCGCCGACCGTTTGCACAACATGCGCACCCTCGATCACATGCCCGAGGCCAAACGCCTGCGCATCGCCGAGGAGACGATGGATATCTACGCGCCGCTGGCCGGGCGCATGGGCATGCAAGGCATGCGCGAGGAGCTGGAAGAGATCGCCTTCCGCTTCATCAATCCGGAAGCCTACCGGGCCGTCACCGCGCGGCTCGCCGAGATATTCGAGCGCAACAAGGGCGTGCTGACCGACATTGAAAAGGCGCTGTCGGCCCTGTTTGAAAAGCACGCCATCAACGCCGGCGTGAAGAGCCGGCAGAAGAAGCCATGGTCGGTGTTCCGCAAGATGGAGGCCAAGGCGCTGTCCTTCGAGCAGCTGTCCGACATTTTCGGCTTCCGTGTTGTCGTTGACAGCGTCGAGGACTGCTATCGCGCGCTGGGTGCCATCCACACCACTTGGTCGATGGTGCCCGGCCGTTTCAAGGATTACATCTCGACCCCGAAGCAGAACGACTACCGTTCGATCCACACCACCATCGTCGGGCCTTCGCGCCAGCGCGTCGAACTGCAGATCCGCACCCGCGAGATGAACAAGATCGCCGAATACGGCGTCGCCGCCCATTCGATCTACAAGGACACCGGCGGCAAGACGAACGGCGCCGGCCATGCGATCTCGAAGGAGACCAACGCCTACGCTTGGCTGCGCCGTACCATCGAGCAGTTGGCCGAGGGCGACAATCCCGAGGATTTTCTGGAGAACACCAAGCTGGAGCTGTTCCAGGACCAGGTGTTCTGCTTCACGCCGAAAGGCATGCTGATTGCCCTGCCGCGCGGCGCCACGCCGATCGATTTCGCCTATGCGGTTCACACCGATGTCGGCGACACCTGCGTCGGCGCCAAGGTCAATGGCCGCATCATGCCGCTGATGACGGAACTGAAGAATGGCGACGAGGTCGAGATCATCCGCTCCAAGGCGCAGGTGCCGCCAGCCGCATGGGAATCGGTCGTCGTCACCGGCAAGGCGCGCGCCGCCATCCGCCGCGCCACCAAGAATGCGATCCGCAAGCAGTATTCTGGCCTTGGCGCGCGTATCCTGGAGCGTGCCTTCGAACGAGCCGGCAAGACCTTCAACAGGGAAAACCTGAAGCCGGTGCTGCACAGGCTGGCACGCAAGGACATCGAGGATGTGCTGGCATCCGTGGGCCGCGGCGAACTGGCCTCAACCGATGTCATGAAGGCGGTGTTCCCCGACTACAAGGACGAGCGCGTCACGCCGGCAGCGCCCAAGCAGCGCGAGGAGGGCTGGTCGAAGATCCGCAACGCCGCAGGCATGCTGTTCCAGATACCTGGCCGGGCCGCGCGCAAGGACAAGGACCAGCCAGGCGCCGGCGCCGTGCCGATCCGCGGCGTGCGCGGCGACCTGCCGGTGCGCTTCGCGCCGGAAGGCGCGGTCCCTGGCGATCGTATCGTCGGCATTGTCCAGCCGGGCACCGGCATCACCATCTACCCGATCCAGTCTCCGGCGCTGCAGGCCTTCGACGATCAGCCGGAGCGCTGGATCGACGTGCGCTGGGACATCGACGAGCGCACCAAGGAACGGTTCCCCGCGCGCGTCTCGGTCACCGCCATCAACGCGCCGGGTTCGCTTGCCGATATCGCCCAGGTCGTTGCCTCCAACGACGCCAACATCCATACGCTGTCGATGGTGCGCACCGCGCCCGATTTCACCGAAATGCTGATCGATCTCGAAGTCTGGGACCTGAAGCATCTCAACCGGCTGCTGTCGCAGCTCAAGGACAATTCGAGCGTCAGCGATGCGCGGCGCGTCAACGGCTAGCGATAGCCGACCATGGGGGACGAGATGAATACCGACGAAGTGCTGGACATATTCCGCGGGGCTGGCGCTGTTCTCGAGGGTCATTTTATCCTGACGTCGGGCCTGCGCAGTCCAGTTTTCCTGCAGAAGGCACGCGTCTTCATGCATGCCGACAAGACCGAGCGGCTGTGCAAGGCGCTGGCCAAGAAGATCCGCGCCGCCGTGCCAGGCAAGATCGACTATGTCGTCGGGCCGGCGATCGGCGGCTTGATCCCGGCATACGAAACCTCGCGCCACCTTGGCGTGCCGGCGATCTGGGTGGAGCGGGAAGGGGGCGAGTTCCGCCTGCGCCGCTTCGAGATCGATCGAGGCGCCCGCGTCGTCATCGTCGAGGACATCGTCACCACCGGTCTGTCGATCCGCGAAACCATTGATTGCCTGCGCGACGTTGGCGCAGAGGTGGTCGCGGCCGCCTGCATCATCGACCGTTCGGCCGGCAAGACCCATGTCGGCGTGCCGTTGATCGCGCTTGCCGAATATGAAGTTCCGGCCTATCCGCCGGACAGGTTGCCGCCGGAGCTTGCCGCCATCCCGGCCATCAAGCCGGGCAGCCGCAACATCTGACGGGGAGGTCGAAATGATCGCCGGCATCGACCATTTCGTGCTGACGGTCCGCTCGGTTGAAGCGACTTGCGACTTCTACCGGCGCGTGCTTGGCATGCGGCGCCTGGATCAGCCGAACCGGCCGACAGCGCTTCTGTTCGGTTCGCAGAAGATCAACCTGCACGAAGTCGGCCGCACTTTCGAGCCAAAGGCAAGGACGCCGACGCCGGGTTCTGGCGATTTCTGCCTCGTGTCGGCGGTGCCTCTCGCCGAAATCCAGGCCGGCCTCGCGGCCGACGGCGTTGCCATCGAAGTCGGTCCGGTTGAGCGCATCGGCGCGCGAGGACCTATGATGTCGGTCTATTTCCGCGATCCCGACGACAATCTGGTCGAGGTCAGCGAATATCTGAAGTAGGCACCGCGCCGGAAGGATATCGTCTCGGCCACGGATGGTGCCCTTGTCGAAGCCGGCAGGAACCCCTGGCCGCATATCGGTCATCCGGCTGCGACAATTAGCCGAAACCACTTCTCAAATTCGCCGCGATTGTCCGATGTGGAGAAGATGGATCTGACCAAAAATCTGGCGCTGCGGACGCTGAGCGTACGGCCTTCGGTTGTTGTTGGGCTTGCGGATGGCTATATCAAAGTCGCGATTGCCTTCTGGCGACCGTAAAGCGCAAGATGTGGCGGTCGAAGCCTGGCTGGAAACAGCCGGCGTGTAAGCTGTGAACTGTCGGGAATAGGAAGAGAGTGCTTTTTCGTCGCCGCAAGCCTGATGGCCTTTTCGAGCGAGTGCGTACCTATCTATGGCCGCGCCGTTCGTTTTCGCGCTCGCTTCAATATTTCTCCAAGCGCATTCTGCGGCTGAAGGCCACCCCGCATGCGGTGGCGGCCGGCGTCGCCGCGGGTGTCTTTGCTTCGTTCTTCCCCGTCGGTTTCCACTTCATCATTGCCGCCGTTCTGTGTTGGGTGATCGCCGGCAATCTGGTGGCCGCCGCTCTCGGAGCCGTATTCTTCGGCAATCCGCTGACTTTTCCGCTCTTGTGGGGCGCATCCTGGGAAACCGGCAAGCTCATCCTGCACGATCGCCTGCCGACACACGGTCCGCCGGCGCATCTGGGCGAGATGCTGCACACGCTGTCCTTCGCCAAACTATGGCATCCCGTCCTGGAGCCGATGCTGATCGGCGCGGTGCCGCTCGGGCTGGTGTTCGGCCTGGTGTTCTACGGCATCACGCGCTGGGGCATGAATGTCTTCCGCGAACAGCGGCGCAAGCGGCTGGCCGAGCGCGCGAGACGCCGTGAGCATTCGCCTCATCCCGGCGGAAGCGTCGGTTCCGCCGCCCAATGATCATCGGCATCGGCAGCGACCTGATCGACATCACACGCATCGAGAAATCGCTGGAGCGTCACGGCCAGCGCTTCATCCAGAGGATCTACACCGAGGTGGAACAGGCGCGTTCGGAGAACCGGCGCGCCCGCGCAGCTTCCTACGCCAAGCGCTTTGCCGCCAAGGAGGCGTGCGCCAAGGCACTGGGCACTGGTCTGGCACAAGGGGTCTTCTGGCGTGACATGGGTGTCGTCAACCTGCCCAGCGGTGCGCCGACGATGGCGCTGACCGGCGGGGCGCTGGCGCGGCTGGAAAAGATCCTGCCTCAAGGTCATCGGGCGGCGATCCACCTCACCATCACGGATGATTTCCCGCTCGCTCAAGCCTTTGTGATCATAGAGGCGTTACCGGTCGAAGAAGCGCCACATTGATTGCATCTGACGACCGGCATGGGACGTTGCCCAGCGCGCGCCGAGACTCTATACCATCCAACGCACAATCGAGGACGACATGAGCGTGGCTGAAAAATTTCAGAAGAAATCCGGCGGGCTTGGCGAAACCGTCAGCGTCATCGTCCAGGCGCTTTTGCTCGCCCTGGTCATTCGCACGCTGCTGTTCCAACCGTTCTCGATCCCGTCGGGCTCGATGCGGCCGACGCTTCTGGAAGGCGACTATCTGTTCGTCACCAAATGGTCCTACGGCTATTCACGCTATTCGCTGCCTTTTGGACCGGACATTTTCTCGGGCCGCATCTGGGGCTCCGAGCCCAAGCGTGGCGACGTGGTGGTGTTCAAGTTCCCGCCTGATCCGTCCGTCGACTACATCAAGCGCGTCATCGGCCTGCCCGGCGACAAGATCCAGATGAAGGATGGCCAAGTCTTCATCAATGGCGTTGGCGTGCCGCGCGTCAAGACCGGCCAGATCGATAATCCCGACATCACGGAAAAGGATTATCCGATCGACGTCTATCGCGAGACGCTGCCCGATGGTGTCAGCTATGACACGCTCGACCTGTCGCCGAACTCGATTGGCGACAACACCCGCGAATTCGACGTGCCCCCCGGCCACTATTTCATGATGGGCGACAACAGGGACAATTCCGCCGACAGCCGCTTCACCGTCGGTTATGTTCCGGCCGAGAACCTGGTCGGCCGCGCCAACCTTGTCTTCTTCTCGATCGCCGGCAAGGCTAGCCCGCTCGAAATCTGGAAATGGCCGTCGCTGATGCGCGCTTCGCGCCTGTTCCACTTCGTCAACTGATGGCCTTGAAGCGCCCGACAGGCGAGACTCTGGCCGGTTTGGTGGTGGCCAGGACCGGCCATGTTTTCAGGGACATCCGCTTACTTGAGACCGCCTTGACGCATTCCAGCGCGGTCAAGGCGGCAAGCAACAATCAGCGTCTTGAATTCCTTGGCGACCGCGTGCTTGGTCTTGTCGTCGCCGAGATGCTTTTCGAGAAATTCCCTGATGCACCGGAAGGTGAAATCGCGCCCCGTTTCAATGCGCTGGTCGATGCAAAGACATGCTCGGAAGTCGGCATCGAGATGCAGCTGGAGAATCTGGTCCGGGCCGACGCCGCCTTGAAGACGCGATCGCGCGGCTCCGGCGGAAATTATCTGGCTGATGCCGTCGAAGCCCTAATCGCGGCCGTTTATCTCGATGGTGGTATCGACGCCGCGCGGCGGTTCGTTCTGCGTTATTGGGAGCCACGTTCGAGCACGGTTGTGACGAAGCCACGTAATCCGAAATCCGATTTGCAGGAATGGATTGCCAAGACGAGTGACGCGCGCCCCGAATATGTGATCGAAAAACGCGAAGGGCCCGACCATCAGCCGGTCTTCACTATTTCTTTGCAGGTTAGCGGCTTTGCACCTTCCGTCGGTACCGGCGGCTCCCGCAGGGCGGCTGAAGAAGCGGCGGCTTCGGCATTTCTCGTGCGCGAAGGCGTGTGGGCCAATAAAGGGAGCGCGGCATGACCGCAGAAGACACTGCAGCCGCTCCCGTCACGCACTCCGGCTTCGTTGCGCTGATCGGCGCGCCTAACGCGGGCAAGTCGACACTGGTCAACCAGCTGGTCGGCGCCAAGGTCTCGATCGTCACCCATAAGGTGCAGACGACACGCGCCATCGTGCGCGGCATCGCCACGCACGACAACGCGCAGATCGTCTTTGTCGACACACCGGGCATCTTCAAGCCCAAGCGGCGGCTCGACACCGCGATGGTGACCACCGCCTGGGGAGGCGCCAAGGACGCCGATATCGTCCTGCTGCTGATCGACGCCGAGCGCGGCATCAGGGGCGATGCTGACGCCATCCTCGAACGGCTGAAGGACGTGCGCCAACCGATGGTGCTGATTCTCAACAAGGTTGATCGGGTCAAGCACGAGGCGCTGCTGGCCCTGTCTGCGGCAGCGAACGAGAAAGTGCCGTTCCAGCGCACCTTCATGGTCTCCGCGCTGACCGGTTCCGGCTGCAAGGACCTCCTCGACTATCTGGCGCAGGCGCTGCCGGCCGGCCCCTGGTACTATCCGGAAGACCAGATTTCGGACCTGCCGATGCGCCAGCTGGCAGCCGAGATCACACGCGAGAAACTCTATCTCCGGCTGCATCAGGAACTGCCCTATTCCTCGCACATCGAAACGGAGAAATGGGAAGAGAAAAAGGACGGCTCGGTGCGCATCGACCAGACCATCTTTGTCGAGCGCGACAGCCAGAAGAAGATCGTGCTCGGCCACAAGGGCGAGACCATCCGCGCCATCGGGCAGGCCGCGCGGATGGAAATATCAGGCATACTGGAACAGAAGGTGCACCTGTTCCTGTTCGTGAAAGTGCGCGAGAACTGGGGCGATGATCCCGAGCGCTACCGCGAGATGGGGCTGGAGTTCCCCCGCTAAGGCCGAAAAATCCTGGCGCGCCATCGCGCGGTGGCCGACCACAAGCATTGGGCGTGAGGCTAATGCATGTCGCCCGGAAGTGTCCTCGGTTCCGGGACAACGACAAAATCAGAAGCTTACAGCAGGTCGGCGAATCCGATTCGCCGCGACGTGCTGTAGAGCACGTCGCGGTTTACGCGAACCGCGAACCGCCCGGGGTGCTGGGAAGCAGACTAAGGCGAAGCGCGGGCTCCACCATGCGGCCCGCGATTGGCGCGAGACCAACTCAGATTCTTGGCAAGCCGCCAACGAAGCGCCGACGCGCGCTGAGGCCGGCTTTCCGCGCCGTGATCTGGAGCCGCTGCCGGTGTTGTTTTCGCGCCGACAGCGATACGAGGACAGAAATCACAAATTTCTCGAGTTATTTTAGATTTATAGTTTTAAAAGACCGCAATTCATAGACTAAACTGGTCTATGCAGAAGGATACACTTATTTGTTACAAAAATATGACGATGTTCCATTTGTGCCATTTTAAATTCAAGCCAGATCTCATTAGTGTTATTTGTGCAACACGTATTTAATCTGTAGCGAGAATCCAGCGCATTTATGGAATTGTCATTGAAGGTGGACGATTGGTGGGTATGTTCGCCGCGAAAAGGGGACGCGGTGCGGGCCTTTTTCATTGTGGGGGTGAGGCGGGAAAACATATCCGCCAGCCACAATTCAGAAGCCATTTTTTCAAACTTGACTGGAGAGGTCAGAAAATGAACATCAAGAGCCTCCTTCTCGGCTCAGCCGCGGCTTTGATCGCGGTGTCCGGCGCGCGCGCCGCGGACGCGGTTGTCGTCGCCGAACCGGAACCAGCCGAATACGTCAAGATCTGCGACGTCTACGGCGCCGGCTACTTCTACATCCCGGGCACCGAGACCTGCCTGCGCATCGGCGGCTATCTCCGCTATGACATCGGCGTCGGCGATTCCGGCACGCTGGATGGCGTCAACAACGTTGGCGATCACATGGACGGCGGAAACCACGACACCTACTACAAGAACATGCGCTTCACGCTGAGGACGTATACCGGCCAGGAAACCGAACTCGGCACGTTGAAGACCTTCACCGAGACCCGCTTCCAGTTCGGCAACTCCTCGGGCGACTATGATGGAAGCTCCTCGACCTCCTGGCAGGCCGGCAACAAAACCACCAGCCTCAACTTCGCCTGGATACAGCTCGGTGGCCTGCGCGTCGGCAAGGATGAAACTGCATACGACCAGTTCATCGGTTACGCGGGCAACGTCATCCAGGACACGATCATCCCGTACGGCGTCAAGGACACCAATGTCGTCCAGTACTATTTCGACGCTGGCAGCGGCTTCACGGGCGTGGTCTCGCTCGAAGAAGGCACGGGCGTCAACACCATCGACAGCTATGTTCCGCATGTCGTCGGCGGCTTGAAGTACAAGGGCGACTGGGGCGCGATCACCGGTGTTGTCGCCTATGACAGCAACTACGAGGAAGTGGCCGGCAAGGTTCGCCTGGATGTCAACGTCAGCAAGGAACTGTCGCTGTTCATCATGGGCGGCTACGGCACCGACGACAACCTCACAGACGACGCCCACAATGCCATCGACGTACATGGCCGCAGCCAGTACAAGCCGTGGGGCGGCAACTGGGCCGTCTGGGGCGGCGGTACCTACAAGTTCAACGAGAAGACCTCGTTCAACGTCCAGGCTTCGGCTGACGACGACAAGAACTATGCTCTCGCCGCGAACGTCGCATACACCATCGTCCCGGGCTTCACGGTCACGACCGAAGTCGACTGGGATCACTACGGCAATTTCGGCAATCCATCCATCTACGGCAACTGGTCCAAGGCCGACAAGAAGGACAGCGTCGGCGGCATCATCCGCTTCCAGCGCAACTTCTAACGGATCGACTGACCTCACCAACCGCCCGCAGCGATGTGCTGCGGGCGGCTTTTTTATGCCTCGTTGCGAGAGCCGGCACAGGCGCCAGACCCATACCTTGATTTCGCCACCCGATCGGTGAAAAGCTCCTGATATGGAATGGCGCGACGAGGGAATCGTTCTCGGCACCCGCAGGCATGGCGAAACCAGCGCCATTCTCGAGGTGATGACGCGCGCCCATGGCCGCCATCTCGGCCTCGTGCGCGGTGGCCGCTCGCGCAAGCAGCAGCCCGTTCTCCAGCCAGGCAATCGTGTCGATCTCTTGTGGCGCGCGCGCCTCGACGAGCACCTGGGCACTTTCCAGGCCGAAGCCATCGAGATGAACGCCGCCCGGCTGATGGACAGTGCCATTGCCGTCTACGGCCTTCAGACGATGGCGGCGCATCTGCGCCTGCTGCCCGAGCGCGATGCCCATGCCGGCCTCTACGAGGCGCTTTCGGTGATGATCGTTCATCTCGACGACGCAGATGCCGCCGGCGAACTGGTGGCGCGCTTCGAGCTCCTGGTTCTCGATGAACTCGGCTTTGGCCTCGATCTCAGCCAATGCGCCGCCACCGGCACGAGGCAGGATCTGGCCTATGTCTCGCCTAAGTCTGGGCGCGCGGTGTCGCGTGAAGCCGGGGCGCCGTGGCACGACAAGATGCTGGTGCTGCCCGCCTTCCTGCAGCGCGGCTCCGGCCAGCGCGCCAATCATGCGGCGATCGCGGACGCCTTCCGCCTGACCGGCTTCTTCTTCACCCGTCACGTCTACGAGCCGCGCGGCATCGA
Source organism: Mesorhizobium australicum WSM2073 (assembly GCF_000230995.2). Taxonomy (NCBI): domain Bacteria; kingdom Pseudomonadati; phylum Pseudomonadota; class Alphaproteobacteria; order Hyphomicrobiales; family Phyllobacteriaceae; genus Mesorhizobium; species Mesorhizobium australicum. Next base: position 4,909,303 of record NC_019973.1, on the reverse strand, counting down.
TCAGCCCGATGCGCGCGCCGGCTTTCTGGCCGCACTGCGCAAGCACCACGCAGCGCAGAAGCCCATCGCCGGAGAGAGCGCGGCCGGAGAAATCATCCGATGAGCGAAGTCGAACTCTATCCGGGCCGGGTCTCGCCGCTCGGCCTCGGCACCATTCCTCATGCCGACATCCTGAAATACACCGGCTTGGAATTGCTGCAGCGAATCGTCGACGGCAAATACCCGGCACCACCGATCTCCTTCCAGCTCAGCTTCGCGTTGACCGAAGTATCGGAAGGTCGCGCCGTGTTCCGGGGCGTGCCGAACGAACGCCACCTCAACCCGCTGGGCGGCGTTCACGGCGGCTGGGCGGCGACGCTGCTCGATTCAGCGTTGGCGTGCGCGGTGCAGACCCTGCTCGACAAGGGCGAGGCTTACACGACTGCGGAGTTCAAGGTGAACCTGACGCGGCCGATCACGCCCAGGACCGGTGAGGTTGTCTGCGAAGGCAAGGTGGTTCACAAGGGCCGCACGCTTGCCGTTTCGGAAGCGACGCTGAAGGATGCCGGCGGCAAGCTGCTGGCTTTCGGTACCGAGACATGTTCGATATTTCCAGCCGCCAATCTGGCGGCACGTTGAATTTTCAGCCGTTTAGCCGCCGTATTTCAATGTCAGTGACATGAAGCGTCAGTGAAAACTGGCCTGGTTTGGGGGAACCGCCATGTTTGAGAGCCTGATCGGCCTCGTCGCCATCATTGCCTTGTTCGTCATCATTTCGCGTCAGCAGGGCCGCATCGGTCTGATCGAGCGCGAACTTGGCGCACTGCGCAGCCTCGTGCTTTCGGGCGCGGTATCGCCCACGGTCAAGCCGTCGGAACTGGAGGCGGCGCAGGGCAGGGCCGACACGGCTCCGGTGGCCAGGCCTGCCGACATCGCCCCGGCAGCAACCGGCGAGCCGGCCCCCGCGCTACAGGCCACGGAGGCGGAAATCCCGGCCGGAGGGCCCGGCCCTTGGAGCGCCCCCGAGATCACACCGAAAACGCCAGAGGTCGCGCCGGCCGCGGTCGCCAAAGCCGCTCGCCAGTCCGACGTTGAAACCGCGCTCGGCACGCGTTGGGCGGTCTGGGTCGGCGGCATTGCACTGGCTCTGGGCGGCTTGTTCCTGATCCGCTACACCATCGAGGCCGGCATTTTCGGACCCGGCGTGCGGCTCACCATGGCGGCGGTGCTCGGGTTGGTGCTGATCGCCGGCGGCGAGTTCATTCGCCGCACCGGCTTCAAGGTACCGGTGCAAGGTATTGCCGGCGCCTATATTCCGGCGATCCTGACCGCGGCCGGCGCCTTCATCCTGTTCGGCACCGTCTATGCCGCCCATGGCATTTACGGCTTTATCGGCCCGGCGCTTGCCTTCACGCTGCTCGGTGCGATCGGCGTTGCGACCATTGCCGCCGCTCTCGTCCATGGCCAGGCGCTGGCCGGCATCGGTCTCGTCGGCGCCATGGTGACGCCGGTGCTGATCGCTTCGCAGGCGCCCAATCCGTGGGCGTTGTTCGGCTATCTCGCCATCGTGCTCGCCGCCACTGGCGTGATCGCCCGCATGCGCGACTGGAAGACGCTGATGGCGGCCGCTTTTTTCGGTACCGGCGTCTGGACCATCCTCTACATGACCGACGCACCGGGCGCGAACTTCTCCGCCATACTGCTCATCGACGCTGTAACGCTGGCTGTGCTTGCCCTTGTCTGGCTGAGCAGCCGTGGCGGCGACACCGGGCTAGCAGGGACTTTCGACTGGCCATCCATCGTGCCTGGACTGTTCGTCGCCTTCTCGGCGCTTGGCCTCTCGGTTGACCCGGTCTTCGCCGCTGCCGGTGATGCTTTGCCGGGCGCGGTGCTGCTTGTCGTGATGATAGCGGTCGCGCTCTACCGCCCACTGGCGCTGCCACTGCTTTATGGCGCGGGACTGGTGACGGTGCTGATCTATCTCGGCATCATCCCGCCAACGTCTATCGCTTCCGACTTTTCGGGCGGCGCTTTGGGTGTTGATGGGGTGCCCTTGGCCACCGCTGACGCGCTGAGCTTGCGTATCGGTATTGGTCTCGGTCTTGTTTTCGTCGCCGCTGGTTTGTGGGCCGCGCGCCGCTTCGCCGCCACGGCGCGGATCCGAGCAGCCTCTTGGGCTGCATGGGGTGTCATCGTGCCGCTGGTCGTCCTGCTGGCGCTCTGGTTCACCTTCGGCAATCTCGACCGCGACTTTGTCTATGCCGCCGTCGCGGCCCTGCTGGTCCTGGTCTTCGCCGCCGGCGGCGAGTGGATCGCGCGGGCTGAGGAACCGCCGCTCAAGGGGGGAGCCGCAGTGTCGTTTGTTTTGGGCGGCGCGGCAGTCGCCGGCCTCCTGATGCTGCATATGGCTTTTGATTCCGGTTGGACCACCATCCTGCTTGGTGCCGCCGCGATGGTGCCGGCGCTCGCCACGCGCTGGCGCTCCTATCCTGTGCTCGGCTGGATTTCGGTCGCCGCTGTCATCGCGGTGCTTGGCCGCGCCGCCGTCGATCCGACGATCGTCGGCGCCGAATTCCTGTCGACGACACCGGTTTTCAACTGGTTGCTGCCGGGCTACGGCGTGCCGGCGCTCGCCTTCGGCTTCGCGGCCTGGCAACTCGCCCGCACCACCGATGGCCGTCCACGCCTGGCCATGGAAGCGGCGGCGGCACTGTTTGCGCTGCTGACGCTCGCCATGCTGGTGCGTCACGCAATGCATGGCGGCGTCATCAACAGCGATGCGCCGACGCTCGCCGAACAGGCGATCTACACGCTGATCGCCGTCGGTGCCGGCGCCATCCTGATCGCCATCGACAGGCGCTCGCCAAGCTCGGTGCTGCGCTATGGTTCGATGGCGGTGGGCGTGCTCTCGGCCGCCTTCATCGTCATCCAGCATTTTCTGGTGCTCAATCCGTTGTTCACGGACGAATCGACCGGCCGGATACCAGTCTTCAACCTCTTGTTCCTCGCCTATCTCCTGCCGGCCGTCGCCGCCGGTGGTCTGGCGCTCTATAGCAGGGGCAAGCGGCCGAAATGGTATTCGGCCATGCTGGCGCTGATGGCGGCGCTGCTTGCCTTCGCCTATGCCACGCTTTCGGTCAGGCGCCTGTTCAAGGGCGAGTTCATCGGCATGTGGAGCGGCCTTGGGCAGTTGGAGACCTATACCTATTCGGCGCTCTGGCTGGTTATCGGCGTGGCGCTGCTCACCGCCGGCGTCTGGCTGAAATCGCAGGTGCTGCGCATCGCCTCCGCCGCGCTGATCGCGGTGGCCGTCCTGAAAGTCTTCCTGTTCGACATGTCGGAACTGGAAGGTGTGCTCAGGGCGCTGTCCTTTATCGGGCTCGGCGCCGTTCTGATCGGCATCGGCCTGTTCTACCAGCGGCTGCTGACGCGGGCGGCAAAGGAGAAATTGCCGGCCGGCGAACAATAATAGTCGGAATTCAACGCTGCGCGGGAATAAACCGGCATCCGCCGGCGTTATCTCATTGCTTGGGTGACCGGAGCGGTGGACCGCTTCGCGCTGGCTGCTTGCGCCGTGCCGGGAAGGCGCGTTCTATCGGATCAACAAGGGCGACCTCAGAACCAGCGGTCATGGACGAAAAAAAGGCAGCAATCCTTGGTGAAATACCGCGCCTGCGCCGCTACGCACGCTCGCTTCTGCGCGGCCGTGATGCTGCCGACGACCTCGTTCAGGACTGCCTCGAGCGTGCGCTGTTGCGGCTCGACAACTGGCAGACGGGAGAAAGCCCCAGGAGGTGGCTGTTTACGATCATGCATCATTTGTTCATCGACCAGATGCGCAAGGTGAACCGCCGCGGCGAAGCGGCGATGCTGCCGCTGGAGGCGGGCGAGGCGGTTGCCCAGCCGCCCGAACAGTTGGAGGGCATCGCTTCGCGCGAGATCATCGACGCGTTGCAGGCGCTCAGCCCCGATCGCCGCGCGGCCATCGTCATGGTTGCCATAGAAGGCTTTTCCTATGCCGAGGCTGCCAACATTCTGGATGTTCCCGCCGGCACGCTGATGTCGCGCATCGCGCGGGGGCGTGAGGAATTGCGCGGGCTGCTGGACGACACAGCGCGCCGCCGCGCCATAAGGATCGTCGAGAAATGATCCGCCGCGATTTTTCCGAACGGGACATCCATATGGCGCTCGACGGCGAACTGCCGGCCGATGAGCGCGCCGCCTACGATGCCTGGCTCGACGCCAATCCCGAGATGAAGGCCAGGAGCGCCCGCTTCACCGCCGACCGGGAGGCGTTGCGCTCGGCCTTCGTCGGCGTGCTGGACGAGGTGGTGCCAGTGCGCTTGCGCAAGGTGGTGCTCGGTGAAGCGCCTGTTAAGGCAGCAGTGCGACGCTCACGCTGGTGGCTTGCCGCCGCCGCGGCCGTGCTTCTCGCCACGGGCGGATTTGGCGGCTACTTTGCGGGTATCGGAGGGATCGGGCAGGAGGATCCGGCGGAGGATCAGCTCGCCGAACAAGCGATCGCCGCCCATGTCATCTATGCCGCCGAGAAGCGGCACGCGGTGGAAGTGCCGGCCAGCGACAAGGATCATCTGCAGACCTGGCTGTCCAGTCGGGTCGGCCTGAAACTGGTGGCACCGGACCTGAGCGCGAACGGCTTCCAACTGGTTGGCGGCCGGTTGCTGCCGGCGGGGGAAAGCAAGGCCGCGATGCTGCTCTACGAAGACGACAAGGGCGAGCGCATATCCCTCTTCGTGACGGCGGAATCGACCGAGAATGCCAAGGGCACCTATGCTTCGGCGCAGGACGGTCCGCAGGCCGTCTACTGGCTGGATAAAGGCTATGGCTGTGCCGTCGTTGGTTCGCTGCCGCGCGAGCAGTTGGCGGCCGTGGCCAAGAGCGCGTATGGCCAGCTTCTGGCCGGTCTCTCCAGCTGAGCCGGCTGCGATCTTGCGCGGTCGGCTGGCATGAAAACAGCGATTCCGTTCAAAGCTTGTCAGCTTCCCTGCCGTCGCGGAAAGTGTCACAATTCGGCCCTAATCAAGGAGCGATAGCGCTTGATGAATACCGGCGCTTCGGCCGGTGTTTGCGACGCTTTTCGACCGGGGACGTTGCCGCAACGCAATCGAGGTTTTCTCAAGCCGCATGCCTGCCGAGATCCGCACGGCCCGCGCGTCTGACGTCGATGACCTCGCCGCCATCGAGAAAGCTGTATTCTCGAGCGACCGCATTTCGCGGCGCTCCTTCCGCCTGTTCATCGAGCGCGAGACCGCCGAGACGCTGGTCGCCGAAATCGATGGCCGCGTCGGCGGTTATGCGATCGTGCTGTTTCGCAAGGGCAGTGGGGTCGCACGGCTCTATTCGATCGCCGTCGGACCGTTTTTCGGCGGGCTCGGCATAGGCCGGCAATTGCTGGCCGCGGCCGAAGAGGCAGCCTTCGAACACGACCGCATGATGCTGCGTCTCGAAGTGCGCGAGGACAATGGCCGTGCCATCAGCATCTATGAACAGGCCGGCTACCGCAAGATCGGCCGCGAGCCCGGTTACTACGAGGACGGCGCGACGGCACTGCGCTATGAAAAAACCCTGCGCGGCGACCTTGCGGTCGCCACCAGGGTGCCATTCTATCAGCAGACCTGCGAGTTCACCTGCGGTCCATGCTGCCTGATGATGGCCATGGCCAATTTCGATCGTGGCTTCGTGCCCGACCCGGTGATGGAAATCCGACTCTGGCGCGAGGCGACGACCGTCTTCATGATGTCAGGACCGGGCGGCTGCGAACCATTCGGCCTGGCTGTCTCGGGCTACGAAAGCGGGCTTGCGGCGGAGATTTACGTTTCCTTCTACGGCGCATTGTTCCTGCAGTCGGTGCGCAGCGAGGACAAGCGCCGGGTCATGGAACTGGCACAGGTCGACTTTCGCCGCCGCGCGGAACTTTACGGCATCCCGGTGAATTACCGTCCATTCACCATCGACGATATCAGGGCGGCTCTCGCCGGGGGCAAACTGGTGCTGGTGTTGATCAGCGGCTTCCTGATGTTCGGCAAGAAGGTGCCGCACTGGGTGCTGGCCATCGGCGATGATGGCGATCATATTCTGATCCACGATCCGTGGGTCGAGGATGAAAGGCAGGAAACCATCCTTGATGCCGCCAACATTCCCGTGCCTTACGGCATCTTCATGAACATGGCGCAGTTCGGCCGCGACGGACTGCGTGCCGCCATCACTTTGGGAAAGAGATAATGACCTGGGTCATTCTTACCGGCAGGCAGAGCGATCTCGACCAGGTGGCGACGCCGCACAAGATCATCACCAATCGCGACTATCTCGCGCATCCCTCGCTGTTTCGCGGTCAGCGGCCTAAAGTCATCAACCTGTCGAACAACTACGGCTATCAGAGCCGCGGCTACTATGCCTCGCTGCTGGCGAGTTCGCGCGGCCACAAGGTCATCCCGACCGTGGAGACGATGATCGACCTGTCGGAGCGCAAGCTCTACGAGCACGCCTTGCCGGAACTGGAACTGGCGCTCAACAAATGCCGCAAGGATCTCGGCGGTGTATTTCCGGCGAAGGTCTGCATCTTCTTCGGCATCGGCCCGTCCAAGGTCTGGGACCGTTTCGCCAAGCTGTTGTTCGACTGGTTCCGGGCGCCGGCGCTCGAAGTGCATATCAAGGACAGCGCCGAATGGGCTTCGATCCGCAAGATCGGCTTCCACCCCCTGGCTCGGATGACGGAGGACGAGGAAAAAAGCTTCATCCAGTGCCTGGAGACCTACACCAACCGCGAGTGGCGCGACACCAAGGGCCGCACGCCGGCGCGCTACACCTTCGCCACGCTGGTCGATCCGCATGAGGAATTGCCGCCTTCGGAAATCTCTTCGCTGCGCTACTGGGCCAAGATCGCCGAAAAGATGGGGGTCGAAATCGAGCCGATCACCAGAAAAGATCTGGCCAAGCTCGCGAATTACGATGCACTGTTCATCCGCGAGACCACCTCGATCTCCAACCATACTTACCGCTTCGCTCGCCGCGCCCAGCAGGAAGGCATGCCGGTCATCGACGACCCGCTGTCCATGATCCGCTGCACCAACAAGGTCTATCTCAACGAACTGATGGCCTACAACAAGGTGCCGGTGCCGCCGACGGTGATGATCGCCGGCACCTCTGACCTCGAACTGGCCGCACAGACGCTGGGTTTTCCCCTAGTGTTGAAGATCCCCGATTCGTCCTTCTCGCGCGGCGTCAAGAAATGCGAGACCCTGGAGGAACTGACGCGGCTCGCGACCGAATGGCTGGAGGATTCCGACCTTCTCATCGCGCAGAAATTCATCCCGACCGAATATGACTGGCGTGTCGGCGTGCTCGGTGGCCAGCCGCTGTTTGCCGTGCACTATCTGATGGCCAAGAAACATTGGCAGATCGTCAACCACAAGGCCAATGGCAAGCCCGACCAGGGCGGCATCAAGACCTTCACGCTGAAGGAGACGCCGGCCCATGTCGTCGAGACCGCCGTCAAGGCGGCGCGCTGCATCGGCGACGGCCTCTACGGCGTCGACCTCAAGGAGACCAAGGACGGCGTCTTCGTCATCGAGGTCAACGACAATCCAAACCTCGATCACGGCTGGGAAGATTCCGGCGAGAAGGACGAGGTCTGGGTGCGGCTGACGCAGTGGTTCCTGGAGCGGCTCGACCGGCCGGGGCGGTAATCATCCGAGGGGAAATATGCAGTTCATCGTCATTGAGGATTTCACCGGCTGCGACCGCAAGGAAATCTACCGCCGGTTCCGCGCGACCGCGGCCGCCTGAAGCCGGAGGAGCTGTCGTGCATCACAGCTGGATCGCGGCTGACATGAGCCGCTGTTTCCCGCTGGTGGAGACCGATGACGTCACGTCGCTGCAGCGCTGGGTCGTCGAATGGGCTGATCTGGTCGAGTTCGAGATCGTGCCCGTGGCGACCAGCAAGGACATGGTGGCGGTCTTGAGCGGGCACCTCTGACCATCCCCTCCAGGTCAGCGCAGCGCCGGCGAGCCAACCGCGCGCTGGCATTGGTTGACCAGCCAATCGCGGAACGCGGCCACGACATCGCGGCTTGCGCTTCGCTCTGGAACCGTCAGGCAATAGGGCTGGCGCAATGCAATCGCGCCGCCGGCCGGCCGGACCAGCCTGCCGTCCTCCACCGCTTCGGCACAATAGACCCCTTGCGCCAGCGCCACCCCCAACCCCGAAATGGCGAGGTCGAGGGCCGCGCGCGATGAATTGGCCGAAAGGCCGCGCCGTGCCGCTCGGCCAGGGTGAGCACCCTCGGCCTCGAACCAGTTGGGCCAGGACGGAAACGATGCGCCTGTCGGCCCCCAGTCGGTGTGGATGAGCGGCAGCCCGGCGAGCGGCTCGCCGCCCGCCTTGGTGATGCCGGCAAGCCCTGGCGCGCAGACGGGATAGACGGCGTCCCTGGCGATCTCCTCGGTCGGGTGCTCGCGATAATGCGGACCATAGGAAAGCCTGATGTCGATCAACTCGCGGTCGAACGACACCGGGTCGTCATCGCCCCGGAGCGATATGTCGGCGGCGCCGTGGCTTGCGACAAAGCCGGCGAGGCGCTGCGAGAGCCAGCCCATGGCCATGGATGGCGGCACCGACACCACCAGGCGCGGGCGGAATGCATCGGCGCCCAGTTCGCGCGAGACGCTGCCGATCTCCTGGAAGGCCACGGTCAGCCGAGGCAGCATTTCCACGCCGGCCTCGGTGAGGACAACGCGGCGGTTGATCCGGTGAAACAGCTTGCGTTCCATCTGCACCTCCACGGTGCGGATAAGCTGGCTGACGGCGGCGGCCGAAACCGAAAGCTCTTCCGCCGCCGCGGTAAAGCTGCCCGTGCGCGCCGCGGCCTCGAAAGCCTGAAGTCCTTTCAGGGATGGGAATGTGGCCATGATCGCTAGATAGGTAAGGTAAGCTTATCTAAATCGCAGAAATCGTCGTTTCTGGAAAGCTTTTTCGTCGACTAGAATGGCTTCATCATTCTTCAGCCTGGATCGAAGCCGATGGACCATCGCGACATTATCGCCTCATTGACACCGGAAGAGCGCAATCGCCTGACGGCCAAGTCCGATGTTGCGGGCCTGTTCCAGCTCTGCACTCACTTGGGTGCGATTATCTTCATTGGATCACTGATCGCGGCCGAGGTCCCATTCTGGCCGTTGCTGATGCTGCCGCAAGGCATCCTGATCGTGTTCCTGTTCACGCTGCTGCATGAGACGGCGCACCGCACGGCTTTCGAAACACAGTGGCTGAACGACGGCGTGGCGCGGCTGTGCAGCCTGGCCATCGCGCTGCCGGCCGACTGGTTCCGCTACTTCCATTTCGCTCACCACCGGTACACGCAGGATCCCGAAAACGACCCCGAGCTTGCCTCCCCGAAGCCCGAAACCCTGCGGCAATACATTGTCCACGTCTCTGGGCTTCCGGTGTGGTGGGGCCATCTCAAGACACTCTACGCCAATGCGATTGGCGGTAGTCAGGAGAGCTATGTACCGCTGAAAGGCCGACGCAAGGTGCGGGCCGAGGCGCGCGCCATGATTGCCTTCTACGCTGTCCTCATTCTGCTCGCCGTCTATTTCCGGCTCACCGTGCTTTTCTATGTCTGGATCATTCCCGCTCTGCTCGGACAGCCATTCCTGCGCCTCTATCTGCTGGCCGAGCACGGTCGTTGCCCGCTGGTGGCCAACATGCTGGAAAACACCAGGACGACGCTGACCAGCTGGGGGGTGCGCAAGCTCGCCTGGAACATGCCGTTCCATGCCGAGCATCATGCCTATCCCGGCGTTCCGTTTCACCAATTGCCGCGGTTTCATGCGCTGATCGAGCGGCATCTGAAGGTGGTCGAGCCCGGCTATGTCAGCTTCCATGAGAAATACCTGGAAACGCTGCGCTGACTTGCGCTGACGCCATCAGCCGGTCTGGCTGCGTGTCGCACGCGACTCCAGCAGGCGCTGGATGTCGGCCGGCTTCGACGGCACGCCGATCAGATAGCCTTGCGCCTCGACACAGCCATTGTCGCGCAGCATGTCGAGTTGCGCCTCCGTCTCGACGCCTTCGGCCGTGACGACGATACCAAGCTCGGCACCCAGCCCGATGATGGTCCGAACGATGGCCGCCGTGTCGCGGTTGCCCATGTCGCGAATGAATGATCGGTCGATCTTGATCTTGTCGACCGGAAAACGCCTGAGGTAGCCGAGCGAGGAATAGCCGGTGCCGAAATCGTCCAGGGCGATGCGGATGCCGAGCTCACGCAACTGGCGCAGCGTTTTCAGCACGGCCTTGCTTTCGTCCATCAGCACGGTTTCGGTGATCTCCAGCTCCAGCCGTCCAGCTGGAACGCCGGAAAAAGCCAGCGCCGAGATCACCCCGCGGGCAAACCCGTTGCTTTTGAGCTGCACGGCCGAGACATTGACCGCAATGCGTAGGCCGGGTGGCCAGCTTGCGGCCTCTGCGCAGGCTTTCCTCAGCGCCCACTCGCCGAGTGGCACGATCAGCCCGGTCTCTTCGGCGACCGGAATGAAGTCGTCCGGCGCGACGGTGCCACGCCCTGGCGAATGCCAGCGCATCAACGCTTCCGCGCCGGTGATCTCGCCGGACGTGATGTTCATGATGGGCTGGAAATGGAGATCGAACTCCTGGCGCGGCAGTGCTGCCTCGAGGTCCACTTCAAGCGCCCTGCGGGCCTGCACGACAGCATCCATTCCGGGCTCGAAGAAGCGATACAGGTTTCGTCCTTCGCTCTTCGCCCGGTAGAGCGCCGTATCCGCGTTTTTCAGCAGCGTGTCGGCGTCCCTGCCGTCGTCGGGAAAAACGGCAATGCCCATGCTTATGCCGACATGCATGTCCCGGCTCTTGTCTCTAAATGGTTTTGCGATTGCTTCGACGATGCGCTTTGCCAGTTTTTCGGCATCGCCAATGCCCTTGAAATGGAACTGCATGACGACGAACTCGTCGCCGCCGAAGCGGGCGACGATGTCTGTTTCGTTGCGGACGCAATGCCGCAACCTCTCGGCTACGCTTCTCAGCAGCCAGTCGCCTGCGGGGTGTCCCCAGGTGTCGTTGACCGCCTTGAAGCGGTCGAGATCGAGCGAGAAGATCGCCAACGGCTTCGCTGCCGCGTCCTCCAGCGCAAGATCCAGCCGTTCGCGAAACATCGAGCGGTTGGGCAGTCCGGTCAGCGTGTCGTGATGCGCAAGATGGGTCATGCGCTCTTCGGTCCGGCGGCGCTCGGTCACGTCGTCGAAAGTCACCACCCAGCCGCCGCCGCTCATCGGCCGGCGTGTGACCAGAACCGTCCTGCCGTCGGTCAGATGCCGGTAGGCCGAATGCGTCTTTGCCGCCGCCAGACAGGCTTCGGTTTTGGCGACTTCGCTGTCGACGTCGATCTTCATGTAGATGCCGAGTTCCAGCAATCGTTCGAGCGCGTTGCGGTGCGTCGTTCCAAGCGGGAAGTCCTCCGCAGTGACGTTGTAGAGCTCCAGAAAACGCCTGTTGCGCACAATCATCTTGCCGTCGGCGTCGTACATCAGCAGGCCCTGCGACATGTTGGCGAGTGCCGCGTCGAAACGGCGATGCTGCTCCTTGAGATCCTGCTCGGCGCGCCGCTTTTCGGTGATGTCCTCGTAGATCGAAACCCATCCACCCAGGGCAAGCGGACGGTGCGAGATGTTGATGATGCGGCCGTCAGACAGCGTCTCCTCGTAAGTTGAGGGTTTTGCCTGGTCGATATAGGGCTTGCGGATGGCGTAGAGTTCTTCGGCGCTTTGCGAGGCAACCCCGATATCGACGCTGTGCCGCAGGATGTCGACGAAGCGAATGCCTGGCCGTATCACTTTGGCGTCGAGCCGGAAGATGTTGATATAATTGCCGTTGCAGATGATCATGCGCTCGTCGGCGTCGAACATGCACAGGCCATGCGACATGTTTTCGACAGCAGCTGAAAAGCGTTCGTTCTGCTCGCGCAGCTCATCTTGCATGCGGCGCGGGTGTTCCATGCCTCCGGCCGCCCGTTCCGGGACGACCGAACCACCCTTGACATCCACGACGGGCATGAGGCGCCCCTGCGATGCTTGATCGAACACCACACTGTTGACGCTTCCGGTTAATTTAGCGTTTTCTATCCTAGCGCGGACGTCGGAACGTGATGCCGCGACTTCTCGATCGCCGAAAACCGCTTCAGGAACGCATTCTGCGCTGAGGTCACCGAGCGTGGCGCGAAGTCGAAGCGCTCGGCGGAAAAACCGCGCGGCCGGCCGAAGAACTCGGTCGCCTCGGCGGTCGAAAACCCGGCAAGCAGCGTCGCCTCGAAATAGGCGGCGATCTGGTCGGCGCGCTTGATCTCCTTGCGCAGGATCGCACCCGGTTCCGGCGGCAGCGAGAAGCGCAGATGGATGGCGCGCTGCAGGCGCACTTCGCAGTCCTTGTAGCTGCCGCCCATCACCGACTTGAATGGCGAGATCATGTCGCCGATGACATATTCGGGCGCATCGTGCAGCAGCGCCGCCAATTGGTCGTCGGCCGAAGCCTTGGGCACCAGCTCGTTGAACAGTGCCTCGACCAGCAGTGAATGCTGGGCAACCGAAAAGGCGTGCTCGCCGCTGGTCTGGCCGTTCCAGCGGGCGACGCGGGCAAGCCCATGGGCGATGTCCGAGATCTCGATGTCGAGCGGCGAAGGGTCGAGAAGGTCGAGCCGGCGGCCGGACAGCATACGCTGCCATGCCCGTGGCGGCGCACCGGCGCGGTCTGCCGCCATCAGGCTTCCTCCGCGCCGGCGATTTCCTGCGGAAAGCTGAATTTGGCCCAACTGGGGATGATGAGCGTCACCGGTACGTCACCCGCCAGGATCGGCTGGCCGGCATCGAGCGCCGCCTTCACCCTGTCGATGCGGGCGATGGCGAGCCCTGTCACGGTAGCACTCGAGCCGAGCGTGCCGACCGGCCGCCCACCGACGGTTAGCTCGGCACCCGCAGAGGGCAGGGGAAGCCCAGCCTGGACAATCAGCACGCGCCGCCGGGCGGTGCCTCGATGCTGCATGCGCGAGACGACCTCCTGGCCGACATAGCAGCCCTTCTTGAAGCCGACGCCGCCCATTTCGTCGAGCAGCACGTCATGCGGGAACGCATCGCCAAGTGCATAGTCGGCCCCGCTCTCGGCGACGCCGTGGGCAATGCGAAAGGCCTGCCACGCGCCAATGTCGCCACCGTCCGCGGTGCCGGCATGGAAGCGCGTGACGCCTTCGTCGCCAAAGCGCCTGTCGGCAAGCGCGGTTGAATCACTTTCTGAGGCGATTGACTCTTTTCCCCAGGCGACAGTGACAAGTGCCTGTCCCGACTTCGCAATCTCGACCTTGGCGCGAAGCTTGTAGAGCATCAGCCGGCGAATGAAATCGTCTGAAATATCGGCACGGCATTCGATGCGGAAGGCGTTTTCGCCTGCCCGTGAGATCAGGAAGTCGAACAGGATCTTGCCTTGCGGCGTCAAAAGCGCGCCCGGCTTTGCCTCGCCATTGCCAAGCGTATCGAGATCGGTGGTCAGGATGTTCTGCAGAAAATGCTCGGCATCCGGGCCGGAGACGGTGATGAGCGCGCGGTCTTTCAGCAGGGCAAAGGGCATGGGGCGGATTAAAAGCCTGATCTTGCAAAACGGTTGGCCATTACGTAAGCCGCTGACACTCCCCCCGCAAGAGAGCATCACCATGACCTACGACCTCATCCTGACAGGCGGCATAGTGGTCAATCATGACGGCGAGGGGCCACGCGACATCGGCGTGAAGGGCGGGCGCATCGCCGCGATCGGCGATCTGCGCCAGGCATCGGCTGGCGAGACGATCGACTGCCGGGGCCTGCATATCCTGCCCGGTGTCGTCGACAGCCAGGTGCATTTCCGTGAGCCGGGACTGGAACACAAGGAAGACCTGGAAACGGGTTCGCGGGCCGCGGTGCTGGGCGGTGTCACCGCCGTGTTCGAAATGCCCAACACCAATCCGCTGACCACCAGCGAGGCAACGTTTGCCGACAAGGTCCGGCGCGGCAGCGGCCGCATGCATTGCGATTTTGCTTTCTGGGTTGGCGGTACTCGCGACAATACCAGGGACGTCGGCGAGCTCGAACGTTTGCCGGGGGCTGCGGGAATAAAGGTCTTCATGGGATCGTCCACCGGTGACCTGCTGGTCGAGGACGATGAAGGCGTCGCCTCGATCCTGAGGAATACCCGCCGTCGCGCCGCTTTTCATTCGGAAGACGAGTTCCGGCTGCGCGAGCGCCTGGACGAGCGCGTCGAGGGCGATCCGTCATCGCATCCGGTCTGGCGTGATGAGATCGCCGCCTTGCGCTGCACCGAGCGGCTGGTGCGCATCGCGCGCGCCGTTCGTGCCCGCATCCATGTCCTGCACATCTCGACCGCCGAGGAGATCCTGTTCCTCGAACAGCACAAGGATGTTGCGACCTGTGAAGCCACGCCGCACCATCTGACGCTGAGCGCCGACGACTATGCGCGGCTTGGCACGCTGATCCAGATGAACCCGCCGGTGCGGGACAAACGCCATCGCGACGGCGTCTGGCTTGGCATAGCGCAAGGCATCGTCGACGTGCTCGGCTCCGACCACGCGCCGCACACGCTGGCCGAGAAGGCAAAACCCTATCCGGCCTCGCCGTCGGGCATGACCGGCGTGCAGACGCTGGTGCCGATCATGCTCGACCATGTCAACGCCGGCCGGCTGAGCCTGCAGCGCTTCGTCGATCTCTCCAGCCATGGCCCGCAGCGCATCTTCGGCATGGCCAGAAAAGGCCGCATCGCCGCCGGCTATGACGCCGACTTCACCATTGTCGACATGAAGCGGCGCGAGACCATCACCAACGCGCAGGCCGGCACGAAAGCCGGCTGGACCCCCTATGACGGCAAGCAGGTCACGGGATGGCCGGTCGGCACGGTCATTCGCGGTCAGCGCATTATGTGGGACGGCGAAATCGTGACGCCAGGCCAGGGCACGGCGGTGGAGTTTTCCGAGGCGCTGCCGGGTTAGCCACCTGTGGCTGTGCGTCACGTCTTTGATTTTTAAGCGTTCCGCATTATGTTCAAGGCATCATTCGGACACATGTCGCGCCTATGATTGACCCCGCCGAGTTTCCAGAGCTGCAAGCGCTCCTGTGGAATCGCGATGTCGCGCGACTGATCCCGGCCAACGAAGCATTTGCGTTGTACGAGCGCAATTGGCGCTTTGTCGATCAGACACGGCTTACGACGCGCGAGAAATTGCTTATCCAGAATCTCGCCAGGGAATTCGGTCAGGTATCCTTCTGACTGCCGGCTGAATTGTCCTCCCGGGCTGTTTTTTGCATCGTATCTGCAACATCAATCCGGACACGTCGCGTGCGCTAGCGGTGCTATTTCGATTCTTCGAAACGAAAGCATTCGCATTTGCCCGGATGCCGACGTCAGTGCAAAACCTGCCGGCCCGCTCAAATAGCAACATCGTCCACGATGCTGTTCGCATCCTGGCGCAACCAGGGGGCCTTCAGTCGCCGGCGACGAAGAAGGTCCATTGCCCGGCTGGCGTAATGCCGACGCGATAGAAGATGTAGGCTCCGAACTGCTTCATGTCGTCGAAATCGCCGGCGGTGACGATCTTGAACAACTCGACCCGTTGCTTGGCGTCGAGCTTGTCCAGCGGCAGCGCGAAGAAATACGGCCAGACATAGAGGTCCTGTGGCGTGCCTGCATCGACATGGACGTAGCCTGCGGAAAGCACTTCCTCCAGAATGGCCAGGATCTCCTGGCCATCAGGGTCGCCGGACAGCCCCTTGAGGAAGGTGATGGCGTCGCCGTCGATGTCGGCCAGCGACAGCTGGGTCATGCTGTCGCCCTTGCCGATCAAAGGCCTGAGCTTCTCGATGTCACCGCTCTTGCAGGCCTCGATGATCAAGTCATGCATGCGCCGCACGGGCTCGGGCAGCTTGCCGAGATCATAGACGACTTCCGGCAGAGGTGCCTCGGGATCGACACGCGGCCTGTTGCTGCCGCCATCCGATGGGCTGTCCGGCTCAGCGGCGTCGGGAGCGGCCGGCTGGCTTGTCGAAGGCGGCGTTCCCACCGGGTCAGGCATGGGAATCGTGCTTCCGGGCGGCGAAACATCGTCGTCCGACGGTGTGGCTGGAGCGGGGAGCTCTTCGCGTTTGATCTCGCTCAGCGCATGAGCCGGACTGCTGGCCAGGCAAGTCGTGAAGGTAACCGCGGCACAGCAAGCAGCGAGGCGGATGTAGAGGCCCAAGCCCTTCGGCTTGCCTGACATCGGAAAATTCACTGCCCGTATCTCCCTACTTCCGGGCATGACGCCCGAACGGCATTCGATCGTCAGAGAACCTGATATCGGTTCAGTGCCGCAGCCGCTCAGGTTCGAAGGCGCCTGCGATCACCTTCTCGCGCATGCGGTCGAGCAGGGCAAGGGCCGAGGTTTCGCCGTTGGCGCGCAACATTTCACCGAATGCCGTCTCAAGGGCCGCCTCGGCGATGATTTCTGGCTCAATGCCGGCCGAGAGGCCTTCCGCCCAGGCTTCGCTGTGGCTCTCAACCGCCGTCAGGCGCTTCTCTTCCCTGACCAGCGCGTCGATGTCGTTGGCAGCATGTTCCATAAGCGATGTCCACCCTTCCAAGCGGCAACCCATCAGTGTGGATCAGGCTTGATCTGTTCCATTCATAGGCAGCTTCAAGTAAGTATCTGTAAATACGACATTTTTTTGATCGTCATTTACAGGGGCCAACTGTGTTTGGCGAAGCTGCGTTTCAACCCGGATCAAACTTAGCCGATTAGCCTGGCCTGCGGGGCGAAAACCTTCAGTTTGAGTTAATTGCGCCTTCGCGTGATAACGTTTGATTAACGCTGTTGCAGAAGTGCAACATCAGAATTGCACCAAGATGTGGGCGGCGACAAGCCGGATATATCGAGATCCCTGGCGGCGGGCCTGATATCTGTTGATGAATGCTCAGTTGCCATACCGCGAGGCGATATCGCGCGACAGCGTCTCGCCTTCTTTCATGTAACGGCTGATGGCTTCAGTGGCCGAAGCGGTGCACTGGGTGTAAGTGCCGAAGGAACGGTAGCCGCGATTGAAGCTGGCGATGAAGCGGGCGCGGCGCTCCGGGTCCGGGTTTTCCGAATCGAGCAGTTTTTCCATCTCGCCACGCCACTGGTCGCCCTTCTCCCCGCACAGATTGCGCAGGAAATGCAGCGACCCGAGAACTTCCGCCAATCGCATCAGCCCCGGCTCGAACGGCGACTCGGCACTGAAGGCAGGCCGCGCCGGGACGACCGCGCTGACGGCAAGGCAAATGGCAAGGAGCACTGACGGACGGTTCATAAACCTTCTCTGCCTGACGGCTTAGGCCTTGTGGTCTGCCTGATGGCCTGAGACGTCGTGGCTGGCGAGACAACATAAGCCTTGTGACGAAACAATTTGTCGCCTGCAAGGCGGTTTTTCAGTGCTGCGTCAGCGGGCTTGAACGGGACCGAGGAGTTCCTCGGCGACCGCGAACACCGAGCCCGCGAGCGGCAGCAGGGTCATCTCCTTGAGTGTATAGAAGGCGGCTGTCTCGGCGTCGTCGCTGGCCTCGGCCTCGCCACCGGCATAGGTGGCGCCGAAGACCGTGAGGAGATAATCGATCGGATGGCTGTCTAACCTGCCGTCGATGTGGATTTCCCGAAGCGGGCGAAAGCCGGCGGCGCGCAAGCCGGTCTCTTCCATCAGTTCACGCCGTGCCGCGTCCTCCAGCGTCTCGCCGGCTTCGACCTTACCGCCAGGAAAAGCGTAGAGCCCTTGCGAGGGCGAACGCGCCCGCTTGACCAAGAGTACGGTGTCGCCGCGCACGACGGCTACCGAGACGGCCGGAAGTACCTTGCGTGCTGTGTTCATCGATCCCTGATCAACTCATTTGAGACAGCTCTTTTGTGGACCGGCAGCATGGGCAAGCTTTAGCGGTTGCGCAACGCCGGTTCGATCGCCACTTTCAACACCGAACTATTCGAAAGACACAATCGATCATGTGCGGACGTTTTGCCTTGACCGCCACGCCGGACCAGACCGCTGCCTTGCTGGGCCTTGCGGAGCTGGAGGATTTCCCGGCCCGCTACAACATCGCACCGACACAGCCGGTCCTGATGGTGACCGCTGGCGTGCCGCGAGCCCCAGGCTCCAATCTGCCGGACCGGCAGCCGATGCTGGTGCGCTGGGGCCTGATCCCAGCTTGGGTGAAGGACACCAGGGAGTTTCCGCTGCTGTTCAACGCGCGCTCCGAAGGTGCGATCGAGAAGGCCTCGTTCAAGGCCGCCATGCGCCATCGCCGCGCGCTGGTGCCAGCATCCGGTTTCTACGAATGGCGGCAGGCCGGAGGCAAGAAGGGGCAACCCTATTGGATCCGGCCCAGGCATGGCGGGTTGATCGCCTTTGCAGGTCTGATCGAAACCTATGCCGAGCCCGGTGGCTCGGAGATGGACACCGGCGCTATCCTGACCGTCAACGCCAACGCCGATATCGCCCATATCCATGACCGAATGCCGGTGGTGGTCGATATTTCTGACTTTGCCCGTTGGCTGGATTGCCGCACGCTCGAACCGCGCGATGTCGTCGATTTGCTGCGGCCGGCGCAGTCCGATTTCTTCGAGGCGATCCCTGTCTCCGACCTCGTCAACAAGGTTGCCAACACTGGACCGGAGATTCAAGAGAGGGGCGAAATCGGGCCGGAACCCGAGAAGGTCAGGCGCCAGAAACCTAGCGCGGACGACAGTCAGATGACGCTGTTCTAGCGAAGCCGGTCGAAGTCTAAGTTCAGGACGCCTGTTCTCGCCCTCATCGTCGGCGATTGCGCCAGCCGCGTCATCTCAGGCAGCGCGAGGCGACACGATCTTCTGCGCCGGCTTCTTCTTCTTGGCGGTGTGAAGAAGGGCAGCGACGATGGCGGCCGGGCCGATTGCGCGATAGTGGTTGGCCAGCGCCGGTTGCTTGGCGCGGTTGGCTTCCTGCTTGCTTCGAGGCATGTTTCTCTTCCCTGGTAACATTTCCGTGTCTGCGTTTGCTGGTTGATTCCGACCAAATCGTGACGCGTGGTGATCTAGCCGGCGAATGTTTCATGACTGTGCCGACATGTTTAATAAAATGTTTCACTGACTGATTCCGCGTGACCGGGCGATGCGTTTGCCAGCCCTCGCTACCTTTTTCCCGGGATCCGCGACTTGACGGCAACACTGGTCAGGGCGATAAAGCCGCCGATGAAAACGTCTTTCGCCATTTGTGGCATTTGCATTATTGGCTAGCCTCGCGCTGGTCCGGACGTTTTCGCCTCATCTTCCCCAGAGTGGACAAACGCCCCGGCCAGCAGGCTGGAACCTGATTTGCGCCTCGGCGCTGGGCTGGCTCCATCCAGACAAGAAGTTCTGAACGGGAAGCATGGAATGTCTGACGCATCAAAGGGCCTGCGCCTCTACAACACGCTGACGCGCACGAAAGAAGGCTTCGTGCCGATCGATCCGCTTGACGTGCGCATGTATGTCTGCGGCCCGACCGTTTACGACTTCGCCCATATCGGCAACGCCAGGCCGGTGATCGTGTTCGACGTGCTGTTCCGCTTATTGCGCCACCTCTACGGCGAGACGCACGTGACCTATGTGCGCAACATCACCGACGTCGACGACAAGATCAACGCGCGGGCGCTGCGCGATTTCGGCGGCGAGATCGCTTCGGGAACCCTTTCGCTCAACGAAGCGATCCGACGGGTGACCGAAAAAACGGCCGACCAGTTTCACAGGGATGTCGCCACGCTTGGTTGCCTGGAGCCGACGGTCGAACCGCGCGCCACCGAATTCGTCGAACCCCGCGCCGACGGCAAGGCTGATATGATCACCTTGATTAAAAGCCTGATCGAACGCGGCCATGCCTATGTCGCGGCAGGCGAAGTTCTGTTCGATACGGCCTCGATGCCGGACTATGGTCAATTGTCGAAGCGCAATCTCGACGAGCAGCAGGCCGGTGCCCGCATCGCCGTCGAGGCCCACAAGAAGAACCCCGGCGATTTTGTGCTGTGGAAACTGTCATCGCCGGAAGAGCCCGGCTGGCAAAGTCCATGGGGCAGGGGCCGGCCCGGCTGGCATATCGAATGCTCGGCCATGTCGGCCGCCTATCTCGGCGAGGTCTTCGACATCCATGGCGGCGGCCTCGATCTGATCTTCCCGCATCATGAGAACGAGATCGCCCAGTCGCGCTGCGCCCACGGCACCAATGTCATGGCCAATGTGTGGATGCACAATGGTTTCCTGCAGGTCGAGGGCCAGAAAATGTCGAAGAGCCTCGGCAATTTCTATTCGATCCACGAATTGCTCGAGACCGAGACCTTCGGCGGCCGCAGATGGCCTGGCGAGGTGCTGCGGCTGGCGATGCTGATGACGCACTACCGCGAGCCGATCGACTTTTCCGTGCGCAAGCTTGAGGAGGCGGAGAACACGCTACGCAAATGGAAACGCGCGTCGGACCTGGCGCCGGCTGCGGGAAGCCAGGTGCCGGCGGAAGTCGTGGAGGCGCTGTCGGATGATCTTGCGACCTACGCGGCCTTCCAGCAACTGACCCAGCTTGCCGGTGAGGCAACCGACTTCAGCGGCGCTGGCGAGAATGGCGCCGCGGCTTCCTTGAAAACCTCGCTCGCGTTCCTCGGTTTCGACGTCGGCGCGGCCAAGGTCGACGAGGCCGCGATTGCGGAAACCATCGCCAGGCGCCTGCAGTTCATCGCTGCCAAGAACTGGGCCGAGGCCGACCGCATCCGCGATGAACTCCTGGCGCAAGGCGTGCAGTTGAAGGATGGCAAGGATCCGGTCACCGGCGAGCGCGTGACGACGTGGGAGGTGAAGCGGTGAGGATGGCGCCAGGCGCCTTTGCGGTTTTGGCGGGGGCGCCGGTGACAGCCGATCTCCCCCCTTGCGGGGGAGATGTCCGGCAGGACAGAGGGGGGTGTGACGGAACACCGGCGTTTCCGTTTGTTCACCCTCGCCGCAAACATTTATTGAGAAGGCAGTGGTCGCAAGCTGATAGATCGGCGGGACAGCACCCCCCTCTGCCCTGCCGGGCATCTCCCCCGCAAGGGGGGAGATCAGCTCTCGTCGCCGATTTCGCTAATTGCTGGCGAAGGGGTGTTTGATGGGGCACGATCTCGTTCCGTCCCGTCAACGCAAGAACGCAAAATCCATGCGGCGCGTCATGACCGATGCCGAGCTGAAGCTTTGGAATGAGTTGCGTGCTCACCGGCTGATGGGAATGAGCTTTCGGCGGCAGGTGCTGATTGGGCCTTATATCGTTGACTTTGCTTGCTCGGCTCATCGCTTGATAGTCGAAGTTGACGGCAGCCAGCATGCCGACGCGGAACATTCAAAACGCGATCAGGCAAGAAGCGCTTATCTGAGCGCCAGCGGTTGGACCATCCTGCGCTTCTGGAATGACGACGTGATCCGCGATATCGACAATGTCTGCCAGCACATCGTTATCGCGGCCGGTCTGGCCGGCGCCAACGTGCCGGAACCAGCAACGGAGGAGCTCGTTTCATGATCGACCATCTCGGCATCACCGTTTCCGATTTCGATGCCTCCAAGGCTTTCTACGACAAGGCGATGGCGCCGCTGGGTGGCTCGCTGCTTTATATGGTGCCGCAGGAATACACTGGTGGCGCCAAGGTCGGCGGCTATGGCCGCGACCGGCCGGTGTTCTGGTTGAGCGCGGCCAGGGAAAAGCCCCGAGATCATCAGCACGTCGCCTTCACCGCGCGCAGCCGCGCCGAGGTCGACGCCTTCCACGCCGCCGCCCTTGCAGCCGGCGGCAAGGACAATGGCGGACCGGGCCTGCGTCCGCACTATCACCCCAACTATTACGGCGCCTTCGTCCTCGATCCCGACGGCAACAATGTCGAGGCGGTCTGCCATGATCCGGAGTGAAAACCGATGAGCCTCGACAACCGGCCAGTCTACACAGGCGGCTGCCAGTGCGGTGCGGTGCGCTTCCGCGTCGAAGGCGCGCTCGGCGACGCCTCGGTCTGCCACTGCCGCATGTGCCAGAAGGCCAGCGGCAATTTCTACCTGCCGCTGGTCTCGGTGCGCGGCGCCAAGGTCGACTGGACGCGCGGCGAACCCAAGCGGTTCCGTTCCTCCAATGTCGTATGGCGCGGTTTCTGCGCCGAATGCGGCACGCCGCTGACCTTCGAGGCGCCCGACGGCATGGCTCTGGCGATCGCCGCCTTCGACGATCCGGCTGGTATCGCGCCGACCATCCAGTGGGGCACGGAAGCAAAACTGCCCTATGTGGATTCCATTCCGCGATTGCCGGGCGAGGACACGATGGCGGATATCGGCTCGGCTCCTTATCTCGCCGAGCTCGTCTCCTATCAGCATCCCGACCACGACACCGACCAATGGCCGCCGGAGGAAAGACCATGACCGAAACTGTCCGAACCGGCGGCTGCCAATGCGGCGCCGTGCGCTTCCGCATCAAGGGGGCGCTGGGACGTGCGTCCATCTGCCATTGCCGCATGTGCCAGAAACAGTTCGGCTCCTTCTTCGGCGCGCTGGTGACGGTACCCAAGGATGGCGTCGAATGGACCCATGAAGAACCAAGTTATTTCCAGTCTTCGGTCAACATCGATCGCGGCTTCTGCGCCCGTTGCGGCACGCCGCTGACCTACCGGCAGCCCGGCGGGCTCGAGATCGCCATCGGCGCCTTCGACGACCGCTCGGATCTGGCGCCGCGGATCCAGGTCAACTATGCGGCACGGCTGCCTTGGGTCGAGACGATCTTCGACCAGCCTGTCCACCAGGATCCCGATTATTACGCGCGGCAGGAGCAGATCATCTCCTTCCAACACCCCGATTACGAAACGGCCAACTGGCCGCAACAGGGCCTGAAAATATGAGCTTGCGCACCCTCTACCCGGAAATCGAACCGTTCGACTCGGGGATGCTCGATGTCGGCGACGGCCATATGGTCTATTGGGAGCGGTCGGGCACTAAGGGCGCCAAGCCGGCCGTGTTCCTGCATGGTGGGCCGGGCGGCACCATTTCGCCAAAACACCGGCGGCTGTTCGACCCCAAGCTCTACGACGTCATCCTGTTCGATCAGCGCGGCTGCGGAAAGTCGACGCCGAACGCCTCGCTGGAGGCCAACACGACATGGCATCTCGTTGCCGACATCGAGCGACTGCGCGAAATGGCCGGCTTCGACAATTGGCTGGTGTTCGGCGGTTCCTGGGGCTCGACGCTGGCGCTCGCCTATGCCGAGACACACCCTGATCGCGTCAGCGAACTGGTGGTGCGCGGCATCTACACGCTGACCCGCGCCGAGCTCGAATGGTACTATCAATTCGGCGTCTCGGAGATGTTCCCCGACAAATGGGAGCGTTTCCTGGCGCCGATCCCGCAGGCCGAGCGCGGCGACATGATGGCCGCCTACCGCAAGCGGCTGGTCGGGTCCGACCGAAAGGCGCAGATCGAGGCCGCCCGCGCCTGGAGCCTGTGGGAAGGCGAGACGATCACGCTGCTTCCTGAACCCGAAACCAGCGGTCCGTTCGGCGAGGACGACTATGCCGTCGCCTTCGCCCGCATCGAAAATCACTATTTCGTCCATGCCGGCTGGCTCGAGGAGGGGCAGTTGCTCCGCGATGCCGGGAAGCTCAAGGACATCCCCGGAACCATCGTCCACGGCCGCTACGACATGCCGTGCCCGGCGCGCTACGCCTGGGCGCTGCACAAGGCCTGGCCGAAGGCGGACTTTCATCTGATCGAAGGCGCCGGCCATGCCTATTCGGAGCCCGGCATCCTCGACCGGCTGATCCGCGCGACGGACAAGTTTGCGGGCAAATGACGATGAGCCGCGAGCGCCTCTATCTCTTCGACACCACGCTCCGCGACGGCCAGCAGACGCCGGGCATCGACTTTTCGGTCGAGGACAAGATCGCGATTGCCAAACTGCTCGACGAGTTCGGCTTCGACTATGTCGAAGGTGGTTATCCCGGCGCCAATCCGACCGACACTGCATTCTTCCAGCAGAAGCGCACGGCACGCGCAAAATTCGTTGCGTTCGGAATGACCAAGCGGGCTGGGGTCTCAGCCTCTAACGATCCGGGGCTGGCGGCGCTTGTCCAATCGAAATCGGACGCCATCTGCTTCGTCGCCAAGAGCTGGGACTACCATGTTCGCGTGGCGCTCGGTTGCACCAACGAGGAGAACCTCGACTCCATAAAAGCGTCCGTCGAGGCATCGGTCGCTTCGGACAAGGAAGCAATGGTCGATTGCGAGCATTTCTTCGACGGCTTCAAGGCCAATCCGGACTATGCGCTCGCTTGTGCGAAAACGGCCTACGACGCCGGTGCGCGCTGGGTGGTGCTTTGCGACACGAATGGCGGCACGCAGCCCTCGGAAGTGCGGGCAATCGTCGAGAAGGTTATCGCCGCGGGCATTCCGGGCGAGCATCTCGGCATCCATGCCCATGACGACACCGGCCAGGCGGTGGCCAATTCCCTTGCCGCCGTCGAGGCCGGCGTGCGCCAGATCCAGGGCACGCTGAATGGCATCGGCGAACGTTGCGGCAACGCCAATCTGATCTCGATCCTGCCGACACTGGCGCTGAAGCCGGCTTTCGCCGACCGCTTCGAGACGGGAATCTCAGCCGAAGCGCTTACCGGCATTTCGCGCCTGTCGCGCGCCTTCGACGAATTGTTGAACCGCGCTCCGGAAGCGCAGGCGCCCTATGTCGGCTCCTCCGCCTTTGCCACCAAGGCGGGTATCCACGCTTCGGCGCTGGCCAAGGAGTCGGCGACCTATGAGCATGTGGAGCCGCAGGCCGTGGGCAACCGCCGCCGCGTCATGGTCTCCGACCAGGGCGGCAAGGCCAATTTCCTCGCCGAGTTGAAGCGGCGCGGCATCGATGTGCCGAAGGACGACCATCGGCTCGACGCCCTGATATCGGTGGTCAAGGAGCGTGAGGCCTCGGGCTACGCCTATGAGGGCGCCGACGCCTCCTTCGAACTCCTGGCGCGCAAGATGCTGCATGGCCTGCCCGAATTCTTCCACGTCACCTCGTTCCGCTGCATGATTGAACGCCGCTTCGATGCCAATGGCCAGTTGAAGACGGTGTCGGAAGCAGTGGTCAAGGTGCTGGTCGAGGGCGAGGAGAAGATGTCGGTGGCCGAGGGCCATGGCCCCGTCAACGCGCTCGACATTGCGCTGCGCAAGGATCTCGGCAGATACCAGAACGAGATCGCGGATCTCGAGCTTGCCGACTTCAAGGTGCGGATCCTCAATGGCGGCACCGAGGCCATCACCCGCGTGCTCATCGAATCGCATGACGGTACCGGCGCGCGCTGGTGGACGGTCGGGGTCTCGGAAAACATCATCGACGCGTCGTTTCAGGCGCTAATGGATTCGATCGTCTACAAGCTGATGAAGAATCGCGAGATGGCGGGGCTGGTGGCGGCGGAGTAAGTTTGAACCATCAGCGAAAGTCCATTGATCCATCAGAACTTTGCGATGGTCTTGCCAAGATTACTGGGCCATAGCGTTGGGCCATGGCCGCTGAAGCAATTACTCCCGATGCAGAATCGAAAGCCCGCCGCGGCTTCTTGCTGGCGCTGGGTGCCTATCTCTTGTGGGGGTTGCTGCCCTTCTACATGAAGGCGGTGGCGCATCTGCCGCTTGCCGAGGTGATTGCACACCGCATCGTCTGGTCGGTGCCGATTGCCGCGGCGGTCCTGGTCTGGGCCGGCCGCACGGCCGACTTCAAGGTGGCGATCCGCTCGCCTCGCACCATCGCCATGGCGGGGCTGACGGCGGCGCTGATCTCGGTCAACTGGGGCATCTATGTCTGGGCGATCGCGGTCGACCGCACCGTCGAGACGGCATTGGGCTATTACATCAACCCACTGGTGAACGTCGTGGTCGGCGCACTGCTGCTCGGCGAGCGGCTCGACCGGTTGCAGATCGCGGCGGTGGTGCTTGCGGCGGTCGCCGTCGCCGTGCTGACAATCGACGGCGGCAAACTGCCCTGGGTGTCGCTGGCATTGGCGTTTTCCTTCGCCGCCTACGGCTTCTTCCGCAAGACGCTGCCGATCGGTCCCAGCCAGGGCTTCCTGCTCGAAGTGCTTTTGCTGTCGGTGCCGGCGCTGGGCTACATCGTCTTCCTTATCGCCACCGGACAGGACCATTTCGTCTCCAGCAATGGCACCGACACCGCGCTGCTCATCGGCTGCGGGCCGGTGACGGCCGTGCCGCTGCTGCTGTTCGCCTTTGGCGCCAAGCTGCTGCGCCTCTCGACCATCGGCATCATGCAGTACATAGCGCCGACCATGGTGTTTCTGATTGCCGTGCTGATCTTCGACGAGCCGTTCGGCACCACGCAAGCCATCGCCTTTGCCCTGATCTGGGCGGCCCTTGCGGTCTATTCCTGGTCCATGCTGGCGACGGCGCGCCGGGCTACAGCTGTCCGAGCCGCCTGACGAAAAGATAGGTCACGCCCGCGATCAGCAGCGACGCGCCCGTGATCACCCAAAAACCCAACGGGGTGTTGACCAGCGGCAAACCGCCGACATTCATGCCGAACAGGCCTGAGATGATGGTCATCGGCAACAGCACCGCCGTCATCACCGAGAGCACGTAAAGCAGCCGGTTCGACTGCGTCGTCAGCTTGGCCATCAGCTCGTCCTGCAGCAGCCGCGTGCGCGCCTGCAACTGCTCGCCGTCATAGTGCAGTGTCTGTGCGCGGTGCGAAAGCCGCGCCGCCATGTCGTTGATCGAATCCGGCAGGTCGTTGCGGTGCGAATGGTCGAGATGGCGAAACAGGTTGGTCAGCGTCGCCATCTGCCGGTGGATGACCACCAGATGCCGGCGTGCATCGACCAGCGCCTGCCGCTCATTGTGCCATGCGTCGCAGACGATGCGGTCCTCAATGCCGTCGAGACTGTCGCTGAGTGCCGCGAGTTCCGTCGCCATCCCGTCGAACGACTGGCCGACGACAGCCTCGATCAGCTCGGCCGGAGACCGGAACTTGCGCGATCCGTTCTCGATCGCCTTGCGGATGTTGTCGACCGATTGCAGCGGCTGCTTGCGGGCGCCGACCAGCATCGTGTCGTTGAGGGCGAAGCGGAAATGACCAAGCCCGCCGGCTTCCGCCGAATAATCATGGCGCAGGTCCGGCAGATCGCCATAGAGCCAGTCATCCTCGAGGTCGATGTGGCAGCCATGACTGGCGGTCAGGAAGGCTTCGCGCACCGGTGCCGGCAAGGCCTGATCGGCGCCGATCTCGTGGCGGGCGCGCATGTCGGAAAGCTGGTAGCTGCGCCATGTCCAATGCGCTGCGGCGGTATCCCTGGTCCGCACCCCCTCGGTGGTAAAGTGGTAGATGAAGAACAGACCGTGCTCATCGGGCAGGTAAGGCGACAGGTCAGTGCCCTCGGAGGGGATGGCGATGTTCATGGCGGCTTCGCCGGTCTCTGATGCGGTCGGGGTCGCGGGGGCGGCCAAGCGCGATTTCTAGCACGGCATCCCCGATTTAGTGTGACTGTTCCGTGACGGCGTGCCCCCTTACAGGACGCTGGTGATCCCGCCATCCACCAGCAGCGTCTGTCCGTTCACGAAACTGGCGGCGTCGGACGCCAGGAACACGGCAGCGCCCGCGAGTTCCCTCACTTCGCCCCAGCGCCGCATCGGCGTGCGGCCGGTCAGCCAGGCGGAGAATGTCTCGTCGGCGACCAGCGCGGCGTTGAGCTCGGTCTTGAAATAGCCCGGCGCGATGGCGTTGATACGCACGCCGTGCTGGCCCCATTCGCCGGCCATCGACTTGGTCAGCATGGTGATGGCGCCCTTGCTCGCCGCGTAGGGCGCGATCGAGGGGCGGGCGAGCACGCTCTGCACTGAGGAGACATTGATGATCGACCCCCTTTGGCGCGCGATCATGCCCTTTACGACGGCCCGGCTCACCTTGAACACGCCGTCCAGGTTGGTGGCCATCAGCGCGTCCCAGTCGGCGTCGCTGAAGGTCTCCAACGGCGCCC
Organism: Mesorhizobium australicum WSM2073; assembly: GCF_000230995.2. Taxonomy (NCBI): domain Bacteria; kingdom Pseudomonadati; phylum Pseudomonadota; class Alphaproteobacteria; order Hyphomicrobiales; family Phyllobacteriaceae; genus Mesorhizobium; species Mesorhizobium australicum. Next base: position 4,881,228 of record NC_019973.1, on the reverse strand, counting down.
GTCGCTGGATGCCGGCATTGTTGACCAGGATGTCTATCGGTGCGGTGCCGGTTTCCGCCGCCGCGATTGCCTGGTCGACCGACTGGGTGTCGGTTACGTCGATCACCGCTTCCGTGATCGAATGGCCCGCGGTGCGCAACTTGTCCGCGGCCGCTTTGAGATCGTCGGCCTTGCGGCCGCCGATCGTGACGCGCGCGCCGGCGCTCGCAAGCGCCTCCGCGAAGGCGAGGCCCAGGCCACGGCTGGCGCCGGTTATGAAGGCATGCTTGCCTTCGAGGCCGAACAGTTGGCCGAGATAGTCGGTCGAATGCAATTTGCACCTTCATCGATTGCGATTTATCGCCCGTCAGTCGAAGGCTCGTTCGGCCCTTGGCAAGCGGCAGCGCCAGCGTGCCGCGTGGCTTGATGAGATGCAAGGCGCTTGTCGGCCTGGCGGTCCTGCTGACGACCTCGATTGTCGCGGCCGTCGGCCTCAGCGCTTCGGCCCAAATCCCCGATAGGGATTGAGTGGCACGATCGCGGCAATGTCCATCATGCCAGCCTTGACCAGTGGCAAGGTTGCGAGATGGCCGCGCACATCGGCATCGCTGCCGACTGCGAACATCATGCCGCTGCCGGGAATGTCGCCGATCTGGGGCAAGCTGCTCGGAGGGAGTAGGGAGCAGGCAGTAGGGGGAAGTGTACGCTCCGACACTGCAAACCTACTGCTCTACTCCCGTAACCTTACATCTTGTCGATCACCGACTGGACGCCCTCGGTCGGCGCGTCGACCGAGGAGCCGGCGACCATGATGGCGGCGACGATCGCCTCGGGATCGTTGACGACCAGCGGCTTCACACGCTGCGCGGTATGAATGAAGCCTTCCGCCGCCATGTGATCAAGCAACGCCGTCATCGGATCCCAGAATCCGTTGACATTGCCGAAGACGATCGGTTTGCGGTGATGGCCAAGTTGCGCCCAGGTCATGATCTCGACGATCTCCTCGACTGTGCCGATGCCACCAGGCAGCGCCACAAAGGCGTCGGATTTCTCGAACATCTTGTGTTTGCGCTCGTGCATGTTGTCGGTGATCGACAACTCGTCGAGCCGGTCAAGCGCGGTTTCGGTTGCTTCCTTGTTGATCAGGAAGCGCGGAATGATGCCCGTCACCTTGCCGCCGGCCTTGAGCGCGCCTTCGGCGACGGCGCCCATAATGCCTTTGGTGCCGCCGCCATAGACCAGCCGCAGGCCTGCCTTTGCAATTGAGCGTCCAAGCAGGTGGCCGGCCTTGACATAGATTTCATCGCGGCCCGGAGATGAGCCGCAATAGACGCAAACGGATCGAATCGTGTTCATGCCGATGATTGGTGATTGGGTCTGAAAGCGCGGTCAAGCCCTAGGGTTGAGAAGGCCGGGCTTTTTCTTGTCGGTCATGGCAAAACACGCTAGACCGGCGTTAGGTGGCTAAGGGGCAGGGAAATACATGGCAATCAATCCATTGAAGGCGTTCTTGTTCGCGGCGGGTGGGACCGTAGCGGCCGCGGGAACCGCCTATGTATCGGGCGCACTCGACCCGTATCTTCATCGCACACCGCCGGCGGAAGTCGCGGCGTTGACGCCGTCCGCGGCGCCGAAGCCGGCCGATCCTGGCACGGAAGGGCGCCTGCCGGCTCCGACGATGCCGGCCACGCCGGGCGCGGCACCTCAGGCGACGGCCCCGGCAGCACCTGCAACCGACGCTGCGGCGCCTGCGGCGCCCGCGACGGCGGGTCCGGTCGCGCCGACTTTCGATGTCGTACGGGTCGAGAGCAACGGCTCGATCGTCGTTGCCGGCAACGCGGCGCCCAACTCGAAGGTCGAAATTCTCAACGGCGCGACGGTGATCGGCTCCACGGTTGCTGGTCCCGATGGTGCCTTTGTCATCGTGCTCGAAGATCCGCTGAAGCCCGGCGACTATACGATCGCCCTGCGTTCGACGGTTGGCGCGGTCGTGACCGCCTCGGCGCAGACCGCAGTCGTCTCGGTGCCCGCGAATGCAGCTGGCCAGGTGCTGGCCATGGTCGAGGAGCCGGGCAAGCCGGCCGAACTGCTGACCGTTCCGGCATCTGAGCCAAAGCCGGCGCCGGCAACCGGCGACCAGGCTGCCGCTCCTGCTGCTGAAGCGCCCGCCGCGCCGGCGACGGCCACGCCAGCCGTGGTTGAAGCAAAACCCACTCCGGCGGCACCGGCCGCGCCCGCGGCGGCCGTGGCCGAACCAAAGATCGTGGTCGAGGCAGTCGAGATCGACGGCAACAAGATCTTTGTCGCCGGCCTCGCCGATCCGGGCCGCAAGGTGCGCGCCTACGCCAACGACATCCTGCTCGGCGACGCGCAGACCTCGTCGGACGGCCATTTCCTGGTCGAGGCGACGCGCGATATTCCGGTCGGCAGCTATACCATCCATGTCGACGGCCTCGATGCCGATGGCGTGAAGGTGGTGGCCCGCGCCGCGGTGCCCTTCGAGCGCGAACCGGGCGAGGCGGTCGCCGCCGTTGCCCCCGCCGAGACCAAGCCCACCGAGACCAAGCCCGCCGAGGCCAAGCCCGCGGCGCCCGCTGTTGCCGCCGCTGCTCCGGGCGAGACCGCGCCGGCTCCCGCCGCGCCAGCCACCGAGGCTCCGGCTAACGTCGCAGCGGCCACGCCGCCAAGCGACGTGCCTGAAATCGTGTCGCCCAAGCTCGAACATGCCGACAGCGCGGTCATCATTCGGCGCAACGACACACTGTGGCGGATCTCACGGCGCGTCTATGGTCACGGCGTGCGCTACTCCACCATATACCTCGCCAACCAGGACCAGATCAGGAATCCGAACCGCATCTGGCCGGGGCAGGTGTTCAAGGTTCCGGAAAAGTCGAAGGAAGGCGAAGCCGCCGACCTCAAGGCAATGGGCGAGCAGGCGACGACCGCACCGATGAAGACGGAATAGGGATAGACCGGCAATTCCGGCGATCTACCCATCGGCCTAGCTTGCCCTGTCATCGTTCATCGTCTATCGCCGATGAACGATGACAGAATGCGTTCCCTTACCAGACCATGCCGCCTCGGCACTGCCTGGCTGCATGCCGGACAGCCGCGCTGTCGCGGCGCGGTTCGCAGCACTTTCGCATCCGGCGCGGATCGAGATACTGAGGCATCTGTCGGCCAGCAATTCCTGCTGCTGCCGTGAGGTCGTCGACCGTTTCGCTCTGGCCCAGTCGACGATCTCCCAGCATCTGAAAATATTGGTCGAGGCGGGCCTCGTCCGGTTTGAGCCCGACCGTCAGCGATCGCGCTATGCGGTCGATCGCGCGGCACTTGCCGACGTATCGGCATCGCTGGGCGCGCTCATCAATTCCTGCTGCTCCGGCCGCTGACCCTCTCACCCAAAAGGCAAGAAAAGTGGCCGAAAAAACCGTCTCCTCCGACACCTCGACACTCACGACACTGCGCAATCTCTGGCCCTATATGTGGCCGGCCGACCGCGCCGATCTCAGGGCGCGGGTGACCTGGGCGACGCTGCTGCTGGTCGTCGCCAAGGTGACGCTGGTCGCCGGTCCCTATTTCTTCAAATGGGCGACCGATGCGCTGGCGGGCGGCTTCAAAACGCCACCGCCGCTGCCATCGTTCATGCTTGCCCCGGTGATGCTGGTCATTGCCTACAATGTGCTGAGGCTCGTCCAGCTCGGCTTCAACCAGCTGCGCGATGCGCTGTTTGCCCGGGTCGGCCAGCATGCGGTTCGCCAGCTTGCCTTCCGCACCTTCGTGCACATGCATCAGCTGTCGCTGCGCTTCCACCTGGAGCGCCGCACCGGCGGCCTGTCGCGCATCATCGAGCGCGGCACCAAGGGCATCGAAACGATCGTCCGCTTCATCATGCTCAACACCGCGCCGACGATCCTCGAATTCGCGCTGACCGCGGGCATATTCGGTTTCACCTATGGCTGGAAATATGTGGCCGTGGTGGCGGTCACCGTCTGCCTCTACGTCTGGTTCACGGTCAAGGCCAGCGACTGGCGCATCTCGATCCGCCGCGACATGAACGACAGCGACACCGACGCCAACACCAAGGCGATCGACTCGCTGCTTAACTTCGAGACGGTCAAGTATTTCACCAATGAGCGCATGGAGGCCGAGCGCTTCGACCGCTCGATGGCGCGTTACGAGATCGCCGCAACCAAGACATGGACCTCGCTCGGCTGGCTAAACTTCGGCCAGGGCTTCATCTTCGGCGTCGGCACGGTCGTCGTCATGTGCATGTCGGCGCTGGAGGTGCAGGCCGGCACCCAGAGCGTCGGCGATTTCGTTTTCATCAATGCCATGCTGGTACAGCTCTCCGTGCCGCTCAACTTTATCGGCTTCATCTATCGCGAAATCCGCCAGGGCCTCACCGACATCGAGCACATGTTCGACCTCCTCGACGTGCCGCAGGAGATCGTCGACAAGCCCAACGCCAAGCCGTTGGCCGTCAGCGCCGGCAAGGTCGAGTTCCGTGACGTCCACTTTTCCTATGATCCGAACCGCAAGATCCTGAAGGGCGTCTCCTTCGAGGTGCCGGCCGGCAAGACCGTTGCCATCGTCGGGCCGTCGGGTGCGGGCAAGTCGACCATCTCGCGGTTGCTGTTCCGGTTCTACGACGTGCAGGGTGGCCAGGTTCTGATCGACGGCCAGGACGTGAGGGACGTGACGCAGGACAGCCTGCGCGCGGTGCTCGGCATGGTGCCGCAGGACACGGTGCTGTTCAACGACACCATCGCCTACAACATCCGCTACGGCCGTGTCGGCGCCGGCGAGGAGGAGGTGCGCAAGGCCGCCGAACTCGCCCAGATCGGGCCGTTCATCGAGAAGCTGCCCGACGGCTACAAGTCGATGGTCGGCGAGCGCGGGCTGAAACTTTCCGGCGGCGAGAAGCAGCGCGTGGCGATCGCCCGCACCATCCTGAAGGCACCGCCGATCCTGATGCTCGACGAAGCGACCTCCGCACTGGACAGCCACACCGAGCAGGAGATCCAGGCCGCGCTCGACCTCGTCAGCAAGGGCCGCACCACCATCGTCATCGCCCACCGCCTGTCGACGGTGATCGCCGCCGATGAGATCATCGTGCTGAAGGACGGTCAGATCGCCGAGCGCGGCACTCATGTCGAGCTGATGCGAAAGCACGGCCTCTATGCCTCGATGTGGGACCGCCAGCGCGAGGCGACCGAAGCCGAGGAGCGGCTGCGCATTGCCCGCGAAAGCGACGAACTGGGTGTCGTCGTACGCCGGCGCACATCGGAGATGTCGTAGCTCAAAAAAGCTCTTGACCTCAACTTAGGTTGAGATTGTAGACCGTCGCCCGAGAGCCGCAAAACAGCATCGTCGAGGACGGAATCAAATGGATATGAGCTTTACGAATCAGGATGTTAACGGCGGCAGCGTGTTCAGGGTCGACAAGTTCGTCGTGCCCGCCAATGCCCGCGATGAAATCCTCGCAAAGGTGAAGATGACGCACGAGTTGCTGCGTCTGCAGCAAGGCTTCGTCCAGGACTTTCTGCTCGAGCAATTCTCAGGACCGGGCGAATTCAACCTCGTCACCATCGTCGAATGGGAAAGCCAGGCTGCGGTCGACAACGTGGTGCCGATCGTCAAGGCTGCGCACGAGCGCATAGCCTTCAACCCGCAGGAGACGATCGCCCGGCTCGGAGTGCGAGCTGATATCGCCAATTATCAGCGCGTGCCGGGACTCTAGCCAGGCCACCCCACACTCGGTGCCGGCGCTTCAATGCCGAGCACCTGGCCGGTGCGGGCCTCGCTTGTCATATGCTCGAAGCCGCGCCACTCGGCGGCGGTGATGAACAGCGTTTTCCGGTCCGCAGCGCCCAGCATGCAGGCAAAGCAGCCGCGATCGGCGGTGACGGTCTGCAAGACGTCACCGCCTTCGCGCACCCGCACGCAATGCTTGTTGGGAACGTCGGCATACCAGACCGCCCCGTCCGCATCGAGGCAGATGCCGTCGGGATATCCGTCGAGATCGGCCCAGGTGCGTCTGTTGGACAAGGAACCGTCGGCGGCAATGTCAAACGCGGTCAGCCGGTTGGCATGGGATTCGGCAATGATCAGCGTCTTGTTGTCCGGGGTCACCGCCATGCCGTTCGCAAAGGCGATAGTGTCCGCCACTTGCCTGACCGCGCCATCCGGTGTGACCAGCACGATGGTGCCGGGACCGAAATGCTGGCCGGTCGCCGGCGCCGGCCCGCCGCCATTGACGTAGATGTTGCCGCGCCCGTCGACGACGATCTCATTCCACGGGCTTTTCGACAGGCCGCGCAGGTCGGCGTGGATGACGAGCGAGCCATCGGCTTCCTGCCGCAACAGCAGGCCCTCGCGGCCTGAGACAACCAGCAGACGACCATCCGGCAGCCAGTCGATTGAGTACGGCAGGACAGCCGGAATCGTGAGCATGATCTTGCGGCTGCCGCCGGCATCGACGGCGATGATCTCGCCGGTGCCCCAATTGCAGACCCACAGGCGTCCGTCATGCCAGCGTGGCGATTCCCCGAAGGCGAGACCTTCCATGACGATGTACGGTTTGTCGCCGGACGATATTCGCATGATCAGGAGCCTCCGTTGCGCGCGTCATCGGCCCTTGCGATGAAGCGCTTCCCACCAAGGACGGGCGAGATGAGAGTCTCCCGACAGCGGACCGCTGTATTTTCGCGCAGGAAGAACGCCGCATCGGTGTGACGTTGACGCCACAGGTGCCGGTCTGCGCAAGGGCGGCGTCGGCGCAGATAGGTTTTTCGGCCATTCTGGCTGCCTTGGCGCAGTCAAGGGATGGCTTTTGACGGCAGGACAGGCATGCGACCCGGTATCCATTTCACGACACACGGAGCGCCCGGCTATCCGCGGTCACAGGCCCGCCCTTGCCCGTTCATCCGCGCCGGCGATTGTCGCGTTGCGGGCAGGGGGTGTTTCGGCTATTGAGGCCGGACCTGAAACAGGGACCGCCCCCAGCCCATGAGCCTTGTCGACACGGTCAAGAACGCGTTCGTACCGATCCATCGCGAAGGCTATCCCTTCATCGCGGCGTTTGGCGCGGCGACGCTGTTCCTCGGCTATTTCTCCTCGATCCTGTTCTGGATCGGCCTGATCCTGACCGCCTGGTGCGTCTATTTCTTCCGTGACCCCGAGCGCGTCACGCCTGTTGACGATCGCCTGGTGGTAAGCCCCGCCGATGGCATCGTCTCGGCGGTCGGGCCGGCCGTGCCACCGCGCGAGCTTGGCCTCGGCAATGTCGAGATGACCCGCATCTCCGTGTTCATGAACGTCTTTTCCTGTCACGTGAACCGCTCTCCGGTGCGCGGCCGCATCGCCAGGATCGAACATCGGCCGGGAAAATTCCTCAATGCCGAGTTGGACAAGGCGAGCACGGAAAACGAGCGCAACGGCCTCGTCATCGAGAGCCCCAACGGCACGGTGGCGGCAGTCCAGATCGCCGGCCTGGTGGCGCGCCGCATTGTCTGCTGGACCGAGGCCGGCGCTTCGATCGGCACCGGCGAGCGTTTCGGCCTAATCCGCTTCGGCTCGCGCGTCGACGTGTTCCTGCCCTTGACCGCCACGCCGCGCGTCGCCGTTGGCCAGACGGCGGTCGGCGGCGAAACCGTGCTCGCCGAATTCGGCGGTGTCGCCGGCACGCCCCTGGTGCGGATTTCCTGACGGTGGGCACGCAATATAAAAAATTCGAGGCCCATGCCAGCGGCGGTCCGCGCATCCGCGAGATCCCCATGCGCATGGTGCTGCCCAATCTGGTCACCGTGCTTGCCATCTGCGCCGGCCTGTCCGGGATCCGCTTCGGCTTCGAGGGGCGTTTCGAGCCGGCGGTGGTAATGGTGCTGCTGGCCGCTTTTCTCGACGGCATTGACGGCCGCCTGGCGCGGATGCTGAAGGCGACCTCCAAATTCGGCGCGCAGATGGATTCCCTGGCCGACATCGTCAATTTCGGCGTTGCGCCGGCACTGGTGCTCTATGCCTTCCTGCTCGACCGCGCCGGCTCGCCAGGCTGGATCGCGGCACTGCTGTTTGCGATCGCTTGCGGGCTGCGGCTGGCGCGTTTCAACGTGCTCGACGACGAGAAGGCCGACCGCCCGATATGGCAGACCGAATATTTCGTCGGTGTGCCGGCGCCGGCAGGCGCCGTTCTGGTGATGCTGCCGCTCTATCTCTATTTCCTGCGGCTTGGGGTGGAGCCCAGCCGGCCGGCCGCCTTCGTCGCCACCGGCTTCACCATCCTGGTGGCCTTCCTGCTGGTCAGCCGCTTGCCAGTCTATTCAGGCAAGAGCATCAAGATCCCCGGCGACAGGGTGCTGCCGGTCATCCTCGCCGTCGTCCTCTACATTCTCTTGCTGATGACCTATCCCTGGTACACGCTGACGGCATCGGTCGCGGGCTACCTGATCTTTCTCCCATTCAGCGTGCGCGCCTATTCCAAGCGAGCCAAGCTGGAAGGCGAGAAGGTGCCGCCTTCGGACATAGGTTAGAAAGTCGGCCGAAGTCCTTGGTCCGACTCAGGCCGCCACGCCAAGTCCGAGCCGGTCGATCGCCAGCTTTCTCGTCGACACATAGTCGGTCTTGCCGGAACCGAGCACCGGGATCTCCTCGACCTTGACGATGTCGTTCGGCACCATCAGTTCGGCCGCTCCGGTCTTTTTGCCGAACTGACGCAACTCCTCGGCGCTGGCATCGTCGGCGGTGGTGACCAGCACGATGCGCTCGCCCCGCCTCTTGTCCGGCACCGCCACCGCCGCATGGCGTTCTTCCGGCCAAAGCGACTGCACCAGCATCTCGACCGCACCCAGCGACACCATCTCGCCAGCGATCTTGGCGAAGCGCTTGGCGCGGCCGCGAATGCTGATGAAGCCTTCGCGGTCGACGGCGACGATATCGCCCGTGTCGTGCCAGCCGGTCAGGGGCTGGAGCTCGCCGGGGCGGTCCGCGGTCATGTAGCCCATCATCATGTTCGGCCCGTCGAGCCACAACTGGCCGGCATCGTTGATGCCTTCGACCGGCTCCAGTTTCATGCGAATGGCCGGCAGAAGCCGGCCGACCGTGCCGTCGCGGCCGTGGATCGCGGTGTTGACGGCAACCACGGGCGCCGCCTCGGTGAGACCGAAGCCTTCGATGATCTCGGCCTGGAAGCGTTCGCGATAGACGCGGCGGGTATCCGGCTTCACCGCCTCGGCGCCGGCGACGACGAAGCGCAGACTGGAAAAATCCCCGTCCTTGGCGGTGCGCGCATAGTTGGCGAGGAAAGTGTCGGTGCCGAACATGATGGTCGGTTTCACCTTGCGCGCGATCTCGGGGATGAGCTTGTAGTGGAGAGGCGAGGGATAGAGGAACAGCTTTACCCCGGTGACCAGTGGCAGGATGGTGCCGCCCGTCAGGCCGAACGAATGGAACACCGGCAACACGTTGAGCAGGATGTCCGCCGGCGAAATGGTGATCCGCGCCTCGGCCTGCATGGCATTGGCGAGGAGATTCTTTTGCGACAGAACAACGGCCTTCGGCGTGCCTTCGGAGCCCGAGGTGAACAGGATCACGCCGGGCTTTGCCGCGTCCTGTCGCTGCAGCGGCAGGCGCCACAGCAAGGCGGCTGCAAGCTTGTCCAGCGTGGTGACGCTTTCGCGTACATCTTCCAGCCACAGCAGCCTGGCGCCGCCCTTCTCGACCGCGGCGACGATATCGGCGAGATCGGCCTTCTCGACGAAGGCACGCGAAGAGACAACGGTGCGGATGACGGCGGTGCGGACAGCCGCGGTGACGCTTGCCGGCCCGGCCGTGTAGTTGATCATCGCCGCCACACGGCCCGCCGAGAGCAGGCCGACGAGCGACAGCACGACGCCGTTGGCGTTGGGCAGCATTACCCCCACAGCTTCGCCCGGCGCCGTCACCGCCTCGAAGCGCCTGCCCAGCACCCGCGCGCCGATGAACATCTTGCGGTAGCTCAGCGCCCCGGAAATGACGTCCTCGATGATCGGACGCGAAGCGCCGATCCTGGTTGCGGCGTCGCGCATGGCAAGGAACAGGCCGCGGTCGAGGTCGGTGCCAAAAAGCCGGGCCTCCGCGACGCGGTCGAACAGCGCATTGGTGTTGGAAGCCTGGTCCGGATTGCGCGCCACCAGTTCGGCGATCGTCATCGGCTCCAGGACACTGATCGACAGCCGTGGAAACCAGTGACGCGGTGCCTTGTCCGCCGACGTCAGCGACACCGGCAGGTTGCGGGCGCCGGCGACGAAGATCGGCACGATGCGGGCGTCGGCCTGCATGGCGATGCGGGTGACGGCGCGGAACAGCCGAAACGTCTTGACGTCGGGCTCGACCGCGTCCGGCAGATAGACGGCCAGCCGGCCCTTGCCCTTCAGCACGCGCACCAGCCGGCGGCTGACGAAGACATGCTCGGCGTTGAAGGCAATGGTGCGGCCGAGTTCGCGCCACGGTTCGAGCCAAGGCGAACGCGCCGAGACCTCGTCGAGTATATGCAGCGTGTCGTCGGGCAGCAGCGACAGCATCAGCGCCGGCTCGAAGCGCGACTGGTGCGAGATGACATAGATGACCGGCACCTGCGCCTTGCGAGCGATCTTGATGCGATTGTCGCTGATCCGGTAGGCGAGCTTGAACGGTGCGTAGAGCAGCGCTTGGGTGAAGCGCAGGCCGAGGCGGAATTTTTCCACCACGCCGATCAGCAACCAGGCCACAACCAGACCCGCAAGCAGCGCCAGTGTCAGGATCATGCCGCGTCTCTCCCAACGATTTTGTCATTGCGGCTCTTGTGCGGCCGCTTCGGGGGCAGAGCCTAGCGGAAGTCGAGGCAAGGTCAATGCGGAAGGGGCGCCCTCACGCCGCGTTCAGCCGCCCGCTGATGAAACGGAACTCCTGCGTCTTGCCGCCGTAGCCATAGGCCGCTGCCGGAACCTCATGCACGAAAGCATAGCTCTCCTGGTGCACGCCGCCTAGCAGGCGGCCAAGGGCATCGAAGATCGCCTTGAGATAGGCCTCCAGTTCGAGCTTTGTGTTGGTGCCGTCGACCACCTTGATGTCGAGCCAGAATGTGTTGGTGCCGTGCTCGGCGAGCGACTTGCCGCCGGCGAACCAGTGCTGCGGATCGAGATAGGACACGGCAACTGCGGTGATCGTCGGATCCTTGCGCAGATGCGTGGCGGTGATCTCGGTTATTTCCCTGGCGATGCTGGCCGACAGGGTGGCGTCGGGCTTGCCGGTGACGCTGACATTGATGATGGGCATTCTTCTCTCCTTGGTTTTTAGCGGCGTGGGCGCCGTTGAAGACCATGCCATCATCTTTTGATCGAAATAACTGAATTGTTTTCAAATGACGATTCGATAATATCGAATTATGGAAACGCTTGATCCCGACCTGCTCAGAACCTTCCTTGCTTTCGTCGACAGCGGTTCGCTGGCGCAGGCGGCGGCCAATGTCGGCCGCTCACCCTCGGCGGTGACGGCGCAGATGCAGCGCTTGGAAGAGATCGTTGGTGAGCCGGTTCTGGCGCCGCAGGGCAGGCGGCGCGGCCTGACGCCGGCAGGCGAGGATCTTGTCGGGCACGCCAGGCGTATTCTTGCTGTGCATCGCGAGGCCTGGCTGGCGCTGAAGGGCGCACGCGCTGCCGGGCGCGTCGCCATCGGCACGACGCAGGATTTCGCCGATAGCGGCCTGCCGGACCTGCTGCGTGCCTTCGCCTCCAGCCATCCCCGCGTCAGGATCGAACTGCGTGTCGGCCGCTCCGCCGAACTGGCGCAGGCGTTACAAGCTGGCAGCCTCGATCTGGCGATCGTCATGCGCCAGGCTGCCGTGCCGGACGAGGTCGGCGTGCTGCGCGAGCCGATGATATGGCTGTGTTCGAACAAGGGACTGGCCTCGCGGCAGGAAGAATTGCCGCTGGCGCTGCTCGACCCCTATTGCGGGTTTCGCGAAGCGGCACTCGCCGCGCTCGACGCCGCCGGCCGCCGCTATCGCATCGCTGCCGGCAGCGCCAGCCTGGCCGGGCTGCGCACTGCGGTAAATGCCGGTGTTGCGCTGACCTTGCGAACCCCGCGCTTTGCCCATTCCGGCATCGTCGAAGCGCCCCGCGAACTTGGCTTGCCGCCGGCTCCGATGGCTGAGTTCGCGATCCGCCTGCGCGCCGGTGCCGATGCGCCCGCGGGCGATCTGGCGACGCTGCTCGGCGGTAGCCTCGCCTTGTCCGGACCGCTTGGTTGATTTGACTAGGCGCGAAGTTCCGTCGCCGGTCTATTGGCTGGAAAGCCGACTTGCGGTCGACCCGTCTGTTGCAAGCAAAAGCTGTCGCAAAGAAAAAGCCGACCTTGCGGTCGGCTTGGAGTAGGACGGGCCGAGGGGTTTGGGGGGACTTGGGGGGTGGCCCGTCGCACTAATAATGTCCGGGCACGGTGATGGTTCCGTGACTTGGAAAATTTTTTACGAAATATTTGAAGACGCTTGCCGGGAGCGTGCCTTCAGCCAATCGCGGCCGGCATGGGCAAAGACGGCGCCGAGCACGATGGCCCCGCCGACCATGCTGGCCAGCGGCGGGATTTCGGCCAGGAACAGAAATGCGAACAGGATCGCGAACGGCACTTCCGCCGAACCGAGCAGGCCCGATTCAGGCGCCGGGATCAGCCGCGAGCCTTCCGTCCACAGAATGGAAGCCAGCGCGAAGGACGCGCCGAAGGTGGCAAGCAGGATGGCGTCCCTTGATGAGACCGCCAGGGGATCCGTGACGAACCATCCGAGTATGAACAGCAGGAAGGCCGAAACCGCGCCGGCCCACACCACGGGCGTGTCACGGAACGCGCGAACCATGATCATGTACAGCGCGCTGCCGGCCGTCATCAGCAGCGCCAGCCCGTCGCCGAACAAATTGCCGGTGGCAAAACCCGACCACACCATGATGGCGACCCCGCACAGCGACACCGCCGCCGCCACCATCGTCTGCAGCCGGAAAGGTTCGCGCACCAGCATCCAGGCCAGTACGGCGGCAATGAAGGGCGACGTCGCGTAGATGACCGCGACATTGGCGACGAAAGTGAACTTGAAAGCGGAAATGAAGGCGATGCTGGCCAGTGCGCCTTCGACGGCTAGCAGCCAGCCGCGCCAGCCAAGCCGCAGCGGTTCACGGTTGCCGGCACGGCGGCGGCGCCACAATACGTAGAGGCTGATCAGGATCGCGCCGACAAAGCCGCGCCAGCAGGTGATCGTCAGCGGATCGGCATGGATCGACTTGGTCAACACGCCGGTCAGCCCGAATACCGCCGCCGAGGATGATACCAGCAGGATACCCAGCGTGCGTTCGGTGGTTTCCGCGGTGGCCGTGATCTCATTCATGCCGGCAGCCTACCTTGCCTCGTCCTGACATCGTCGCGTCGGGAGTAGTGACCATCCAAGTCAAAGCCGCTTGCGGAAATGTTCGCCGCCGACGATCAGCAGGCCGGCGGCGACGATAAGGGCGGCACCCAGGAACACTTCGCGGCGCGGCACGTCGCCCCAGATCGCGAAGCCGAGCGCGAACGCCCACAACAGCGAGGTGTACTCGAGCGGCGCCAGGATCGATGCCCGCGTGCGCTTCATGCCTTCGAAGAGAAGGTATTGCGCCAGGCCGCCGAGCGCACCGACGCTGGCAAGAAGCAGCAATTGTGCCGGGTCCGGCGTATGCCACCACGACAGCGCCGGCACCGCTGAAAAAACCAGGAAATAGAAATTGTTGAGGAGGAGCTGGATCGTCGAGCGCTCGGCAAGCGCCGTCTTGCGCAGAAGCACGATGGCGATGCCCCAAAGGCAAGCCGCCGCCAGTACCAGCAACACGGGCACGGACAGGCCAAGATGGGCGGGATCGCAGGCGACAAAGACGCCGGCAAAGCCGATCAGAACCGCCAGCCAGCGCACAACAGGCACCTTTTCGCCGAGCAGGACCACCGATAGCACGGTGACGATGATCGGAGCCGCGTAATAGACGGTGGTCAGTTCGGCGAGTTGCAGGCTGCGGGCGGCATTGTAGTAACAGAGCCAGGCGGCGAGCGTGAAGGCGCTGCGCACCAGCATCGGCCGCACGATCGGCGAGCGCACCGTATCGGCGAACAGCGGCCGCCCGCCGATCACCGCGCAGGCGCCAAGAATGGTGATGCTGCGGAAGAACATGATCTGCCAGACGGTCATGCCGGTGACCAGCAGTTTGATCGAGGCGTCCTGCGTCGAAAACAGCAAATAGGCGGCGCCCGTCAGCAGGATTCCGGCGAAGACCCTTTCGCGTGTATCGAGAATGGCGATATCGGCCATAAGGCGTGCGCCTGCTTGAGTGAAGGCGGCCCCAGCCCCCGGCGGCTCCGCACCTGCCAGCTATACGGGCGAAATCCCGCACGGCGCTGCTCCAGCACCGCGCTTGCTTTTGGGGCAGGCGGCAATGGCGCGAAATGCAAGCTTGTCCCGGATGCGGCTTCTGGCGCGGCAGGGTCGATTGGTTTAGCATCATCTTATAAAGCCGGAGACGAAGGCAGGCGCGCAGAACGCCGAGGGACGGACATCGAATTGGCGCTCAGCTCATGCCAGATGTAGCATGTGCGGGCGCGGCGTGACGGGCCGCCTCTGCCAGAGCGGATATTGCGGGGAGAAGGCCGATGCAGAAACTGCAGTCGCAAGGCGTCCATCACATCACGCTGGTCGGTGCCGGTCGCCAGACCTCGATCGATTTCTGGGAAGGTGTGCTGGGCATGCCTTTCATCTTCGAACAGCCCAACCTCGACAAGCCGAGCGAAAGCCATCTTTATTTCGATCCGGGCGACGGCCGGCTGATCACCATCTTCACCGACGAGACCCGCACGGCCGTGCAGCGCCGCACCCCGACCGACCCGGGCTGCGTGCATCACATCGCCTTTTCGGTGTCCCGCGTCACTTTCCTGCAGGCGGTCGCCCGGCTCGACGAGCGCGCCATCAAACACAGTGGCGTCAAGGATCGCGGCTTCATGGATTCAATCTATTTCGAGGATCCGCTCGGCCTTCTGATCGAGCTTGCCTCTTATCGTTTCGAGCCGCCTGCAGGCTTCACCCATGCCGATGTGCTGATGGAGGCGCATAAGCTTCGCGTCACGCGTGGCGACTACAACATCGCCGAGGTGCATCTGGCTGATGCGATCCAGGCGCTGGTGGAACGCGCGCGCGCGACATTGTCGGCGGACCGGGCGCCCAAAAATCCATACTGAAGGCTGAACAGGCAAGGGAGGAACACGTGGCAAAAGCAGTGGCGAAAAGCGCAGGGAAACCGGCCGCCAAACCAGCGGCAAAAGCGGCAGCAAAAGCTGCGACCAAGACGGCGCCAAAGGCCGCCGGCAAGACGGCGGCCAAGGCCAAGGCGAAACCGGCAAGGAAATCGGCGCTGACCATCAGCATGCTGAAGCCGAGCGTCAACAACATGACCGTTCGCGTCTTTGCCCGCGCCGCCGGGCTCGACCATGCGGAGACCGATGCGTGGGGGCAGACGCGCTCGCCCGAATACATGGCGCGTAATCCGGCCCACCTGACGCCGATGATCGAGGACAAGGGCCTGCCGCGCGGCGTGCTGTGGGAGAGCTGCGCCATCATGCAATATCTTTCCAACAAGCATGGGCTGGAGAAATTCTACCCCAAGGCGCCAGCCAAGCGGGCGATGATAGACAGCGCCATGTTCTATCTGATCGGCACGCTTTATCCCTATGTCGCGCGCGCCACTTATCCGGCGCTCGGCTTCCCGCAATATGCCGGCGAAGTCGGTCACAGCGACGCCCACCCGGATAGGAAATCGGAGGCGCAGAAGGCCGCGGTCGCCGCCATTGCCGAGCCTCTCGAGGTCTTCCACTCCTTCTTCCGCGACGGCAAGCCGTTCATCGGCGGCAAGAACCCGTCGATCGCCGACATCCGTCTTGCGGCGACGCTCGAATTCCTCGCCGTCATCGACTACGCCCTGCCCAAATGGGCGAAGGAATACATGGCTGCGATGGAGAAGAAGCTCGGCAAGGCCTATGCTGGTCCGGCCAGCGACGTTCGCGGCTACATTGCCCATGTGAGGTCGCAGGCCAAGGCGTGAGTCCAACCAGTCGATGGGGCGATGAGCTGCGGAAGCGGCCGCGGGACTGATCTTACCGGCTCCCTCGCGGTTCCCCGCCAGCTTGAAGTTGGCGGGGCTTGCTTTAGTCTGGGCGCGGATGCAGTCGATTTTTTCTCTCGACCGGCTTGAACGCTGGAGTGGTGGCGTGGCCGCCGCGGCCTTGGCGGCAACGCCCGAAGACTTGTCGGCCCGCTTCAGCGCGGCGGCAAGGGTGCTGCTTGGCTCGGATCGTGTCTATGTTGGCTTCTATCGTCGCGACATAACATCCCTGACCATCGACGATGCCGGACCCGATCGCTGGAACCGCGACTATGATGCGCGCGTCTATCGCCAGGATCCGTTCTTCCAGAGGTTCGCCAGCACCAGACAGGATTTCCTGCTGCCGTTGTCGGCTCTCAGCCAAGGCGATTTCCAGCGCACGCCGTATTACCGCGAATTCTACGGGCCCTCCGGCAGCTTCGATGAAATAACCGGCGTGTTCAACCTCGACGGACTGACCGCCGGCTATGTAACCTTTCTTCGCCGGGAAGGCGCACCGCGTTTTGGCGAGCGTGATCTGGCTGTGGCCGGCGCGGCGAGCAGCGCGACAAAGCTCATTCTGCAAAGGCTGCTTCATTTGTGCCGTCTTCGCGACAAGGGTTCCGCAATCGAAGCCGCGGGGTCGCAACTCAGCGCCCGGGAAAGGCAGATCGCGCGGCTCCTGGTCGAGGGTGGCAGCGCCAAGACGATTTCGCGAAACCTGTCAATTTCACCCGGCACCGTGCGCAACCACATCAAGCAGGTCTACCGCAAGCTCGGTGTGCACTCCCAGATCGAGTTGTTGGCCATAGGCTGGAAGGCCTCGCCCAACTGATGGTTCGCCAGCTTCACTGTCCCGTCACGACGCGTGTCCACATGCGGTTTTGCAGTCGCAGCAGCTTTGCGTCGTTGTTTTCGACCACGAACAGCTTGGCCTTTACATCGTCGGATGGGAAAACGCCGGGATCCTTTGCGACGGCCTGATCCATCAGCGGCAGGGATTCCGGGATCGCATTGGCATAGGAAACATAACTGGAATTGGCCGCTGCGATATCGGGCCGCAAGTTGAAATCGATCCAGGCCTGGGCATTCTCCGGATGCGGCGCATCCTTCGGCACGGCCATCGTATCGAAGTTTATCAGCGTGCCTTCCCTTGGAATGGAATATGCAATCTCCAGCTTCTTCGCGGATTCCGCCGCACGGGTCTTGGCCTGCAATATGTCGCCCGACCAGCCCAGCACGACACAGATGTCGCCATTCGCCAGGTCGTTGATGTATTTCGACGAGTGGAAGTAACGGATATAGGGCCGCACCTTGCCCATCAGCTCTTCGACCTTGGCGAGGTCGTCCGGATTGGTCGACCTGGGATCGATGTGGAGATAGTTCATAGCCATAGGAATGATCTCCGCCGGAGCATCGATCATGGCGACGCCGCAATCGGAGAATTTCTTGACGACGTCGGCGTCGAAGACCATGGCGAAGGAACCTGTCGGCGCATCCGGCATCCGTTGCTTGACGGCAGCGACATTGTAGCCGATCCCGTCTGTGACGGCCATGTAAGGCACGGCGTACAGGTTCTGCGGATCCGCGCCCGCGATCAGCGACAAGGCTTGCGGATCGATTTTCGAGTGGTTTGAAAGCTTCGATCTGTCGAGCCGCAGGAAAGCGCCTGCCTTCAACTGGTTCTTCAGGAACGGAAAGGCCGAGGGATAGACCACGTCATATCCCGAGCCGCCGGTGAGCAGTTTCGTCTCAAGGACCTCGTTGCCGTCATAGACATCGTAGCGGACCTTGATGCCCGTCTCCTTCTCGAATTTCTCAGCCGTGTCCGGGGCGATGTAGTCGGACCAGTTGTAGACGTTGACCACCTTCTCATCGTCCGCCCGGGCGACGCCGAAACTGATGCCGCAGGCAAGCGCGGCGGTCAGGATTGGGAAGAGCAGAGCGCGCATGGGTATCTCCTTTTGCCTGGCGGGCCGACGCGGCGCACCGTTCTGATTTCACTTCGGCACGCTTGCCGCTCAACGCCGGTGGGGCGCATAAACGGGTAACGTGATACAGGCGACATTGCCGCCTCCGAGCAGAATTTCGCGGGAGTTCTCGATGCCGACGAGCTTGTGATCGGGAAACAGCGTGGCCAGCTGTTGCTTTGCCTTCCCGTCGAGATTGCAGCCGAATTCCGGCACGACCACGACGCTGTTGCCCGGATAATAGTTGATGTAACTCGCCGCGATCCGGTTGCCGGTCGGCCGTGCCCAGGTCGAATCGACCCGGTCCACGCTCTCGCTTTCTTCCATCGTCATCTCGATCGGCAGGGGATGGTGCAGCCGATGAACCTCCAGGCGACGGCCACGCGCGTCGCGGGCCGAGCGCAGCACCTCTTCGGCTTCGCGTACGATCTCATATTGCGGATCGTCCCGCTCGTCGGTCCAGCTCAGCGCCACAACGCCCGGACGAACGAAGCAGCAGAGGTCGTCGACATGGCCATCCGTCTCGTCGAAAGCAAAACCGCGCGGCAGCCAGATGATTTTGTCGACGCCGAGATAGTCGCCAAGCTGTTGTTCCACCTTCGCCTTTCCGAGATGGGCATTACGGTTGCGATTGAGCAGGCACTGCTCGGTCGTGATGAGCGTGCCTTGGCCGTCGCATTGCAGTCCGCCGCCCTCGGCGATCAGCGGTGCGCGATAACGGTCCATCCTCTCGATATCGAGGACCTTTTGCGCCACGAGGTCGTCGAGATCCCAAGGCGAGTAGAGGCCGCCGTCGAAACCGCCATAAGCGTTGAAGATCCAATCGACGCCGCGCACTTCGCCTCGATCATTGACGACGAAATTGGGGCCACTGTCGCGGAGCCAGGAATCATTGGTCGACATTTCCACGACGCGCACATGGCTGGGCAATCGCGCTCTTGCGTTCTGCCACTGGCGGCTGGACGCCGCCACCGTCATCGGCTCGCTTTGTGCGATCGCCGCAGCGACATTGGCGAACAGCCTCTGCGCGGGCTTGGCGCCCAGCCGCCAGGTGTCCGGCCGTTCTGGCCAGATCAGCCAACAGCCCGATTTGGGCTCGAATTCGCCAGGGGCGCGAAACCCATCCTGCCTCGGTGTGGTCGAGAGCGTATGTGACATTGTGGGACCACCGGGAAATGGAATGACGAAACCTCGCCCGATCAGACGGTTTTGGGACCTTGTCCGTCAATGTCCCATTTGGGACAGCTTGATCACTGCACCGGCCACCGGTCCTGCATCGGCGCCGGGCCTTGGTTGCCCGGAGACTCGATGTCCCGTTGGCTACTGGGTTGCCTGGTAAAGCTCCGAAGCGGCCTGCTTCAGCGCGCGCCGTCCGTCCGGTTCGAGATACATCATGTGCCCACCTTCAACGACGTCGAGGCGGATCGGCCTGGCGCCGGCGAGCGACGGGATCTGGCTGACCAGATAACGCGACGCCAGATAGGGAGTGACGAGATCGGTGTAGCCATTGACGATGACGACGCCCAGCGCGGGATTCAAGGACCGCGCCCGTTGCAGATCATCCATCACACCGGCATAGCCCTGGCGCGAGGCGCTCGTCCCGTAGTTCCAGTTGTGGCTGATATCGCCGTTCAGCAAGCGGTAGCTGACATCGGTGCGAAAGTTCAGCTCGTCGCGCGCGTAAGCGACAAAGGCCGAGGTCAGCGCCGGCACACTACGGTCCAGCACCGGATCGGGGCCAGCGATACGGGCACTCTGGGGAGCGATGTCCGCCGTCGCGATCATGCCGTCATAGGGGCTGAGCACCTTGCCCGCGGCACGGCCAAACTCCCTTGCGAAGAGCGAGGTCGGGACGCGGGCGAAGTTGCGGTGAACGAGGTCGAGAGGCAGGCCGGTGATCTCGGCCACGCGATCACCCGCCAGCCGTCCGCCTTGCTCCAGCCCACTGGTGAGCGCACTGAGGTACTCGCCAAGTGCATAATGCTCGACCTCGGCGAGCTTTTTCCGCAAAGTGTCGCCGCTGACACCTTCACTGCGCAGGCGAACCGCGGCGAGGGAGGGTAGTTCGAGAGCCCAATGCAGCGGCTCGAATTCGTCGGGCTGCACCAGGGTGAATTCCAGCGCCGGCGAGATCAGCACGATGCCGCTCGGGCTGATGCCGATATCTTCCTGCAGCGTCCTGGCAAGCAGTGCCGCGCGGAACCCGCCATAGCTCTCACCGGCGAGGAACAGCGGAGATCCCATGCGGCTGTTTTGGGCGAGATAGAGCCTAATGAAGGCGCCGATCGAACTGGCATCCTGGCTGACGCCCCAGAAGTCGTGCGTATCCTGGCCGGGCGCCTCGCGGCTGTAGCCGGTTCCCACCGGGTCGACGAAGACGAGGTCGGTCATGTCGAGCCAACTGTCGGGATTGTCGATGAGCTTTTGCGGCGAGGGGAGGAATTCCCCGCCGGCTCCGGTCGCCACGACGCGCGGTCCGAGCGCGCCGAGATGCAGATAGGCTGAAGCGGCGCCCGGGCCGCCGTTGAACACGAAGGTGATTGGCCGCAGTGCTTCCGTCGCCACGCTCTCCCGCGGCTTCAGCGTATAGGCAACATAGAAGATCTCCGCCGTGATCTCGCCCTTGCCGGAGAGCAGCGGAAGCGTGCCGGCCTTTGCCTGATACCGCAGGCTGCGTCCGCCAATGGTGATCGAATGGTCGGTGATCTCAGGTGACGGCAGCAGTGAAAGCACGCCGCCCGCGGGTGCCGGCCGCTCCGCCGTTTCGGCCAGGAGAGGCTGCGCGAAACCGGCAAGCATGAAGAGGACAAGGGAGACGAGTTTCAGCTTGGAACGCATGAGACCTCCGCGGAAAAGACTCCCGCATAGCTATGGCCGAGGCGGATGAAGTCAAAGGGATCAGACGATGGCGCGCCCACTGCTGTTGTTTCCGCCGAAACCAGTTCCTGACAGCTTGGGTCGTCATGTTTGGATTGCCTCACACGTCTCGCAGGACCATGCTATCAAGGCAGAAAGCCTGTCGGAGGAACGAAAATGGACGCAACCGAGCTGAAGGCCATGCAGGCGCCGCTGAAGCAGGCCTACCGCGACGACGCCACGCAAGCACTGATCACGCTAAGGGCAAAGGGCTCGATCGACGAACAGTCGGTGGCCTGCAAGGTGGAGACGGGCAGGGCGTTGGCAATCGCCGGCCTTCATCCGGCAACAGGCGGCTCGGGGCTCGAACTGTGCTCCGGCGACATGCTGCTCGAGGCGCTGGTGGCGTGCGCCGGGGTGACGCTGAAGGCGGTCGCGACGGCGCTCGAATTCAAGCTCGGCGCCGCTACCGTTGAAGCCGAAGGCGACCTTGATTTTCGCGGCACGCTTGGTGTCGCCAAGGATGCGCCGGTCGGCTTTCGCGCCATTCGGCTCAATTTCAATCTCGACACGGCGGAGCCTCCGGAGCGCATTGATTCGCTGCTGAAGCTGACCGAGCGCTATTGCGTGGTGTTCCAGACCATCAACCAGAAGCCGGAACTGACGGTGAGCGCGCGGTGATGAATCACAAGGACCGCGGCAGCGGTCGCGGGCCTTGTGATATCTGATGCTTACTGAGCTGCCGGCTCTTCGGCGTCGCCTTCGTCGGTGAAGGGCGAGGCGCTCGGCACGCACTGCACGGACCAGCCGGCGGGTGTCGGCTGCTTCTGATACTCGGTGATGGCGGCGGTGCACTGTTCGCGCTTGTCGAAGGTGCTGGGCAGCACGACCATGCCGCCCTGCGGGCCGGCGATTACCAGATACCAGACCAATGCTGCGGTCGTAGCCATGGAGTTTTCCTTGTTCTGCCCAGATCGGGCTCTCGTTGCGGGATTCGCTCGATCCTAACAACTCCTCGGAAATGACGAAAGCATGACCGCCCAGCGGCTTCTCCCCTCAGATCACAGCCGCGTGATGATCCGTCGGGTTCCTAGCTGCGGTATTGCCCTCCGCCGTGGTTCAGTCGGTCGCAAAGCAATAGAACAGGCCGTCGCCGCCTGTGCCTTTCAGCGCCTCCTGGCTGCAGCCGCCACGCGAGGCATGCGAAGAATTCCACGACTTCGCCGCCGCCGAATCGTCGAGACCGGTGCGGTCGTGATGGCCCATCATCGCCGCCCCTTCGGAGCCGCTCATCGTCCAGTCGCCGCAGGTCTGGTCGGCGATCCTGGTGCCGTCGGGCTTGGAGCCGGTCAGCATGTCGTGCCGGTTGGGCGTATCGCCGCGGCCGTTGACCGTCTCACCCTTCTCGTTCAGCGCGGTCTGCTTGGTGATGCCGTTGGCGTCGCTGTGCAGCGAGGCGACATCATCGGCGATCTTGGCGCCCTTGGCGTTGAACCAGGGCCCCTTGCCGATGCGATCGCGCGCATCCTCCGTGCTGGTCGAGAGATAGGCGTGCCAGGTCTTGCCGGTGACGCCGGCGGCTTCCGCCAGCGACGCGCAATGGGTGTCCGCGCCCTTCAGGCCGCTGAGATCGCCGCCCTTGCCGGAGCCGACGCTGGTGACGAAGAAACTCATCTTGGTATCTTGGGAAACGGCCACGCCCACCGTAGCTCCAAGAGCGGCGGCAAGGGCGGTGGCGGCAACGATGGCTAGTCTTGGCATGTCGGTCCTCCGGTTTCGAATGTCCTACGTCAGAAGAACGTAGCCGAAGGCTGTTTTAATCCATTTCGAACCGGCTTTTATTCCGGTTGTCGGTAGGCGACGAAGCGGTTGTGCTTGGCCTGGAAGATCAGGCCGGTCTCTTTGAGATCCGGGCTGGCCAGCGGCACGATGCGTTTGGCGATCTCGGAGGGGTGCGGCAATGTCTCGGGATCCTCACCGGGCACGGCTTGTGCGCGCATCGCGGTGCGGGTGGCGCCGGGGTCGGCTGCATTGACGCGCAGCGGCAGACTTTGCGTCTCATGCGCCCAGGAGCGCATCATGGTCTCCACCGCCGCCTTTGATGCCGCGTAAGGCGCCCAGAAGGCGCGCGCCGAATGCGCCGCGTTGGACGACAGGATAATCGCCCGGCCGGCATCCGAAAGCCGCAGCAGCGGGTCGACCGAGCGGATCAGCCGCCAGGTCGAGGTGACGTTGATGGTCATCACCTTTTCGAAGGTCTTGGCCTCGACATGGCCGATCGGCGAGATGACGCCAAGCACGCCGGCATTGGCGACGAGGATGTCGAGCTTGCCCCAGCGCTCGTGGATGGCGCCGCCCAGCCGGTCGATACCGGCCATGTCGGCGAGATCGAGCGGCACCAATGTCGCCTGGCCGCCGGCCGCCTTGATCTGGTCGTCGAGTTCTTCCAGCCCGCCGACGGTGCGGGCAACCGCGATGACATGCGCGCCGGCCGCAGCCAATTCCCTGGCGATGAAATAGCCGATGCCGCGCGAGGCGCCGGTGACGACCGCGACGCGGCCCGTAAGGTCGAGGGTCATGCGATGGCTTCCGGAACTCTGGCTAAGGCTGATGACGGTCCGGCAATTCTACGAGCCGCTTGTCGCCAGCAGCGACAGCGTGCGCACATTGTCGTGGCCTTCGAAGTCGAGCAGGCGGGTCGGGTACTGGCCGGTGAAGCATGCATCGCAGAACTGCGGCTGCTCGTCGTCGCGGCTGGCCTCGCCGACGGCGCGGTAGAGACCGTTGATACTGAGGAAACCGAGCGAATCGACCCGGATGAACTCGGCCATCTCTTCCACCGACATGCGCGAAGCCAGCAGCTTCGACTTCTCCGGCGTGTCGACCCCATAGAAGCACGATGCGCTGGTCGGCGGCGAGGCGATGCGCATGTGCACTTCCTTGGCGCCGGCGTCGCGCACCATCTGCACGATCTTCTGGCTGGTGGTGCCGCGCACGATGCTGTCGTCGACCAGCACCACGCGCTTGCCCTCGATCATGCGGCGATTGGCGTTGTGCTTGAGCTTGACGCCCATATGGCGGATCGAATCGCCGGGCTGGATGAAGGTGCGGCCGACATAGTGGTTGCGGATGATGCCGAGTTCGAAGGGAATGCCCGCCGCCTGGCTGAAGCCGATTGCCGCCGGCGTGCCGGAATCCGGCACCGGTACGACGATATCGGCGTCGACTGGATTTTCCTGAGCCAGTTCCGCGCCGATGCGCTTGCGCACCTCATAGACATTGCGGCCCTCGACCGAGGAGTCGGGTCGGGCGAAATAGACATATTCGAAGATGCAGAAGCGGGTCTTCTGCGGTTCGAACGGGAACAGGCTCTCAATGCCCTTGGAGGTGACGACGACCATCTCGCCGGGCTTCAGGTCGCGCACGAAACGCGCGCCGATGATGTCGAGCGCACAGGTTTCGGAGGCCAGGATCCAGGCGCCGTCGAGATCGCCCAGCACCAGCGGGCGGATGCCGAGCGGATCGCGGCAGCCGATCATCTTCTTGGCCGTCATCGCCACCAGCGAGAAGGCGCCCTCGACCTGGCGCACCGCGTCGATGAAGCGCGAATTGAGGTCGCGCTCCTTGCTGGTCGCGACCAGATGCAAAAGCGTCTCTGTGTCGGAGGTGGAGGAGAAGATCGCGCCTTGCTTCTGCAGCGCGCGCTGCACCGTCATGGCGTTGGTGAGGTTGCCGTTATGGGCGACGGCAAAGCCGCCATCGGCCAATTCGGCGAAGAAGGGCTGGATGTTGCGCATGCCGGCGCCGCCGGTGGTCGCGTAGCGCGTGTGGCCGATGGCGCGGTTGCCTTGCAGGCTGTCGATGACGCGCTGCTTGGTGAAGGTGTCGCCGATCAGGCCGACATGGCGTTCGACATGGAACTGGGTGCCGTCATAGGAGACGATGCCGGCCGCTTCCTGACCTCGATGCTGCAGCGCATGCAGACCGAGTGTGACGATGGCCGCCGCGTCCTGCCGGCCAAAGATGCCGAACACACCGCACTCGTCATGAAAATGATCGTCAGCCTCGGCGGAAAGCACGTCGTCTGCGTCTGCCATCTTAAGCTCCGCTAAAATCGCCATATAAGGCGGTCGCGCGTCGAAAGCAACGCACCGCGTGCGGTCGTCTACATGGATCGATCGCCAGACGCCTCGTTCGGACCTCAATTCGCCGGCGCTGGCGCCGGCTTGGCGGTGTTGTCGGCAGGACCGGCGTCGTTGTCGTCGGGCGCCGGCGCATTGGCGTCGTCGCCGCCGGCTGGTGCATCCGCCGCCGGTGCGTCGGGCGCGACGGGGGTCTCGGCGGCCGGCTGATTCGGATTGAGCTTCTTGAGGATGGCGTTTTCCGGGTCCTCTGGCAGCAGGCTCTCGAGCTTGGCGCCGATCTGTTCCAGCAGCGGCCGCGACTTGGCTTCCGTGACCCAGGCCGGGGCCTTGGCGCCGGCCAGCCAGTTGAAGAACAGCAGCGCGACAGCGACGACCAGGACGCCGCGCGCGGCGCCGTAAAGGAAGCCGAGCGTGCGGTCGAGGGCGCCGATGCGCGAATCGATGATCCAGTCGGCAAGCTTCATGGTGATGACCGAGACGACGATCAGCGCGATGATGAAGACCACGCCTGCGGCCGCCGCCATGGCGATCTTCTCATTGTCGATATAGGGCTTCAGGTAGGGCAGGACCGGTTTGTAGAAGAAGAAGGCCGCCGCCGCCGCTGCCGCCCAGGAGACGACCGAAAGCACCTCGCGCGAAAAGCCGCGAACCATGGCGAGCATCGCCGAGACCAGGGTGAAGCCGACGAGAATTCCGTCAAGCAGCGTAATCGGCATGTTTTTGGCCCCACTCCGATCTCTTGTTCACGACTCGACGAGCCGCGTCATTCTTCATCGTCGGCACGGCCGCGCCGTGAGCCGGCTATGCGCGCCACGAGGTCGGCAAGCTCGGTGGGCTGGAAAGCGCCGGCCCCAATCCCCCCAGCAAGTTCCTCGCTGCCCACGGGCAGAACCGCGCTACCAAAACCCAGCTTTTCGGCTTCCTTGAGACGCTGCTGCGCATGCGCAACCGGCCTCACCGCGCCCGAAAGGCTGATTTCGCCGAAATAGACGCAATCGGCGGAGAGGGCAAGACCAGTGAGCGAGGAAACCAGTGCGGCGGCGACCGCGAGATCGGCCGCCGGCTCGCTGATGCGGTAGCCGCCCGCGACGTTGAGGTAGACGTCATGCTGTCCGAAACGCACACCGCAATGTGCCTCCAGCACTGCCAGGATCATCGACAGCCGCGCGCCGTCCCAGCCGACCACCGCCCGGCGCGGCGTGCCGAGCGAGGAGGCCGCGACCAGCGCCTGGATTTCGACCAGAACCGGCCTGGTGCCTTCCATGCCGGCGAAAACCGCTGCTCCCGGTGATTTCGCGTGCCGTTCGCCAAGGAAAAGCTCGGATGGATTGGAGACCTCGCGCAGACCTTTGTCCGACATTTCGAAGACCCCGATCTCGTCGGTCGGTCCGAAGCGGTTCTTCACCGTGCGCAGGATACGGAAGTGGTGGCCGCCTTCGCCCTCGAAATAGAGCACGCCATCGACCATGTGCTCGACCACGCGCGGACCCGCGATCTGGCCTTCTTTGGTGACATGGCCGACCAGCACGATCGCGGCACCCGTGGATTTCGCGTAGCGGATCATCGCCTGCGCGGCGGCGCGCACTTGTGTGACGGTGCCCGGCGCCGAATCGGCAAGGTCGGTCCACAGCGTCTGGATCGAATCGAGGATGACCAGATCGGGCCGCTTGCCGTCGGCGATCGTGGCAAGGATATCCTCGACATTGGTTTCGGCCGCGAGTTCCACCGGCGCCGAGGCGACGCCGAGCCTCTGCGCACGCAGCCTTATCTGGGCAACTGCCTCTTCGCCCGAGACATAGACGATGCGATGGCCCTTGGAGGCAAGTGCGGCCGCGGCCTGGGTGAGCAGCGTCGATTTGCCGATACCGGGATCGCCGCCGACCAGAAGTGCAGAGCCCCGAACAAAACCGCCACCAGTGGCGCGGTCGAGTTCGCCGATACCTGAGATGATGCGCGGCGCGTCCTCGATATCGCCTGAAAGTGTGGTCAGCACCACCGCGCGGCCCTTGCGGGCGTTGCGCGTGTTGGCAGGACCCGAGCCGATGCCGCCAGATGTGCCTTCCTCGACCAGCGTGTTCCACTCGCCGCAGGCATCGCATTTGCCGGCCCAGCGCTGATGCACCGAGCCGCAATTCTGGCAGATGAACTGGACGCGGGATTTGACCACGCTTTACCTTCCCGCCCTCTGGCGGGCGCCGCACGCGACAGCCAATCTCCCCCCGTGCGGGGGAGATGTCCGGCAGGACAGAGGGGGGCGCCGTAGGGCGCCGAGACCCGTTGCTATTGGTGAGATCGCTGGCAAGAGGCTACTCAAACCTTTCCGCGATGTGGTGCTCTTCCGCGAGATCGGAGAAGCGGGTGAATTCGCCGTGGAAGGCGAGCGTGACAGAGCCCGTAGGCCCATGGCGCTGCTTGGCCACGATCACCTCGGCCTTGCCGCGCATCTCGTTCATCTCGTTTTCCCACTTGACGTATTCCTCGGTGCCGAGCTTCGGCTCGCGGTTCTTGAGGTAATATTCCTCGCGATAGACGAAGATGACGACGTCGGCGTCCTGCTCGATCGAACCGGATTCGCGCAGGTCGGAGAGCTGCGGACGCTTGTCGTCGCGGCTTTCGACCTGACGCGACAGCTGCGACAGCGCGATGATCGGCACGGCCAGCTCCTTGGCCAGCGCCTTCAGGCCCGTGGTGATCTCGGTGATTTCCTGCACGCGGTTCTGCGAAGACTTGGCGGATGAGCCCTGCATCAGCTGAATATAGTCGATGACGATCAGGTCCAGGCCGCGCTGGCGCTTCAGACGACGCGCGCGGGCAGACAACTGGGCAATGGAAATACCGCCTGTCTGGTCGATGAACAGCGGGATTTTCTGCATGGTCTGCGAACAGGCGACCAGCTTTTCGAAGTCCATTTCGCTGATTTCGCCACGGCGGATCTTGGAGGACGAAATTTCCGTCTGTTCGGAAATGATGCGGGTTGCGAGCTGTTCGGACGACATTTCGAGCGAGAAAAAACCGACCACGCCGCCATTGGCCGCCTTGAATGAGCCATCGGCCTGCTGCGCCGGCTCATACATCTCGGCAATGTTGAAGGCGATGTTGGTGGCGAGTGATGTCTTGCCCATGCCTGGACGGCCGGCGATGATGATCAGATCGGACGACTGCAGGCCGCCCATGCGGCGGTCGAGATCGCGCATGCCGGTGGCGAGGCCCGACAGACCGCCGTCACGCATATAGGCGGCGTTGGCCATGTCGACCGCGGTCTTGACCGCGTCGGTGAAGCTCTCGAAGCCGCCGTCATAGCGCCCGGTCTCGGCCAGCTCGAACAGGCGGCGCTCCGCGTCCTCGATCTGTTCGGAAGGCGACATGTCGACAGGGGCGTCATAAGCGATGTTGACCATGTCCTCGCCGACGGTGATCAACGCCCGGCGCGTCGCCAGATCATAAATGGCGCGGCCGTAGTCGGTGGCGTTTACGACGGTGACGGCTTCCACCGCCAGCCGCACCACATACTGCGCCACCGTCATGTCGCCGACCTTTTCGTCGGCGGGCAGGAAGGTCTTCAGCGTGATCGGCGTCGCCGCCTTACCCATGCGGATCAGCTCGGCCGCGACATCGAAGATCTTGCGGTGCAGGGGTTCGTAGAAATGGCCGGACTTCAGGAAGTCGGACACCCGGTAGAAGGCATCGTTATTGACAAGTATAGCGCCAAGCAGCGCCTGCTCGGCCTCGATGTTGTTGGGCGATTCGCGATAGAGCGGTTGCTCCGCCACGCCGAATTTTCGTGCTGCCTCTGCCATGATGTCCCCGATTTCGATCCCCGTCTGTCGATATCAGAACTGGACAAGTCAGTGCTGACTTATCTGCAACAGCCCGTGAAGAAGCGGCTTTGGTACTCGCGATTCACAGCCAAAATTTTTCCGTGGAAAGAATCGCAATTGACTCGAATCGAGAGTTGGCAACTTAGCGTTTTTCGCAGGAGAACAAAACAGGAAAGTGAGCGCTGGCGACACCGGATTGCGGGGCTGTCGTGTCTCTTTCATCCTCATGCCAGTGCATCGCCCCAATCCGCCCGCCGCGCCACCTTGAACGCGTCACCGTCGCGCTTGGTGAAGAGCCTTTCGCCGGCGCTGCCATTTGCCTCGCAAAGCTTGAGCACGACCTTGCCGGAACCGGATTTCGGCGGCGCGACGACCCGCGCGGCGCGGAAGGCAGCCGGCTGGCGCGAAGCGGCTACATAGATGAATTTCTCATCTTCCCACGGTACTTCCGCCTCTTTGGCCAGGCGGTGCAGGCGCGAGCGGGCGACGCGGCGGGAAAAGTGGCACCAGTCCGGCGGGTTGAGCGGGCAGGGCGCCTCGTGCGGACAGGGCGCCAGCACATGCGCGCCGGCCGCGATCAATTGTGCGCGTACAGCTAGAATGCGCAGCCAGCCCGCCGGCGTGCCCGGCTCGACGATCAACAGCGTGTCCTTGGTGAGTTGCCATAGCCGGTCGACCATTTTGGGCAGGGACGTCGGCGCGATCTCGTCCAGCACATAGGCACATGTGACGAGGTCGGCGGACTGGAGGTCGGCAATGTCGGTCGTGACATCGCCGGCCCGCCAGACGGTCTGGGCCGTGATCGCATTGGCGGCAAGCGTCTCACCGACCTTGCGCACCGCGGCACTCGCCTCAAGCAGCGTGGCCAGTTCCAGGTCAGGCCAGAGATCGCTGGTGGCCCAAAGCACGGTGCCGGGGCCGGCGCCGACGTCGAGCAAGGTCGCGGGTGTGAAATCCGGCCGGGCTTCGGCGAGCGCATCGAGGCTGGCGCGGACCGCGGCGTAGGTCGCCGGCATGCGCGTCGCCAGATAGGCCTTGACCGCCATGTCCTGCGCCATATGCAGGCGACCGTCGCGCAATTCGGCGCGGTAGCGGTCGGACAGGGTTTTCGCCGCCTGCTTCAGGTCCGGCAGCGCCACCTTTTCCAAAAGGCGATCGACACCCTGTCGAAGAGCGCCCGGCAGCTCCATGGCCTATGCCCCCCTGGGTGCAAGCAGGATAATCGAGGCGCCGGCCATGCAGAGCGCCGCGCCGGCAAGGTCCCAGCGATCGGGCCGCACGCCATCGGCCAGCCACAACCAGGCGAGCGAGGCAGCGATGTAGATACCGCCATACGCGGCATAGGCGCGGCCGGCTGCATTGGTGTCGACCAACGCCAGAAGCCAGGCGAACACAATCAGAGAGGCAAAGCCAGGCAGCAGCCAGAGCGGCGATTTCTCCAGCCGCCACCACGCCCACACCGAAAAGCAGCCGGCGATCTCGGCAAGCGCCGCGGCTGTGTAGAGGAGATAGGTCATGAAAAAAGGCCTCGCGACGATCACGAGGCCTTTTTCGGGGCAGGAGCCTGCAATGGCAAGCGCCAATAATGCGTCCCGTCAGCGCTGTCCCTATTCCGCCACCTTGCGTCGGCGGGCGGGCTTGGCGGACTTCTCGACAGGAGCCGCCTCGCGGCGGCCCATGTCGCGCAACTCCAGCGCCTTCTCGCATTTGGCCATATAGTCGCGCGTCATCGGCAGCGTGTCGTTCTTCTTGGTGATCTGGAACTGGAAAATCACCAAGTCCTGCCAACGGAAGGCAGCTTCCGAGGCGGCCAGATAGAACTCCCACATGCGGCAGAAGCGTTCGTCATAGATCGCCTTTGCCTTGTCGCGGTTGGCGGCGAAGCGCTGGCCCCAATGCTTCAGCGTGTCGGCATAATGGAGCCGCAGGATCTCGACGTCGGTGACCACGAGGCCGGACTTCTCGATCGCCGGCAGCACCTCGGACATCGCCGGGATGTAGCCGCCCGGGAAAATATACTTGCGGATGAAGGCGCTGGTCGCCCACGGCACGCCGGAGCGGCCGATCGTGTGCAAAAGCATGACGCCATCAGGCTTCAGCAATGTTGCCGCCTTGTCGAAGAAAGTGCGGTAATGGTTGACCCCGACATGCTCGAACATGCCGACCGAGACAATGCGGTCGAAGCGTTCGTTGAGCTCGCGATAATCCTTCAGTTCGAAATGGACGTGGTTTTCCAGCCCTTGCGCATGGGCCCGGTCGGTGGCGACGCCATGCTGTTCCGTCGACAGCGTCACGCCCTGCACGTCGACATCGAAGGCCTTGGCCAGATAGAGGCCGAGCCCGCCCCAGCCGGAGCCGATGTCGAGCACCGTCTGGCCAGCCTTCAGCCTGAGCTTGGCGGCGATATGACGTTTCTTGGCGGCCTGCGCCTCGTCGAGCGTCATGTCCGGCTGCTCGAAATAGGCACAGGAATACTGCATGTCCTCATCGAGGAAGAGCCGGTAAAGCTCGCCCGACAGATCGTAGTGGCGCTGCACGTTGCGGCGCGAGCGAGCGGCGGTGTTGATCTGCTGCAGGCGGCGGAAGGCGTGGCGCAGGCCCTCAATGGCTTTCGACCATGTCGCGTCGATGCCGCCGCTGCCCATGTTCTGGAAGGCAATGCGCATCAGTCCGAGCACGCCGCCTTCGAGAATGTCCAGCTCGCCGTCCATATAGGATTCAGGCACCGCCAGCATCGGATCGAAGGTGATGGCGCGCTCGGCATGCCTGGTCTTGATGTGCATGTGCACCGGCTCGCCGCTGCCGTCGCCGAAGATGAACGTCGTGCCCTTCGGCCCGGTTACCTTGAGGCTGCCCGTGCGCACCAGGCGGTCGAGAACGCGCTTCAACAGAATATTCATGGTCCGGTGTCCCCTCACGGTCAGACAGGCTGTCCTACTCTGCATCAATATATAGGGTTTCGAAAAGTTCCTTTTGGCACAAAAATGCCCGGGCGAGAGGCCCGGGCATTGGTCCAGAAATGACTGGAAATCGACAGCACGATCGGAGCGCCGGTCCGGCGCTCGGAGCGTATGTGATCAGGCGTTTTCTTCGCCGCCTTCGAACTCGGCATTCGGATCGAAGAAGTTTTCCGGCCGCGCATTGTCGTTGATGTCGTCGCCATAAATGGCTTCGGCGGTGGTCAGCGTCTCGCCCTTGGCCTGGCGCTCGGCTTCGTCAGCCGTGCGGGCGATGTTGAGCGTTATGGTGACTTCGACTTCCGGATGCAGCGCGATCGCCACATTGGTGACGCCGATGGTCTTGATTGGCTGGTTGAGCTGGATCTGGTTGCGGTTGACCGTGAAGCCTTCCGCGGTCAGCAGGTCGGCGATGTCGCGCGTCGACACCGAACCGTAGAGCTGACCGGTCTCACCGGCCGAGCGAACGGCGATGAAGCTCTTGCCGTCCAGCTTTTCGGCAACCTCTGCGGCTTCCGACTTGCGCTCAAGGTTGCGGGCTTCGAGCTGGGCGCGCTGGCCTTCGAACTTCTTCTTGTTGGCTTCGTTGGCGCGCAACGCCTTGCCCTGCGGCAGCAGGAAGTTGCGGGCGAAACCGTCCTTGACCTTGACGGTATCGCCCATCTGGCCGAGGCGGGAGACGCGTTCGAGAAGGATGACGTCCATGATTATGTTCCTTTTGGTTGGGCGTCCGTCCACAAGGCCGACGCCGAATTCTTTGGAACAGGTCAGGAAGCAAAAGGGCGTTGCCGCCGGTGTCGCTGTCCTGCCTGTCGCGGCAGTTAGAGGTTTTGACCTCAACTCGGGATTTGACGCTAACCGGTCATGCCCGTCATGGCCGGTGACAGGAACGGGCGGCGAACCGCCCGTTCGGAAGAATTAGCGAACCACGTAGGGCAGCAGGCCGAGGAAACGGGCGCGCTTGATTGCCTTGGCGAGCTCGCGCTGCTTCTTCTGGCTGACCGCGGTGATGCGCGACGGCACGATCTTGCCGCGCTCGGAAATGTAGCGCTGCAAAAGACGCACGTCCTTGTAGTCGATCTTCGGGGCGTTGGCGCCGGAGAACGGGCAGGTCTTGCGGCGGCGATGGAAAGGGCGCCGGGTCGGGATCTGGTTGATGTCGACCATTATTCTGCACCCCCTTCAAAACCTTCGCGCGGACGGCGCGGACCACGGTCGCCGCCTTCGCGATCGCCGAACGAACGCGGGCCACGATCGCCGCGGTCGCCGAAGCTGCGGGCCGGCCGATCGCCACGGTCGCGATCGCCGAAGCCACCGCGCTCGGAGCGCTCTTCGCGCTTCTGCATCATGGCCGAAGGGCCTTCCTCATGCGCCTCGACCTTGATGGTCAGGAAGCGCAGCACGTCCTCGGACAGACCCATCTGGCGCTCCATCTCGTTGAGCGCTGCCGGCGGGCAGGTGAGGTCCATCAGCGTGTAGTATGCCTTCCGGTTCTTGTTGACCCGGTAGGTGAGGGACTTCAGTCCCCAGTTCTCGACCCGGCCGACAGACCCGCCATTCGCTGAGATGACGCCCTTGTACTGTTCGACAAGCGCATCGACCTGCTGCTGCGAGAGGTCCTGCCGGGCAAGAAACACATGTTCGTAAAGAGCCATTATGTCTTGGTGCCTTTCTTCGTTTCTCTCCCGGTTCCCGGCGGCAAAAGCCTCTGCAACTTCTCTGACCCGCATGTGCCTCGAAAGGCGCGGGGAAGAAAGGAGCATGACGAGACGGTCGAGAGCGGAGACACGGGAGGCGGAAACGCTTCTGGCTTCACACGAAGGTTCTCGAAAAAACCTCCGGCCCTCCGTTCAGCCCCCAGCTGGGACCGGCAGATTGGCGGCGTCTATAAAGCAATCCGCTGATAAAGCAAGGCCAAGCGGCATCCCTGATGTCGCAGGCCGCAGGAACCCACGTGGCAGCGCCCGGCAAGGCCGGCGATTTTCCCGGCAACCGGCCCTTAACCGCAATGTCAGGTCGCACAGGGTTGAGCCATGCCGTCAACGGTCGCCAACCGCACCCATTACAGCGCCTCCGCCTCGAATCCCAGCGTTATGCCATCAACGATCCGGCCAAGCTGCCGAACGTGTTTCTGCAGATCGCCAACAAATTTTCGAAGCTGCAATTGACGAACTGAGCGGCTGCTCCGAAGGCGGGCGGCAGGGGAAATTAAGCGCCCGCCGATCGGCTCAACTCGTATGGGCGACGATCTTGTCGACCGTTTCGGGGAAGAAGTCGGGCGCTGCATGGCGCTTGCCGAACATCATGTCGTACTGGATCAGCCGGAAGTCGCGGATCGCCGGGTCAATCTCTTTCTGACGCGACCAGTCTGGCGTGGCCGCCCCGGCCGGCGTGAGCAGCAGGTTGCGGTCGACGACACGATAGCGCTCCCGCATCTCGCCCAGGAAGCCGGTGTAGTAAGGGTGGGTGATGCCGGCGGCGGTGAGGATGTGATAGGGCAGGAACGCGGGGCTGACCGTGCCCAGATTCTCGACCGGGCCGGAGCGGTTCGACCAGATGATCAGCGGTGTCGCGTGATGTTCGAGGGCGGCTTCCGGCGTCGGTTCCTTGCGCGGCGCGACGTTGTCCTTCAGGAAGCCGGTCTCGACATAGACCGGTCCGAGCGGCGGCAGGTGGTCACCGAAAAAGGCGACAATCGTGGGCCGCTCGCGCCTCTTGGCCCATTCGATCAGCCGTTCAAGGCCGCGGTCCGCGTCGGCTGAACCTTCGGCGTAGGAGAGCAGCGAATCGCGCGCCCACTGGCTGATCGGCGCTTGCACCGAATGGGTCGGATTCGAATAACGGTTCGGTTCATAGGGGCCGTGGTTCTGCAGACTGACGGCGAAGAAGAACACCGGGTCCTCGCTGGCGTCCGCTTCGCGTATGATCTCGTCGGTCATCGCCGCGTCGGATGCCAGCGGTCCGCGCTTTTCCATGGGCGGCAGCGTCTCTTCCGATTTGAAGTCGTTGAAACCGAAATCGGCATAGACCGCGCCGCGGTTCCAGAACCAGTTCGTGCCTGGATGGATGGCGCGTGCCCTATAGCCTTGGCTCTTCAGGAAGGTCGCCATCGACGGCGTCGGGGTGCGGACATATTGCTGGTAGGGGATGCTGCCGGCCGGCAGGAAAGCATTGGAAAAGCCGGTCAGCGCTTCGAATTCGATGTTGGCGGTCATGCCGCCGAATTCGGGCGAGAACATCGAGCCCGAGCGGAGCGCCCGCACATTGGGCATCGGATCGGGAGTGATGGTGACTCCGGGTAGCTTGGTTGGATCCCAGAAGGATTCGCTCATGACGATGATGATGTCCGGCTTCTGGGCCGGCACCGAGGCGGTCACCTCGGGCCGCTCGATCGCCGCGATCGCCTTGTCGGAATAGCCCGGCGGTGCCGAGACATGCGCCATCGGC
This sequence comes from Mesorhizobium australicum WSM2073, assembly GCF_000230995.2. Taxonomy (NCBI): domain Bacteria; kingdom Pseudomonadati; phylum Pseudomonadota; class Alphaproteobacteria; order Hyphomicrobiales; family Phyllobacteriaceae; genus Mesorhizobium; species Mesorhizobium australicum. Next base: position 4,845,902 of record NC_019973.1, on the reverse strand, counting down.
ACGTTGAGCGCGAAGGCGAGCGCGAAGCCGTTGGAGGCGTAGTTTTCCTTCTGGTCCCACATGATCGGGATGATCTGCAGCCGGTCCCTGGTCCACGAGAAGGTGGCGTAATCCATGATCGAGACGAAGAAGGCGAGCAGCGGCACCGCCAGCGTCAGCCGGGCAAGGCGGCCCTTGCGGCTGAGGGCCGGAACCTTGCAGCGCCATAGCCGCCAGCCGTAGACGAGCAGGGACAGGCCGGCGACGATGCCCGCGACCATGGCCAGCGCTGTCATTGGCCGCTCGCGCACCAAGAGCGGCAGCAGGGCGAAGATCTGGCGGGCGTAGAGGAAATCCGTCGGGTAGAGCGGATCGCCGAGATAATGCGACTTCTGGTGGCCGACAAAGGCCAGCGACAAGGTCAGCGGCGCGACGATCATCAGGCTCTGATGGCTGCGGCCGAGCACCGCGTCGAGACCGATCAGGACCAGCGCGAAGACGACGATAGTTGTCCAGCCCGGCTTGAACGGCTGCAGGAAGAAGAAAACGGTGCCGGCGACATCACCGCGCACGATCAGTTCGATGGCGAACACCAGGACGGCCGAGATCGCCAGGCTGATCAGCCCGTAGCGGACGACAGGCCATCTACGGTCCGGCAGATAGCCGGTGGACGGATCGTCTTCCAGGAACTGCGGCGCCGCGTTGCCGGCACGTTTGAAACTCTTTGCCACTTCAACTTCCCGCCCAAAGACAACCCACGTCATTCGATTGTCATATAATTGTCACGCAAAGCTAGCGCCTGTGGCGGAAATAAGAAGAGCCAGCGAACGATTCGTGAGCGGTTTTCATCAGGTGTGATCGCCAAAAAGCCTTTCGGAACAGGCACTCGCGCGGGGATGGGCCCATTGGCGTGGGCTGAAGTGGCTTGACTTGGCGGCCTGCCTTGCGTCACAGGCAGGGAAAATTCGTAGTATCAGGCAAGCAAAACCAGTCAGGGGAGCCCTCGCATGGCCGTTGCATTCACCTTTCCGGGACAGGGTAGCCAGGCTGTCGGCATGGGCAAGGATCTTGCGGATGCCTTTCCCGAGGCACGCAGGATTTTCCAGGAAGTCGATGACGCGCTCGGCGAAAACCTGTCGAAGCTGATCTGGGAAGGTCCCGAAGAGACGCTGACGCTGACGGCCAACGCGCAGCCGGCGCTGATGGCGGTGTCGCTTGCCGCCGTCAAGGCGCTGGAATCGCGCGGCTTCTCGCTGAAGGACAAGGTCGCTTATGTCGCCGGCCATTCGCTGGGCGAATATTCGGCACTCGCCGCCGCCGGCTTCGTTTCCGTTGCCGATGCCGCCCGCCTGCTGCGCATCCGCGGCAACGCCATGCAGGCAGCGGTGCCGGCCGGCGAGGGCGCCATGGCGGCGATCATCGGGTTGGAGCAGGCCGATGTCGAAGCCGCCTGTGCTGAGGCCGCCCTTGGGGCCGGCAAGGGGGCCGTCTGCCAGGTGGCGAACGACAATGGCGGCGGCCAACTGGTCATATCAGGGGCGAAGGCGGCGGTTGAACTGGCAGCGAAACTGTGCACCGAAAAAGGCGCCAAACGGGCGCTGATGCTGCAGGTTTCGGCGCCCTTCCATTCCGCGCTGATGACGCCGGCCGCCAATGTCATGCGCGAGGCACTTGCCGGCGTGACAAAGACCGCGCCAATCGTTCCCGTGGTGTCCAACGTATCGGTGCAGCCGTCGACCGATCCCGACGGGATCGCCGGGCGGCTGGTCGAGCAGGTGACCGGTCGCGTCCGCTGGCGCGAAACGGTGGAGTGGTTCGGCGCCAACGGCGTCACCACGCTTTACGAGATCGGTGCCGGCAAGGTGCTCTCAGGACTGGCTCGTCGCATCAACCGCGACATCGCCACCGCCTCCGTGGGTTCCGCAGCCGAGGTCGAGGCGGCTATGGCTGCGCTGTGACTTGAATTCTTCGCCGCCGACATCTTCTTTGACGAGTTTTTGGAGATATCGGATTGGGGATTGCCGCGTAATCTGCGATGTAAAGGACAAGCGTCTGGTCATTCTGGTGGTAACGATTGGCCATCGGGGTGATGTTTATCGATAACCGTCCGTACGATTTGAGAAGAGGACAAGAGATGTTCGAACTGACCGGCCGCAAGGCGCTTGTCACCGGCGCATCGGGGGGCATCGGCGAGGCGATCGCCAGGGTGTTGCATGCGCAAGGCGCGACCGTCGGCCTGCACGGCACGCGCGTTGAGAAACTGGAGACGCTGGCCTCCGAATTGGGCGACCGGGTCAAGCTGTTCCCGGCCAACCTGTCGAACCGTGACGAGGTCAAGGCACTCGGCCAGAAGGCGGAGGCCGATCTCGAGGGCGTCGACATCCTGGTCAACAATGCCGGCATCACCAAGGACGGCCTGTTCGTGCGCATGTCGGACGCCGACTGGGATACGGTGCTGGAGGTCAATCTCACCGCCGTTTTCCGGCTGACCCGTGAACTCACTCACCCGATGATGCGCCGCCGCCATGGCCGCATCATCAACATCACTTCGGTGGTCGGGGTGACCGGCAATCCCGGCCAGGCGAATTACTGCGCCTCCAAGGCCGGCATGATCGGCTTGTCCAAATCGCTGGCGCAGGAGATCGCCACCCGCAACATCACCGTCAACTGCGTCGCGCCGGGCTTCATCGAATCGGCGATGACCGACAAGCTCAATGACAAGCAGAAAGAGGCGATCATGGCGGCGATCCCCACCAAGCGCATGGGCACCAGTGCCGAAGTGGCGTCCGCCGTTGCTTATCTGGCTTCGAACGAGGCCGCCTACATAACCGGGCAGACCATTCATGTGAATGGCGGTATGGCGATGATCTGAGCGAGGTCCGACAGCAACGCCGACGGGCTGTGAAAACCCACCATTTCGGCTTGGACCTCGGCTATTTTTCGTGTAATGCGGCCCGCAACCCGGCGGTTCGGGCAAAAACCGGTCCGTGGCCGTTGCGTTTCCGGCAGGACCATCTTTCAGCTTGATTAGCGGCATTCCGCCCGCTAACGAAGACAGACAAACAATAGACGAGGATGCCCCAAATGAGTGACACCGCAGAGCGCGTCAAGAAGATCGTCATCGAGCACCTTGGCGTCGATGCCGACAAAGTGACGGAGCAGGCGAGCTTCATCGATGATCTGGGCGCTGACAGCCTCGACACGGTTGAACTCGTCATGGCGTTTGAAGAAGAATTCGGCGTCGAGATCCCCGATGACGCGGCCGAGACCATCCTGACGGTCGGCGATGCGGTGAAGTACATCGACAAGGCTTCGGCCTGACGCTTTTCGCAGTCGTCACCGGGGAGGACCTGCGATGAGGCGTGTCGTCGTCACGGGCCTTGGCCTGGTTTCGCCGTTCGGTATGGGCTTCGAGCACGGCTGGAAGGAACTGCTGACCGGCCGCAGCGCTGCCAAGCGCGTCACCGAGTTCGAGGTGGACGATCTTGCCTGCAAGATCGCCCACGTCATTCCGCGCGGCGACGGCTCCAACGGCACGCTCAATCCCGAAGCCATTCTTGAGCCGAAGGAACTCCGCAAGATCGGCGACTTCATCCTGTACGGGATCGCGGCCGCCGATGAAGCGCTGAAGGATTCCGGCTGGCAGCCTTCAACCGAGGAGGAGCGTTGCGCCACCGGTGTGCTGATCGGCTCCGGTATCGGCGGTCTTGAGGGCATCGCCGAGAACGCGATCATCCTCAAGGAACGCGGCCCGCGACGCATCAGCCCGTTCTTCATTCCCGGAAACATCATCAATCTCGTGTCGGGCCAGGTTTCGATCCGGCACGGGTTGAAAGGCCCCAACCACGCTGTCGTCACCGCTTGCTCGACCGGCGCGCACGCCATTGGCGACGCCGCCCGGCTGATCATCTTCGGCGATGCCGACATCATGCTGGCTGGCGGCGCCGAATCGCCGGTGACCCGGCTGTCGCTCGCCGGCTTCGCCGCATGCCGGGCGCTGTCGACCGAGCGCAACGATACCCCGCAAACGGCCTCGCGGCCCTATGACCGCGACCGTGACGGCTTCGTCATGGGCGAGGGCGCCGGCGTCCTCGTGCTGGAGGAGCTTGAGCATGCCAAGGCGCGCGGCGCCAAGATCTATGCCGAGGTGACCGGCTACGGCCTGACCGGCGATGCCTATCACATCACCGCACCGGCTGAAGATGGCGATGGCGCTTTCCGTTGCATGACGGCGGCGTTGAACCGGGCAAAGCTTACGCCGGCCGATGTCGACTACATCAATGCGCACGGCACCTCGACCATGGCCGATACGATCGAACTCGGCGCCGTCGAGCGGCTGGTCGGCGATGCGGCGTCGAAGATTTCGATGTCGTCGACCAAGTCGTCGATCGGCCATTTGCTGGGAGCGGCAGGCGCGGCCGAAGCGATCTTTTCGATTCTCGCCATCCGCGACAATATCGCACCGGCGACCATCAACCTCGACAATCCAGAACGCGAAACGGCGATCGACCTGGTGCCGAACAAGCCACGCGTCCGCCAGATCGACGTGGCACTGTCCAATTCCTTCGGCTTCGGTGGCACCAACGCCTCGCTCGTCTTCCAGCGGTATAATGGCTGACGGTCCGGTTACCGTGCAATGCTTTGGCGTGCCGTCAATTTTGCCATATTCGCCCCTACTCTGCCGCAGGGGATTCGTTGAGAGATCGAACGGTAGGGCGACATGAACACTAATCCGTCGGGCAACGGAGAATTCGGGCAAAGGCCGGCGAACACCGGGCCGATCGTGCCGAAGACGGCCAGCGAAGCCTTGCGGCCGGAAGCCGGAACACCGCCGCCGAAACGTTCGCGTGCTTCGCGCAGCCAGGTCGTCGTGTTCATGAACTTCGTCATCTCGGCGGTGATGCTGATCGTTCTGGCGGCGGGCGTGGCCCTCTATTTCGGCAAGCAGGAGTTTACCGAACCCGGCCCATCCGCCAATGGCGACACTTTCCTCGTCAAGCCCAGCACCGGCGTCCAGGACATTGCCGACCAGCTCGAGCGCCGCGGATTGATCAGCGACGCCCGCGTATTCCGCCTCGGGGTGCGTGCCTTCGGCAACGATTCCGCGCTCAAGGCCGGTGAGTACGAGATCAAGCCCAGGGCATCCATGCGCGACATCATGGAACTGCTGAAGAGCGGCAAGTCGGTGATGTATTCGCTGACTATTCCCGAGGGGCTGACGGTCGAGCAGGCCTTGCAGCGCATCGCCGACGAACCGGCTTTGAGCGGCGATATGCCGGCGAAGACACCCCCTGAAGGCAGCCTTGCCACCGACACGCTGCGCTTCACGCGTGGCGCAACGCGTCAGCAGATGGTCGACAAGCTGCTCGCCGATCAGAAGAAACTGGTCGATGAGGTGTGGCAGCGGCGCTCGCCGGATCTGCCCCTGGCCAGCGTCGAGGACTTTGTCACCCTGGCCTCGATCGTCGAGAAGGAAACCGGCAAGGGCGACGAACGCTCGCGCGTGGCCGCCGTCTTCCTGAATCGGTTGGCCAAGGGCATGCGCCTGCAGTCCGATCCGACCATCATCTACGGTCTGTTTGGCGGCAAGGGCAAGCCGGCGGATCGCCCGATCTATCAGTCCGACATCCAGAAGCAGACGCCTTACAACACCTATGTGATCAGCGGCTTGCCGCCGACGCCCATCGCCAATCCAGGCCGCGCGGCCCTCGAGGCCGTGGCCAACCCGTCGAAGACCGACGATCTCTATTTCGTCGCCGACGGCACGGGCGGTCACGTCTTTGCCTCGACGCTGAACGAGCATAATGAAAACGTCGCCCGCTATCGCGCGCTGCAGAAGAAGCAGGCCGATGAGGCAGCCAAGGCCGCTGCTGCCGCCGGTGCCAGCGGCAGTGCCGACAAGCCTGCTGACGACAAGCCAGCTGACGAGAAGCCTGCCATTGACAGCGGCATCGATGGCGATGCTGGCGGTGATGCGGGCGCGGCCCAGTAAGGCGAAGAAAAGCGTTGCCTGGAAGGCGGCGGCCTGACATTTGAAGGAACGCCAGGCGTCCAATTTCGACGTATTCGCGGAATGGTCATTTTAAGTTAAGCCGCACTCGTCCCTCCGGAAAACCGGTTTCGGGGTGAGGCGCCAGGGATGTGCAGGCGACATGAATTTGCAGAGCATGACCGGTTTTGCGCGCGCCGTCGCCGAGCATGACGGCACCTCCATTGCCTGGGAAGTCAAATCCGTCAACGGCAAGAGCGTCGAGGTACGGTTGCGGCTGCCTCAAGGGTTCGAGCGGTTGGAGCCTGTGCTTCGGCAAACGCTGCAGAAGCGTTTCGCGCGCGGCAACTTCCAGGCGACGTTGACCATCGGCCGTGCCGCCGGCGCGCAGGCGCAACCAGTCGTCAACGAGGTGTTTTTGAAAGATCTCGCCGGCCTGGCCAAGCGATTGCAGGAACAGTTCGGCGTCGCGCCCGCAACGGCTGACGGTTTGCTGTCGCTGCGTGGTGTGCTCGACGTTCCCGAAACCATCGAAACCGACGAGGCGCGGGCCGCGCTCGACACCGCCATCATGGCCGCGCTCGACGTGGCGCTGAACGGCCTGGAACAGGCCCGGCAAGGCGAAGGTGCCGCATTGGCCCTGCTTTTGTCCGGTCATATCGACGTTATCGAGACACTGACCCTGCGCGCGGAAGCGGATCCGTCGCGCGATACGGCGGCGATCCGCGAACGCATCGCCGAGCAGGTCAGGCTGTTGATGGATGCATCCGCCAATCTGGATGCAAGCCGATTGCACATGGAGGCGGCGTTTCTTGCCACCAAGGCCGATATTCGCGAGGAGATCGACCGGCTGAAAACGCATGTCGCGTCTGGCCGGGCCTTGCTCGAGGGCGGCGGCGCCGTTGGCCGCAAGCTCGATTTTCTGGCACAGGAATTTAACCGCGAATCGAATACGCTGTGTTCGAAGTCGAATGCCGCCGCCGTCACCGCGATCGGACTGGAACTGAAGGCGGTCGTCGACCAGTTTCGCGAACAGGTCCAGAATCTGGAGTAGCCGATGGTTGCCAAGGAACCGATGGTTGCCAGGGATTTGGGGTCCCGCATCCGCCGCCGGGGGTTGATGCTCGTCCTGTCGTCACCATCGGGTGCCGGCAAGTCGACGATCGCGCGCAATCTTCTTGAGAGCGATTCCAGCCTCGAACTGTCGGTCTCGGTCACCACAAGGCCTCGCCGCGGCTCGGAAATCGAGGGCGTTCACTACCATTTCCGCACGATGCGCGAATTCGAGCGGCTGCGTGATTCCGACGCGCTGCTCGAATGGGCCGAGGTGCATGGCAATTGCTATGCGACGCCGCGTGAACCTGCCGAACTGGCGCTGGCGCAGGGACGCGACATGCTGTTCGACATCGACTGGCAGGGCGCCCAGCAGCTCAAGGAGAAGATGCGCGCCGACATCGTCTCGATCTTCATCCTGCCTCCGTCGATGAAGGAATTGAAGGCGCGGCTGAAGCGCCGCGCCGAGGATCAGGAAGCGGTGATCGAGACGCGGCTGAAGAACGCCCGCAACGAGATCGAGCACTGGAAGGAATATGACTTCGTCATCGTCAACGACGATCTAGACCGTGCTTTCGCCGAAGTGCGCGGCATCGTCGTGGCAGAGCGGCTGCGCCGCGACCGCCGGCCAGGTCTTTTCGATTTCGTGTCGGGCTTGCTGGACGAGAAGACGGATTGACCGCTTTTTTCCTTCTCCCTGCGTGAGCGGCGAGAAGAGAGCTACACTGCATTGGTCAGCCGCACGAACTCCTCGACGCTAAGCGTTTCGGCGCGTCGTGTCGGGTCGATCCCCACTCGTTCGAGCAAGGCCTCGCCGCCGAGGCTTTTCACGCTTTGCCGCAGCATCTTTCGGCGTTGGCCGAAGGCGGCTTCCGTGACCCGAGCGAGTTTCTTCACATCGGCGGGCAGGGGTGTCGCGCGGGGCTCGAGATGCACCACCGAAGAGGTGACCTTGGGCGGTGGCGTGAAGGCCTGAGGCGGCACGTCGAAGGCGATCCTGGCCTGCGTGCGCCAGCCGGCGAGCACACCCAGCCGGCCATAGGCGTCGCTGTCGGGCGCTGCGACGATGCGCTGGGCGACCTCACGCTGGAACATCAATGTCATGGAGGCGTAGAAGGGCGGCCAGTCCGTGACCGTCAGCCATCTGACCAGCAGTTCCGTGCCGATATTGTAGGGCAGATTGGCCACGATCCGCACCTGCCCGCTATCTCCAGCCGCCTCTGCGGCGAGGGCGGCGAAGTCGGTCTTCAGCGCGTCGCCCGAAATCACCTCCAGCCGGCCGGGGTAATGAGCCGAGACTTCGGCAAGCGCTGCCAGGCAGCGTTCGTCGCGCTCTATGGCAACGACCCGGCGGGCGCCGTTGGAAAGCAGCGCCCTCGTCAGCCCTCCGGGCCCGGGCCCGACCTCGATCACCGTGGCATTTGTCAGGTCGCCGGCGCTGCGCGCGATCTTGCCTGTCAAATTGAGGTCGAGCAGGAAGTTCTGCCCAAGCGCCTTTTTCGCCTGCAGTCCATGACGCTCGATGACTTCGCGCAGCGGCGGCAGCCCATCGATGCTCATGCGGCCGCGGCCCTTGCGTCGGTGTCGGCGAGTTTTCTGGCGAGCTTCAGCGCCGCGATCAGGCTGTCGGGCCGCGCAATGCCCTTGCCGGCGATGTCGAAGGCGGTGCCATGGTCGGGCGAGGTGCGGATGAAGGGCAGGCCCAGCGTGACGTTGACCGCCTCGTCGAAGGCCAGCGCCTTGGCCGGGATCAAGGCCTGATCGTGATACATGCAAAGTGCCGCGTCGTAACCTGCCCGCGCCCGGGCATGGAACAGCGTGTCGGCGGGCAGGGGGCCGAAAGCGTCGATGCCTTCGGCGCGCAGGATGTCGACCGCCGGGCGCACGATGTGCTCGTCTTCCGTGCCCATCGAGCCGCCTTCGCCGGCATGCGGATTGAGGCCGGCAATGGCGAGCCGCGGCCTGGCGATGCCGAAGCGGCTGGCAAGGTCGGCCGCGGCGATGCGCGCGGTCGCGACGATCAATTCGGTGCTCAGGACCTTCGGCACCTCGGCCAGGGCGATGTGGATGGTGACGGGAACGGTGCGCAGGTCGGGGCCTGCCAGCATCATCACCGGCATCGCCTCGACGCCGCTGTGCCGAGCCGCGAGATGCGCCAGATATTCGGTGTGGCCGGGAAAAAGGAAGCCCGCATCATAGAGAGGCTTCTTGGCAATCGGGCAGGTCACGACGGCGGCGGCCTCACCGGCAAGGCAGGCGGCGACCGCACGGTCGATCGCTTCGATGGTGCCGGCCGCATTGGCCGGGTCCGGCCGGCCGGGGCTGTCGATGAAGCGCGCCGTCAGCGGAACGATCGGCAAGGCGTGGCCAAAGACCTCGATCGCCTGCACCGGCGTCACCTCCTGGACGGGCAGCAAAATGCCAAGGCGGTGTGCGCGCGCGGCGACCACAGCCGGGTCGGCCAGCAGATAGAACGGCGGCAAGCCGACGGCGTCACGCGCAAGGAAGGCGGCGATGGCTATTTCAGGGCCGATACCCGATGGGTCGCCGACACTCAACGCCAGCGCGGTCATCGCGCTACCCACGTCAGCGCTTGACGATGCGGGCTTTGGCCTTCAGTTCGTCGACATATTTCTTGCTGAGATCGTCGGCGGCCTTGTCGTTGGAGCCTTCGCTCTGGAACACCATCTGGGCGGTCTTGTCGTCGGACACTTCGCGCGACGAGCAGATGCCGATGAACTCGACGCCGCGTTCGGTCTCGCGCGTAACGGTGGCGCCGCCGACCTTGGTCGCTTTGATCTGCTCGGCCCAGTCTGGCGGCAGTTGCGGCGCCAGAACCCGGCCGAGATCACGAACCGTGACGTCGATCAGGCCCTTGGCGAACTCGCGCGTCGTGTTGCAGCCGTTGAAGCGAGCGCGCATGGCGTCGGCCTCGCGCTTGCGCTTGGCCAGCGTCGCGCTGCGTTCGGCCGCCGGCACGACGAAGATGACCTGCTGCAGCATGTATTCCATGGCGCTCGGCTTGGCGCCGCCCTTGTCGAGCATGCGTCGCACCGCGTCCTGTTCGGTCACGCTGCCGCCTTCGCCGGAACGGTAGCGCGCGCTCAAGGCCTGGTTCCAGGCCATCTGGGCGCGGATGAACTCCTTGAAATGGTCCTTGCCGACGCCGGATTTTTCCATGACGCCGTCGAGCTGGCCGCGCTGCATCTTGTTGTTGGCGGCAAAGCGCTGATAGGCGGCCTCGACCTGTGCATCGCTGATGCGGATACCAAGCCGCCTGGCCTCGGCGAGCCGCAGCGTCTGGTCGATCATTTCCTGGCCAGCATCACCCTTTTTGCGCTGCAGCTTCAGGAAGGCGGCACGATGGGCGATATCACCGGTGGTGATCGGTATGTCGTTGACGACGTATTTGATCTCGCTGGCGAAAGCCGGCGGCGTCATGACGGTCATTGACACGGATGTCGCCGCCACAAGCAACGCGAACCCTGCTGAAAAGAGGTATTTCCTCATCCTTGGCATCCCAATTCTATTCCCGGCTCCGCCCGTTCCGGATGCGCGAATCCGTGCCAGCCCTATGCGGCGAAACGATGTCGCCGCCTATTGGATGGTGTCGACTCCGTTGCTCGACGAGCCGAAGTCGCCGAGGGTGCGGAACGAGAGGTTGAATCCGATGCTTTGCGTCACTTCCCTGGTGTTCAGGTCACGCGACTGCGCGTACGTCATCAGATAGGTGAAGCAGGAATCGTTGTAGGCGAAGCCCACCCCGTCCTTGACCAGCAGGCCCTCTTGCAAATCGTAGGTTCCTGTCCCGAACACGCGCCAGTTCTCGGCAAGATGCGTGGATGCACCCAGCGTGACCTCGTGACGGTCGGTGGTGAAACCGTAGAGCGGCTGGGCCTGGATGAAGGCATACTTGGCGCTCAACGACACCGGCAGGCCGGAATAGGCAGCTTTCAGCTCGGCGCGGCGGATCTCGAAGCTCTGTTCGTCGAACCGGCCGCTGACCGAGGCCGCGAATCCATTGGGGCTGGTTATGCCAAACAGGCCGACATAGTCGGACTTGGTGGTCTCAAGGCCTGAATTTGCGCCGACATTGACCAGGTCGGGGGCCGCGAAGGAGTTCTCGCCGCCAATTTGATAGGATTGGCCGAAGATGGCATTGGTCCCCCAGCCATTGATGTAGGAGCCGGAATAGCGCAGCCCGACATTGGCACGCGAGCCGCCCTCGATACGGTCATAACCGGAGAACTTGTCGCGCTCGAACAGCGTGGTCGCATCGAAAACCATGCTCTGCGCGTCTTCATTGGGAATGGAAAGGCCGCCGACATACTGTTCGTTCGGACGCAGGAACACCTGTGCCATCGGCTCGACAACGTGGCTCGACCCGCTGGCCAGCGAGAACAACAGGGGCCAGCTCATCTCGAGCCCGGCGGTCGCCATGTAGCGGGCAAAGGACGAGCGCATGTCTTCGCTGGTATTTATCACAGGGTTGGCGGCCATCTCCTGAATGGCCGCAAGCGAAGCTGATGAAGCGCGGACGTAATCAACGTCGCCCTGGAATGCCAGCAGCGGTGTCAATACCAGCCCGTCATCAGTGACGAAGCTCCGTTTCCACTCGGCCTCGGCGGTGAGGCGGCCGGACTCGCCTTCGATGCCGCGCACGCGCTGAGCAAGCGTAGAAGAGTCGTATGGCGTGTTGAAAGCCTCGTCGAGATCTTCGCGGCGGATGACGCGCGTGTTGACGTTGAGCGACAACTGGCCGCCGCCGACCGATGTGTCGGGGATATAGGCATAATCAAGCGAGGGCAGCACCCAGGGCTGCTGGCCACTTCTCGCGGCGGCATTGTCGTTCGGCGTGTTTTCCTGAACTTCGAAATGCATGGCGCGCACGTCGAAATAGTTGCGGTCGTTCAGACCGGTCAAATAGACCGACGACTGGTGGACGTATGAATTGTACTTGGCGATGTTGTAGGTATTCGAGAAGTTCTTGTCGGTCTGCAGCAACACGTCCCAGCCGAAATTCCAGCGTTCGTTGATGGCGAACTGCCCCTGCGTGCCCATCATGCCGCGGAACTTGTTCGGATCGCCGGCCGCGCCTGAATTCACATTGTTCCCGGAGGGCGGAAAACCGGCGGCATCGAGAAAAGCGTCCGGATCCTGCTGCTGGATCCCGGCGACCTTAAATGTGTATTCGCCGTTGTTGAAGCGCTGGCGCCATTCGGCTTCGCCGAGGAAGCCCTGCTTGGTGTAACCGCTTCCGGTCACCGTCAGATCATATGTCGGCGAAAGGGCGAAATAATAGGGAACCTTGACGCTATACCCCAGATGGCTGTTGTAGCCGATGCTGGGGATCAGGAAGCCGCTCTTGCGCTTCACGGTGGGATCGGCGATCTCGAACGCCGGCAGGTAAGCCAGCGGAAAGCCGAAGAACTCGAAATTCGCGTTCTCGAAGCGAACCGTCTTCTTCTCACCGTTCCAGATGATCTTCCTGGCTTTGACGCGCCATGTCGGCGCCTTGTCGGGCTTGTCCTCGCACGGTTCGCAGGCGGTGTAGACACCATTGTGGAAGGTGGTCAGCACGCCGCCCATGCGTTCGGCGCTTTCGGCGGCGAAATAGGCCTTGTCGACCGTTTCAACGCGCAGCGCGTTGACGAAACCGTCGGCGAAATCGTCGGTGATGTCGATGTGTTGTGAATTGATCTTCGTGCCGTCGCTGTTGACGATTTCGACATTGCCACTGGCAACCATCCGCTTGGTGTTGCGGTTGTAGACGACCTTCTGGGCGACGAGGCGGTTGCCGCCGTAGTCGATCTGCACGCCGCCGACGGCGGTCACGGTCTGGTTGTCGTTGTTGTATTCCAGCGTGTCGGCGGCCAGCAGCATCTGCGAACCGGATGGAACGGTGGTCGCCAAGTTGCCGACCTCCTGCGCGAAGGCCGGCACCGGGACGCCGCAGGCAAGCAGGCACGCCAAGGCGCTCGCCGCATAAAGGCGCGCCAAATGGGCCTGCCTGTCGCTGGGCAAAAACGCCTCCCTCACTAGCCGTCTTCCTTGTATAGCAGGAAAGTCACCCCGAAGAACATAGCTACCACGACCGGCACCCAGGCGGCTATGGCAGTCGGCACGAACCCCGCCACGCCGAACGCCTTCACCAGCACCGAAACGACATAAAGCAGAAACCCGGCAACGACGCCACCCAGAATCATCGTTGCCGATTGTCCCATCCTCGCAAATCGCATTGAAACTGTTGCCGCAATCAGCGTCATGGCGACGAGCAGGAACGGCAACGCCACCAGCGAATCAAACTGCATGGCAAAGGCATTTGCCTTGAGGCCGAAGGAACGGGCAACCTCGATTTTTCCGGGCAGGTCATAGAAGGGAATTGTCTCCGGGCGCGCCAGCCGCTCCTGCACGAATTCCGGCTTCAGATTGGTCGGCACACGATCGCTCGCGACGGGCTGGATGGTGCCGTTCCTGAACGTCTTTACATCCTGCAATTCCCAATAGCCGTCGCGCAGGTAGGCCCGTGCGGCGTCCTTGCGCTCGACGATGTTGCCTTGCTGGTCGAGGATGAAAAACACGGCGTCGGCCATCTCGAGGCCCTGGTCGAGGATGGCCCGCGCGCCGATGATCGTGTCGCCGGAACTGGTTTTCTGGCGAATCCAGGGCGCGGCATCGGCTGAAACGGTATTGGACTTGCCGGAGCGCAGCTCGGTCTCGATCTGTTCGGACAAGGAGAAAGCGTGGGCGGCAAGCGGGTTGATGATCCCGACCGACACGACGCCGAACAGCAATGCGCCGATGCAGCACGGCAAAAGGAACTGCCAGGCGGAGACGCCCGCGGACCGCGCGATAACGAGTTCGTAACGCCGGTTGAGCGAAACCAGCGTCGCCATCGCCGAGAACAAGCCGACAAACGGCACCGTCTGCAGCATGATCATGGGCATTCGAAGGCCTGAAATGGCCATCGCCGTCCCATAGGTGAAGCCCGGCAGGCCAGTGGTGCGGCCCGACAATTCCGTGAAATCGATCAGGAACACCAGCGCCAGAAGGCCGATGAAGAACCAGATCGTGATCGCCACGTAACGGAAGAAGAAGTAACGGCCCAGCGTCCAGCCCATCAGCCGACTCCCTGGCCCGAGGTGTCGCGCCTGGACAAACGAGACTTGAGGGCATTCCACCCGTCACCGATGCGGCTGGCCAGGTTTGTCATCCAGTCCGCCCAGGCAACCGGCAGTTCCATGGTCCGGTTCGACACAATGAACCAGATCGCCACCGCGGAAGCCGCGATCGGTATGCCATAGACCACATAGGAATATTGCGGGACCTCGTCGGCCTTGCTTGCGGCGAAGAATCCCAGCCAGCGTACGAACAGCGATATCGCGATGGCGGTGATCAGCGGATTGACGCGCGCCTCGCGATGCGAACGCGCGTCTCCCGCGACCGCGAGCGCGATCAGTGCGAAAACCATGGAGTATGTCCATTCCGAAAACCGCTGGTCGATCTCCGCCCGGTACTCCTGCGGACTTTGCTGGTAGTTCTTGTCGTTGGGGCTTGGATTGAGCAGGTACTGGGTGGTCTGGTCTTTTGGCAGGAGCGTCACCTGGTTGGCCGCCGACATGAAGGCCGACATGTCGAAGGCATAGGACGTGAACCGGATGACACTGAGGTCGCCTGTCAGCGTCTTGCGATGGATGACGCCGTCGTTCATCATCAGCACCTTTTCGCCGCCCCGCTCGATGATGCTGCCGGTCTTGGCATAATAGACGAGATTGACGCCTTCCTCACGGGAATCGGCGACGAAGATGCCACCCAGCCGGTTGTCGGGAAGCCGCTCGCCAATCTGCAGGAACAGTCCTTCCTCGATCTTGCGGAAGGTGCCTTCCTGAATGATCAGCGACAAAAGGTCGGCGCGCGACTCCGCCACCAGGGCGCGGTTCTTCTGTCGTGCATAGGGGTCGATGCCGTTGTCCACGGCGAATGAAAAGACGCTGGCGGCCAGCGCCAGCAGCATGATCGGCCGCACGATGGTCCAGCGCGAGGCACCCGATGCATTGACCACCGCGAGTTCCGAATCCGAATTCATCACGCTGAGTGTCTGCGCGACCGCCACCACGAGCGCGAAAGGCACGACGATCGGAACGATAGAAGGGAGAATGAGAGACGCGACCTCGAAGAAGGTCAAGGCCGACTGGCCGCTGTCCGTGACCAGATTGATCTTGGCCAGCACCTGCGTCGTCCACACGATGGCCAGCGTCCAGACCAGCGCTGCGATGAAGACAACGAAAGTGCGCCGCATGATGTAGCGTTCAATGACCTTCATGAAGGCTTTACTCGATTTTCTCGAACGGCATCATGCCACCACGCTAAGGGTAGCTGTCCGGCGACGCCCGCACAACTGGCTCCGTTGGGCTGCATCAGGCAGGCGATCTGGTTCCCGTCCCACGTCGCGTGCCGCAGCGGATCGGAGTGTCGGCGGCAATGGATAAGAAAGGACGAACATCGATGGTTAACAACAGGTTGCGGCATGAAGCGGGGCCGTGCCGCGACGAATCGCCTTCGATTCCACGTCTCATATGGGCAGCCATTTTGGCAAAGTCTTGCCAAATGCCGGAAAACGACCAAATGTCGCGGATCACTTCACACCGCTTCGCGCAAAGTCGCCCAATCCCCGAAAGCAGGACATGATGAACCCGAGACCGTCGATCGCCTTTGCGAAATTCGCCGCGCCCCAGGCGGCGGCGAGCAGGAAGGGCACGGTCTTCGTGCTGTCGGCGGATAGTGGCGGCCTGAGCGATGCGGCCAGGGCTTACGATCCGGGCAAGACGCTGGATCGGGCTTTCCCGATCGCCGAGTTTACCGGCAAGCTCGCCGGCATCGTCGAAATCCTGGCGCCGGAAACGACGTCGCTCGACAGGTTGGTCGCGATCGGCGCCGGCAAGGTCGCGGGGCTCGACGAATATGCCTGGCTGAAGCTCGGCGGCACCATTGCGGCATCGCTGCGCAAGGCAACCGACGTGGCCGTGGTGCTCGACCTGGCCGGCGCTTCGCCCGATGGCAAGGATGCCGCGAACCTCGCGGCGGGCATTCTTTTGCGCAGCTATTCCTTCGACAAGTACAAGACCAGGAAGGATAAGGACGACGGCCAAGGAGGCGGCCAGGGGGGTGGCCAAGGGAACGGTAAGCCCGATCCGAAAAAGCCGGTCAAGGTGACCATCCATACCGCCGACCCCGCAGGCGCCAAGAAAGCTTTCGCCGATGCCGAGGCGGTGATCGACGGTGTGCTTCTGGCGCGCGATCTCGTCAACGAACCGGCAAACGTGCTGGGACCTGTCGAGTTCGCCGCCCGCGCCAAGGAACTCGAGGCACTCGGCGTCAACGTCGAGATCCTGACCGAGAAGGAGATGAAGAAGCTCGGCATGGGTTCGCTGCTCGGCGTCGCGCAAGGCTCGCCCCGGGGCGCCCGCATGGCGGTCATGCAGTGGAACGGCGGCAAGCCGAAGGACAGGCCCGTCGCCTTCGTCGGCAAGGGTGTCACATTCGACACCGGCGGCAATTCGATCAAGCCGGCCTCGGGCATGGAGGACATGAAGGGCGACATGGGCGGGGCCGCCGCCGTGACCGGGTTGATGCATGCGCTTGCCGCGCGCAAAGCCAAGGCCAATGTCGTCGGCATCATCGGTCTTGTCGAAAACGCGGTCGACGGTCATGCCCAGCGCCCCGGCGACATCGTCACCTCCATGTCCGGACAGACCATCGAGGTGCTCAACACCGACGCGGAGGGGCGCCTCGTTCTGGCCGACGCGCTGTGGTACTGCAACGACCGCTTCCAGCCGAAATTCATGGTCAACCTGGCAACGCTGACCGGCGCCATCATGGTTGCGCTCGGCCTGCATTATGCCGGCCTGTTCTCCAACGACGACGAACTGGCGCAAAGGCTGACCGCGGCCGGACAGTCAACGCAGGAACGGCTGTGGCGCATGCCGCTCGGCGCCGAATACGACAAGCTGATCGATTCCAAGAACGCCGACATGAAGAACATCGGCGGCCGCTACGGCGGCGCGATCATTGCCGCGCAGTTCCTGCAGCGCTTCGTCAAGGACACGCCCTGGGCGCATCTCGATATTGCCGGGACCGCGATGGGCTCGCCGTTGAACGAGATCAACCAGTCCTGGGGTTCGGGTTTCGGCGTTCGGCTGCTGGACCGGCTGGTGCGTGATCACTACGAGAGCTGACGTTCGTCCATGGCCGATGTGCTGTTCTACCATCTGACCGAATCGACGCTGGAGGATGCGCTGCCGGGCCTGCTCGAGCGCAGCATCGATCGCGGCTGGCGCGCCGTGGTGCAGACCGGCACCGAGGAGCGGCGCGACGCGCTCGACCAGCATCTGTGGACTTTCCGCGACGATTCTTTCCTGGCGCACGCGACCGATCGCGAAGCTTATCCCGGTGAACAGCCAATCCTGTTGACCACCGGCGAGGGCAATCCCAACCAAGCCAAGATCAGGTTCCTCGTAGACGGCGCGGCTCCGCCCGACCTCGGCGGCTATGAGCGTGCGGTGTTCCTGTTCGACGGCCATGACGCGGCCCAGGTCGAGATGGCCCGGGCGCATTGGAAGACGATGAAGGACGCCGGCCACGCCGTGACCTACTGGCAGCAAGCCGCGGACCGCCGCTGGGAGCGCAAGGCGTAGAGCAATTCCACGGAAAGTGTGGACCTATCCCGGGAAAAGCGCGCAGCGCCTTGCCTGGCGAATTGCGCTAGAACGAAGAGCAGTTCGACGTTCGCCTGGAACGATGAACAACTCCAGCCCGGCGGCTTTCGCGGAGGACGGTTCTAAAGCCTTGCCTTGATCCGTGTCTGTTTCCTGGTGACGTAGTCGCCGTATTTCAATTTCGCGGACTCGTCCGACCGGTTCCGATGCGAACTCCTGAAAACGTACCACTCGCCATCAGGCGACTTGCGCTTGTAGATCGCCTTGCCGGTCTGGCGATGCTCGAAGCAGGTCATTGAGCCCTTCACGCCCCAGGAGCCGTGCCATTGCGCGCGGTAGCACAACTTGCCGCCGCCGGGGATGAACCATATCCCGTCGCCATAGCCCGGCTGGCCCTTTTCCGTCGACCAGGCGTTAAATTGCCGCTGCCTGACGGCAAAGAACGCGGCCCCGTGATTGCCCCACATCCACGAACGGTTCTGATAGATCTGGTAGACGCCTTCGTCGGGCACCACGGCGCCCTTTTGCGCCTGCTCGGCGATTTTGGCCGCTGTCTTGGCTGTCGCGGGGACCTGTAAGGCAAGAACAAGAACGGAGCAGGCGAATGCCGCTCCAAGACAATTACCCAGCACTCGTTTCACGGAACTACTCCACGGACTGATTCACGCCACGCCTCACCATCATGCCGAAACGCTGGTTCGGCATGGATGGCAAACAAACAGAAAGATGGAGATCCATCCCGATCGTGTCGGGACGCATCGGGACGACGCGTCTACGGCAGGACGTGCTGGGTCACCCTCCAGTCGGGCAGACCATAGCCCCCCAGCCACGGCCACACTTCCTTCTGGTTGAAGTAGACAACTGAAGTCAGCGCCGGGAACTCCGCATAGGACTTGCGAGAATCGTCCTGCCACTTCGAAACATAGTCCTGCTTGCCGACATAGCCGAGTTCCGCCACCACGATCGGCTTGTTGAACCCCGCAACGCGATCATAGCCTGGCTTCAGCAACTCGGCGAACGTACGGTCGTGACCGGCCTCGTCGTTGTCCTTTTTCTGCAGGCCGAACACCGACAGGCCGATCACGTCGACATAGTCGTCACCAGGGTAGTATTTTTCCAAGCCTTCATCGCCTTTGGGCGACCACATATATTTGGCCGTGGGGGCGGCCTTGCGGCAGATATCGACTTCGCGCTTGTAGGCGGAAATCCAGTCCTTCGGTGCCCAGTTGGCCCAGGTGAAGCGACCGTTCTTGTCTTCCATTTCTTGCGCCCAGCGAATGGTCACCGGGCTTTTCATCTGTCCCACCAAGCCGCAGATCGCCTGCATATTGGCATCATATCTGCCGCCCAATATGCCGTCTCGCAGCTCGGGCGGGGTGATGCGCCAGTCCTTCGACCAGGTCCACGGCTCGATCGTGATCAACAGCGAGCGCCCGCGCTGCTGGGCATAAGCATCGGCCAGAGGCAGCGTCGATAAATCGACGTCTTCCCAAGGCAGGAACAGTTCCTCGATGCTGGCGGTCTTGTCATTGGTGAAATCGCCATACGGATCGTACGACCCGAATGCCGACGCGGCGCTGCTCGTCTGAACGGGGTCCGTCACGGGGACGGAGCCGGCGCCTCCCGCCGTGGGGAACGCGGCGCTTCCGCCCAAAACCAGCGTGACTACAAGCGCATTTGCTGCGGAGCGTTTCATTGTTTGCCTCCCAAGGCCCGACTTCCTACGAAAGCCAAGGCTTCGCCCGGCGCGTCGATGCCTGATCGACACGCCCATCCAACACCCATCGGCTCTATTGGCGTAATCTGCGGGATTTCGGAGCGACCATTGGCGAGTGTGCGAACTTTGCACGGACCCACCCAAAATTATCCCTCAAGGCTCCGATACTGAAGAGCTTCAGAGAGAAAGTTCGCCGCGATACTCACAAATTCGCGTCAACATCCCGATATATCATCCCTAGCTAATTTAAGAGCCGGTCGGGGCCAAGAGTCAAGCACAATTAACGGTTGCTTAACCTTGGCGCTCGCAACGTGGTTAACGCTGCTTGTCCTCATCCAGACATGGGGACCATCCCCCTCTCGGTGAATTCCTCAACGCAAAACGTCCGGCTTGCCTGTCCAGCGCTGGTCGGGCGCACGCGACCGCCGGATCGGCCCGGCGCTTCAAAGGCGCTAGGTTAACCAGTTCCCAAGAAGCATAGTTAAGAAGCTCTTAATTTAGTTGACTCTAATAAATTTGCGATGGATTCTGGCGCCGGGGTTGAAGGTTGTCGGCCGTCTTCGGCTGACGCTTAGAGTGGCGGCGGTACGTTTATGAGTGTTTCCGCGGACGTAGCGACCATCAGCGGTAAGAACAGGCCGAAACGCCGGTCTCGGGCGGCTCTGGCCAAGGCGGCGCAGAAGGGCCCTTTTCTGGTTCCCGTCCTGTCTGCCGCTCAGCAATGGATCCTGAGGCTGGCGCTGGCATTCTGGTTCGTCACGCTCGGTTTTTTCTGGATCTGGTGGCTAAGGCCCGAGCATGTCGAGTACATCGGGCCATACGCCTTCGCGACGACGGTGCTGGCCTGGCTGACGCTGATGCCGATGTATTTCCTGTTATTCGTGCTTGTGTCGAAAAGGCCGTCCAAATTTTACACGGTCGCCGCGAGTTCGAGGGTGGCGATGGTGGTGACGAAAGCGCCATCCGAACCGTTTTTCGTGGTTGCGCGCACGCTCGAGGCGATGCTTGCGCAGGATTATCCTCACGACACCTGGCTTGCCGACGAGGACCCTTCCGAGGAGACGATCGCATGGTGCGAGGCGCGAAACATCCAGATTTCGACGCGGCGAGGCCGGGAAGACTATCATCGCAAGACCTGGCCGCGCCGAACCCGTTGCAAGGAAGGCAATCTCGCGTTCTTCTATGATCACTACGGCTATGAACGCTACGACTTCGTCGCCCAGATGGACGCCGATCACGTGCCGACGCTGACCTATCTGCGCGAGATGCTGGCGGCCTTCGCCGATCCCGCTGTCGGCTACGTCTCGGCGCCGAGCATTTGCGACAACAATGCCGCCGAGAGTTGGTCGGCCCGCGGCCGACTGTTCGTGGAGGGAATGCTGCACGGCCTGCTGCAGTCGGGCTACACGAGCGTCGGAGCGCCACTGTGCATAGGCTCGCACTATGCAGTGCGCACCGCCGCATTGAAGCAGGCGGGCGGGCTTGGCCCAGAACTGGCCGAAGACCACTCGACCTCCATGCTGATCAACGCGGGGGGCTGGCGCGGCGTGCATGCAATCGACGCCATTGCGCACGGTGATGGCCCACAGACTTTCGCCGACCTCGTCACTCAGGAATTCCAGTGGTCGAGGAGCCTGACCACCATCCTGCTCGAATACTCGCCCATGTATCTCTCCAAGCTGAGGTTGCGATTGAGGTTGCAGTTCGTTTTCTGCCAGCTTTGGTACCCGCTGTTCGCACTGCTCGCGCTCTCCACGTATCTCATGCCGATCTACGCGCTGTTTTCTGGCCGGAACTTCGCCAATGTGACGTATCTGGATTTCATTCTCCACTACGCGCCGAGTTCGGTTACGCCGATCGTCTTGGTGATGATGTTGAAGGCGTTCGCGCTCTCACGACCGGTAACGGCCAAGGCACTCAGCTGGGAAGGCATGCTGTTTCATTTCTTCGCGCGCTGGCCGTGGGTGCTGGCGGGCACGCTGTCGGCCGTCCGCGACTATCTGACCAAATCGTTTGTCGATTTTCGCGTCACACCGAAGGGCCGCGGCCCGAAGGATCTCCTGCCGGTTCGTGTCGTCATCCCCTATGTGGCGCTTGCCGTCGGTGCGTCGTTGCCCGTGCTCCTTGTACAAAATCCGCAGAGCGCCACGGGTTTTTACTGGTTCGCCGCGTTCAATGCAGCTTTATATAGCCTGCTGACCATCGTGATCATTGCCAAGCACGTCACCGAGAACAAGATTTCCCTTCGGCCAAGTATCGGCAAATTTGTCTTGCAGGCTTCGCTCGCCGGCGTGGCTTTAACGGCTCCGCTCGCGGGTTTTTACGGCCGCGGCCTGGAGGGCATTTACGGACTGCAGCAGGGTGCCGGCGCCGTTCATCTCGTCAAGATGGCTTTCCCAGTTTCGGGCGCCGGCATGGGCGAAATCGGCGCCCGCAATTTCTACTTCGATCCAGGTTGGGAAACGCAGCGCTGAGCGTCCCCTAACACCTGCAACAGCCCTTCGACTCTGCCAGCCTGAGCGCCGATCGCCGTCGTTGCCACCGGTGCGGAGGCTTCGTTTGCCGAAGCACCCCACGCGCCCTGCCAGGCTCCGATCCAATCAATCGAATTTTCATCATATTCGAACGAACACCGAAAGACTGTGTTCATTATGCTGTTTGCACGAATTTTAATAAGTTCGTTCTAATATACGTATGCAGATTGAGTGGCGATGATCACTTAAAAAGTGCGGAAAGAAGCCGACTATAAAGTATATCACCCGCACATAACCGAATTATGTTTAAGGGTAGAGAGATGCAGATGAACAGGGTTATGGAACATTTGGCCAACAACGGCAGAAAATATACCTGTGCTGTTGCTGCTTTTGTGCTCGTCTCGATGGTGTCCGGCTGCCAGACCATGGATACAACCAAGACCGGCTCGATCAACGGGCGAACCATCGACTACGGGTTCGGCAAAATGGCCCATCACGCTGGGAAGGTCCATCACGTCAAGACAAAGCTTCTCTACCGCAAACCGCTTACACAGATGAGCGTCGTGACGCGTACCAGGGAGGAGGCCTACGCGGCCTTCGTGCGGCCGCAACGGATTGATAGGCCGGCACCGGTGAAGGTTTCCTACAGCCCGGGCAATGGCGGTCAGTTCCTGGGGCATTCGCCCTGGATTTGCGGCCCGAGCGGTTTCGGCCAGCGCGCCAGCTGCCGTTCGCGTTACTAGAGCATTGGACCTAAATGCATGTCGCCCGGAAGTGTGCTCGGTTCCGGGACAACGACATGCAGATCAGAAGCTTAAAGCAGGTCGGGCGAATCCTATTCGCCGCGACATGTGTAAGTGGCGGTGCCTGACCGAGGGCTGCCGCCGAGGTCTTCGCTGGGGGCGCGAGTCGAGGGCGAGAGGTGGGCGCAGGGTTGCGCCTTATCTCTTGCCCTTCGACCGCCACGGGCTCGTGGCCATGAATATCCCTGGCGTTCCGATCTCCTCATGAAGGCCGGCTCGGGCGGAGCCAGCCGTCATCGTCGTCGGGCGCCGGCCGTGGCCGCGCGACATAGGCCGATGATCCGTTTGCCTCGTGATAGACGCGGGCCAGCATTTCCGCCAGCACGCCCGACGTCACCATCTGCACTCCGGCGATCAGCAGAAAGAAGCCAGTGAACAGCATCGGCCGTGTTCCGATGTCTTGCGCGAAAAACAGCTTCAGGCAAAGCAGATAGGCAAGTATCAGCGAACCTAGCGCGCCAAGCGTGATGCCGATGCCACCGAAGAAATGTCCGGGCCGTGTGCGATAGCGCATGAAGAAATACATGAACACCAGATCGAGCACGACCCTGAAGGTGCGCGAAATGCCGTATTTGGACTGGCCGTGGATGCGGGCATGATGCGTCACGACCTCCTGCGCGATGCGTCTGGGGGTCGTCACGGTAGCCAGCCATGCCGGGATGAAACGGTGCATCTCACCATAGAGCTTGACGCTGCGGATGACGCTGCCGCGATAGACCTTGAGGCTGCAGCCATAGTCCTTGAGGCGCACGCCGGTGACGCGCGCGATCAGCGCATTGGCGATACGCGAAGGGAGCCTGCGCATCAAAAGCCCCTCCTGGCGGTCCTTGCGCCAGCCGACCACCAAGTCGAGATCCTCGCTCAGCAGGCGGTAGACCATGCGCGGGATGTCGAAGGGATCATTTTGCAGGTCGCCGTCGATCGTGGCGATGACATCGCCGCGCGCCGCGTCGATGCCGGCCTGCATCGCGGCGGTCTGCTTGTAATTGCGCACGAGTTCGACCGCATGCACATGCGGGCCATAATGCGCAGCCAGGCGCCTGATCTCGCTCACCGTCGCGTCGGTGCTGCCGTCATCGACCAGCACGACCTCCCACGGCTGCTCGTAGCGCTCCATCGCCTGGTGAATCCGCGTCAGCAGCGGCTCGACGTTTTCGGCCTCGTTGTACATGGGCACGACGATGGACAGCGTATGGTCCGGCATCATCGCGCCCTCAGGCAGCCCCGAAGCGGGGATGGGCAATATGTTCATTGGGATGGCTTCCTTGCAGGTCCGACGGCCGGAGTCCCTGGCAGCGTCGATTTCGAGGGAAACAGCCAGGCTATAGCGCCGGTGGCGATAGCCGAGCAGAAGATGAACAGGTGCAGCGCCAGGGCCGCCTGCAGACCGCTCTTCATCGCAATTCCGGATGTGAGCAGTGCCGCCGCCGCTCCCGCTTCATAAGTGCCGAAGCCGGCGACGCCTTGCACCGGCAATATTGCGGCGCCTTCGGCCCCGACGACGCCTGGAAACGCCGTCGTGAAGGATGTTCCCAGTATCAGGGCCAGCAGCCATCCCTGCACGGCGAGCTTCAGCGACCAGTTGGCGATCGTCCACCACCAGCCGTAACGCGAGCGCCCGGTCGCCTCGGTGAAGGTGTCGCGCAGCAGGCCGAGCTTCGCCACGATCCTGCCGCGCCCGGCCCAGTCATGCGGCGCGCGCGCCCAGCGCGGCAGGTACCAGGCGGCAGCGATCAAGGCGGCGATTCCAGCGATCCTTATCGCCGCATGCAGGCCCGGCCACACCGCCAGCGCCAGCACGCCGACGACGAAAGCGTCCTGCAGCCTGAACCACAGCAGCGAGGCGCTGGCGCGCATGATCGGCACGCCGAAGACCTGGCGCAGGAGCAAGGGAAAGGCCGTCTCGCCGCCCCGGAAGGGTACGACGTTGATCATCGCATTGTGGATCAGAATGACGCGCAGGCAGGCTCCGAAACGGCCATTCACCTCGTCGCGGAACTCGTCGCAGACGCGTAGCGCACGCAAGACATAGGTGACGAAAAAGGCGATCGTCGCCACCGCGAACGTAGCTGGCGTGATGCGGTCGAAGGCATCGCCGACCATCCGCCAGCGCGAGTCGCTTGCCAGCCAAGCCAGCAGGGCCAGCGTCACCATTATCGAGATTGCTCTTTTCAACCAATTCTCCGCCGGTTTTCACCGCCCAGTTCCAGCGGCGGCATCGTGGCGACTGAACGTCCAAGGCGTCATCCTGGGGCGGTTCGCCTGGCCCACCGCCTTGCCGGCCTTCCGCGGGGCGGATGCGTGGCCGCTGAGCCGTCGGGCCATATCCTGTCAAGGCCCACAGCTGTCGCAGCTCTCATGGACGGGTGATCCTATAGACCAGCAAAGCATCCGAATCCACAAGCTTGGTTGCGGTCTTGTCCAGATAGTCGACGACCCCCCCATGATGCTCGATGAACAACTGGTCCTGATTGTCGGCAGCGTTCTTGGCCGTGCCGAACAGATCCGCGCCTTGACCGCGCAACTCCTCGAGCTGAGCGATCGCGGTGGCGTCGTCCGCGACGAATTTCGACCATTCGACATCGCCTCCGCCAGGCGGGAACACCCAGCCGCGTGCCCTGCTGTAGTAGACGGCGACGGGATCGCCGACCTCCGGCGCGATGGCCACGACGAGGTCGCCCGGTTGCGCCAACCGCGCCAACTCCTCGCCGAGCAGCTTGCCGTTCATCGCGACCGGCGCCTTCATTGTCCTCACGAGAGGAAAGGTCGACCACACGAGGGTCACGACAACGATACAGATCGAACGCAGCACGACCGGCGACAGAACGGTTCCCGATGCAAACGTTGCCAGAAGAAGCGCGCCGCGGCCGCAGAACATCGCGAACGGCACATGGAAAATGTGGTAATTCCAGGGGTTGCTGGTGATTTCGCGCGCCGCCGCCAGGTAGACGATCATGGCCGCACCCAGCCAAATATAGGGAATGGCCGAAAGGGTGCGCTGCGTCGGGTCTTCGGCGGGGCCGGGCGGTATCCAGAAACCGACCGCGATCAGCGCCATGAACGGATAGCCGTAGAACCACCAGACAGAGGTGTTCCACACGGATTTGAAGTAGAAGCCATCATTGACGAACGTCCACAATCCGGAGTTCCAGATGTAGCCGCTGCCTGCGACGTGATAGGGTGGATAGCTGCGGCCGAGATAGATGGCCCAGCTGAAATAGGCGCCGATGATGGCCAGGCTCAAAAATCCCCACAGGAAGACCTCGGTCGCCTGCCGTCGTTTCTTCTGCAGAATCCAGCGCACCATCAGGTAGAAGATGACGGCGCCCGCCGCCACGCCCGGCGGCTTTGCCAGCGCACCGAGCGTGAAGCTGACGGCGGCGAGCGGCAAAAGCCATCGGCTGCCGCCAGCCCAGTATTTGGCGAACAGCCAAACGCCTGTTGTTACCAGTGCCAGCATCGACGGATCGGGCAGGAACGAGCTGTCGATCATGATCGCCGCCGGCATCAGCGCGTAGGCGAGCGCCGCCGCATGGGCATGCGTTTGGCCCCAGCATAGCGCCGTCAACCTGTGCAGCGAAAACACCGTCACCAGACCGAAGAAGGCCGCAACCACGCGGCCAAACCAGTCGTGCCAGCCGAAGAGTTGGTAGAGCAGGGCGGTCAGATAGCTGACGATCTGGAACTCGCGGCCCTGATAACTCGGGCCGGGTCCGGTCCAACTCACCTCCGGGAAGAAGATGTTCCAGCTGCGCTGTTGAAAATTGTCGGCCATCATTGCCGTGCTTGTCTCGCGCCAGCTGAAAGCGTCGACCAGCGGCAAGGTTATGTTGTGGAACCTGAACACGACCGCGATGAACAGGATCCCCAGCAAGATCGCCGTGTCGAGGTTCAGGTAATTGCGAGCAGCCGGGTCCCGAGCGATCGGCTGCTGCAGGTATTGCTGAACCTCGGCCTGATTCAATTCCGGATCGTCGCCCATTTGGAACCGCGTCCTCTCTGACGTCTGCGGATGTTGCTTTTGCGCGCGATTGTCAAAGGCGAGGGAGTATACGACGCAATCCTTAATTTTGGCGACAGCGGGCGCCGCGAAAGTTGACATCGCAGCTCCCGCGGCTGTTAAATAATTCGCAAAGGCTGTCGCGCCGATAGCGCTGCCCTGGGCCGCACAGACATGCCAACGCTGATTGTACCGATAGCTCCGACCAGGTCGCCGCCGCATGGCGTAGATCGTCTGCGGCGCAGGGAACGTCGTCGGTCCGCACGTTTCACGCTGCTCCTGTTTGTCCTGGCCCTCTGCGGCCAGGTGGCCCTCCCGGGAACGTCCCACGCGGCTGCCGCCAAGGACAGCGCACCTGCAAAAGCGGATAGCGCTATTGCTCCAATTGCCGCCACTGTTCCAACTGCCTATGAGCTGCAGCTTCTGTATGCCGATCGCACATGGATATGGGAAAATGGAGCGGCCTATTTCGCGAAGGGCAATCGGCGCCTTGAGGCCTGGACGTCGGGGCAGGATTCAGCGTCTGTCGCAGAGGGCAGGTGGCTGGTGACCAAAGACGGCAAGATGTGCATGGATGTCGCTTGGCGGTCCAACAGCTACAAGGGCAAACAGCGCCGCACCTGCTACAGCCACCGAATCAAGGATGGAACGATCGAGCAACGCAAGGATCCGGACGGAGAATGGTACAGTTTCAAACGAACTCCCGAAGGTCCTTCCGACGAATACCGAAAATTCGAATCTGGTGATACCAAGGCCGCGCGGTTCGAAGAGGCCCGCAAGTTGATCGACTCCAAGAACTGATGCATATGGCTCGGAAGTGTCCTCGGTTCCGGGACAACGACATGCACGAAATCAGAAGCTTACAGCAGGTCGGGCGAATCCTATTCGCCGCGGCAGGCGCCGTTCCTGGCTCCGTTGGCCGCTCCCGATACCACATCGGTGACGGCGTGTCCGGAGGGGCGGATTCAGGCAGGCCGCTTTTGCCAGGCCTGTGAAGAAGCTTGCGAATCGCTTATAAAACGCTGAGCAGTCCGGCTGGAATTGTCGGCGCACCGACCGCCGATTGGCGCAATCACTTCTCTCTGACAGACGACGAGACGATGGCTCCAACACCATATGGTTTTCATGAAATTTAATAATTAGTGATGTCTAATATTTGTGTGTGATGTGCGAGTGGTCACTGAAACGGCGTGAAGCGGCGCAGGTGTCGCAACGCGCCCCAGCTTATACTCAAAGGCAAGGGACACATGGGGAACAATTCCGTAATGGGCGCTTCTCGCCTAAGCAAGAAAGCTCTCTCTATTGTTGTGGTGGCGATGACCTCTCTGGTTGCAGGATGTCAGGGGATGGATACGACCAGAACCGGTTCCGTCCTCATTGCACCGGTCGCGCATCCGCTCCGGAGCAAGCCTTCAGTCCGACCGGTCCAGGCTGGATACATCGTGCGTTCGCTCAGGATCGAGCCTGAGGTGCTGATGACAAGGACTATCCGCACCACTGAAAGAACTTACGCTTTTGCTCCGCCACCGCCGGTCGCGATCCGCACAACGGGACCCGTGAAGGTCGCTTTCAGTCCTGTCGATGAAGGTGCGTTGTTAGGAGGCTCGCCTTACATCTGCAGCCCCAGCGGATTTGGCCAACGCGCAAGCTGCCACCCGCGCTATCTCTGATCTATCGAGCAGCGACCGCTACCGCGCCGTCGCTTGGTGGCAGTATCACCGGTTTCGTCCGCAGCCCGAAGAATGGGGCGGCGGTCCTGACGATCGTGTCGATGTCGGAAAGCTGCGGCACAAAGCCAAGATGCGCGCGCGCCTTGCTCGGGTCGGCATAGAGTTCGGCCGGATCTCCCGGGCGCCGGGCCCTGAAGACGGCCGGAACAGGTCTTGACGTCATCCGGCTGACCGCCTGGACAATCTCCTTGATGGACACGCCTCGCCCGGTGCCGAGGTTGACCGCCAGGCTTTGTCCACCGCCCTCCAAATGTTGGAGAGCTTTCAAATGGGCGCGGGCCAGATCGCTGACGTGGATGTAGTCGCGCACGCAAGTCCCGTCCGATGTCTCATAATCCGTGCCGAAGACCTCGACCTCGTCGATGATGCCTGACGCCGCCATCAGCACCCTGGGAACCAGATGCGTTTCCGGCGAATGCCACTCGCCGAGCTCCCCGTCGGGATCGGCCCCGCAGGCATTGAAGTAGCGCAGGATGGCGAACTTCATTCCGTATGCGTTGGCATAGTCGCTGATGATCTGTTCGCCTATCAGCTTGGTGCGCCCGTACGGGCTGATCGGATTTTGCGAAGAGGTCTCACGAATAGGCAGTGCTTCCGGAACGCCGTAGGTTGCGCAACTGCTGGAAAAGATGATGTTCTCGATCGAATGCGCGCGTGCGGCGTCGAGTACGGCGATGGTGCCCGTGACATTGGTGGAATAGTATTCGGCCGGCTGACCGACGGACTCTCCAACATAAGCAAGCGCCGCGAAGTGTATGATGGATGCGGGCCGATAGGCTTCGATCGCCGCCTGCAATGCATCCCGGTCGCGGATGTCGCCGATGACAAGCGGACCCCAGGCGACGGATTTCCGATTGCCGCGGGACATGTTGTCGAATGCCACCGGCAGATAACCGGCCTCGGCAAGCAGCTTGCACGTATGGCTGCCGATAAAGCCGGCTCCCCCTGTCACCAGGACTGGCGGCTGGCTCATGAAGCCGCGGCCCCTTTGGTAATCCGGCTCCCGTAGAGCAGGGCGTCGAAATAGTCGACGGTATGCGCGAGCCCTTGGGCCAGACTGATCTTCGGCTCCCAGCCAAGATTGCTCCTGGCGAAGGAAATATCCGGCTTGCGTTGTCTGGGATCGTCGATCGGCAATGGCCGATGCACGATTTTCGATCTGGAGTTGGTATAGCTGACAACCAGTGTCGCGAGTTCCATGATGGTGAATTCGCCGGGATTGCCGAGGTTGACCGGATGGGCAGGCGCACTCGGCGCATTCATCAGCCGCATGAAACCCTCGATCAGGTCGTCGGCGTAGCAGAAGGAGCGGGTCTGCAGGCCGCTGCCATAGACGGTCAGGTCTTCGCCACGCAACGCCTGGACGATGAAGTTCGAGACGACGCGCCCGTCATCGGGTTGCATACGACGACCGTAGGTGTTGAAGATACGGGCTACGCGAATATCGAGGCCATACGTCCTCGAATAGTCGAAAAAAAGGGTTTCGGCTGAACGCTTGCCTTCATCATAGCAGGAGCGCGGTCCGTGCGTGTTCACATTGCCGAAATAGCTTTCGGGCTGCGGGTGCACGAACGGATCGCCGTAGACCTCGGAAGTCGAGGCCTGGAATATCTTGGCATTGTTCCGACGCGCGAGTTCCAACAGGTTCAGCGCGCCAAGCACACTGGTCTTGAAGGTATGGATCGGATCTGCCTGATAATGTGGCGGAGAAGCAGGGCAGGCTAGATTGTAGATCTCGTCGAACCGAAGGTCCAAAGGCAATGCATCGACGATGTCGTGCTCCATGCAGCTGAATCTCGGATCGCGCAGCAGCGTATTGAGATTGTATCTTTTGCCGGTATGGAAATTGTCCAGTGCGACGACGTCGTATCCGTCCTGCAAAAGTCGTTCGCACAAATGCGATCCCAGGAAGCCCGCGCCTCCAGCGACCAGCGCACGGCCTCGGTTATGGCCGTTGCCGTTGCCCCTTTGATCGTTTCTGGAACCAAGTTTCAGAACCTTGATGACCTTACTCATGCTTTCCTCCACGCACCGCACACGCTACCGCCGGGCAGGGCAAAGCACTGCCCGGCCACGTCCTTAAACGCGGCAATCTCCGCATCCGCGGATCGCCATCACTGATGTGCGCTTGTCACTAGCTGAGTTACGAGGCCGCTGCCGCCCGGCTTGTATCTGCCGTTCAGCAGTCCATGCGCCCCAAGATCGCGATCACGCGCCCCATGCCATCATCGCCGATTGCTCGCCCAAATTGCACATCCCAACGCCCTGAAAATATACCTGTGGAAATTCAAGTCAACTAAATTAGAGATTCCTTAACCATTGTGTTTGCCATTGGTTAATCATGGCCGACGCGTTCCCGGCGCGGGCGCGGATGGCCACGGCCGGGGTTCTTCATTTTGAATCAGCATATTGGCTCGATCCAAGCAAATTTCACAGGCTGCCGCGATCTCTTCTCGGGAGCCATCAAAAGCCTGATGTCGAGGAACAGGGCGGAGTGTCCTTGTGAGATCATTGGGGTGGGTAGCCCCTGGGCACTGTCTGAAATGAAGAGCGATTCAGAAGGCGTCAAATCTTCAGGTTGCAATGAGATTGCTGCCCAAATCCGCTGGGACTGCAGACATAAACGCTTGGCCGTGAATACTTTGCCAGTATCTCTCTGCGGACGAAATCCACGTCGCAACTGGCAGCGGCGCAGAGCAGACCAAGAGTCAAAGTTAGAAGGCAGAATCGGCCCGCAGGAATGACTTTTAACGCCGATTTCTCTCTGTCGGGCCGCCCGTGTCCTCTGTGCATTCGAGGTTCCTCATCCGCCAAGGTATGAGTCGACATCCCCTTCTCGCCTGCAGGCGCATCGAAGTCATAGTGGAATGCCGGCCATCTCGGCAATGGCATTTGAGGGCATAGGCTAGCTGCTGTCCATGGCGCGACCACGCATCCAGGTTGACCGCCGCACTGGCGCGCGGGCCGCAAAAATGGTCGAGATGGTCCGTTTCTCAGCGGGCCATCTCGTTCAGGCAACCACAAAACAGGGACGCCTGTTATCGTGTGGCAGACCGCTCCTGACGCGGCGCGATGCTCCAGCTTGGCTATGTTACTCCCGGCGGGACTGCCCGCCCGGCGGGCTTACTGCCCGCCCATTTCCTTCTTGCCGGCGGGCTTACTGCCCGCCCATTTCCTTCTTGCCGGCGGGCTTACTGCCCGCCCATTTCCTTCTTGCCGGCGGGCTTACTGCCCGCCCATTTCCTTCTTGAATGTGTCGAAATCGACCTGCATGCCGTTGAATATAGTGCTCCAGTGGCGCGTCAGCGCCGCCATCGCCACGGCTTCCTCGATCTCCTCGTCGGTAGCGCCGGCGCGCTTGGCGTCCTGCGTGTCCGACCAGATGCAGTAGGTGCAAGGAATCTGCGCCGCCACGGCCAAGGAGATCAGCGACTTGACCTTGGGCGGCAACGCCGTCTTGTCGCTGAGCTCGATGGCCTTGACCTCGGCCCAGGCACCGGGCAGACCGGTTTTGGGAAACTGTTTTACAAAGCTTGGGACGCCGCCCATGGTCGACTGTATGTCCTTGAGGGTTGCATCATAGTCGTCGGCATGGGCAGGCGCGGAGCCAAGCGACAGGACACAGGCCGCTGCGGCGGACAGGAACACATGCTGGGATGAAGACTGCACGGATTTGACGATGCGATGATACGACATGGTTTTCTCCTCTGGTCTTTGTTAGCCTTACGATGTAAGGTGACGGCGAAAATGAACCTTACACTGTAAGTTGTCAAGCGGCGCTATGGATCAGCCAATCACGAAACAGAGAGCGCGCGGGCGTCTGTCGCGCGAAATGATCGAGGACGCGGCTTTCGAGGTGATCGAGAGGGAGGGCCTTTCCGGCTTTTCGATGCGCAAGCTCGCCGCCGCGCTCGGCTGCGAGGCCATGAGCATCTATCATCACTTCCCCTCGGTGGCGCATCTGCACGAGGCGCTGATCGACCGGCTGATCGGCGCCCTTGAAGTGCCTGACACCAGCCTTCCCTGGCGGGAAAGAATGCGTGTTGCCGTCGACGATTTCCGCCGCATCGGCCGCGAGCATCCCGCCTATTCCACTTTCATTGTTACCTACCGGATGAATTCGCCGACTTGCCTTGCCTGGTTGAACGGCATTATCGGCTTGTTCAAGGATGGCGGCTTCGACGCGGAACTCAGTGCGCGGCTCTTCCGCGCCGTGGGCTATTATCTGATGGGCGCGGTGCTGGATGAGAACGCGGGCTATTCCAGAGGCCCGTCCGCGGTGAACACCGTCAGCGACGAGCAACTGGCCAGGGACTATCCAAACGTCGTGGAGGCCGGGCGCTTTTTTGGCGCCGCCGAATTCGACAAGACCTTCGAACTCGGCCTCGACATGCTGCTGGACGAAATGGAACGCCTGCGCGACGGCGCCGATATAAGCCGAATGTCCGGTAAGGTTTGATTGCAAGGTGACCGCCTGAATGCGCTTTCTCTTCGTCCTGATCCTGTTGGCCGGCACCGGCATCGGTCTCATCTACCCTTGGGCGACGGCCAATTTTTCCGGCCGCGAAATCGGCACCTGGCGGGTCTACGAGCAGGGCCGATTCAAGCCGTTGACCGTATCGCTTAGGGATCGCGATGCGCCGGTGCGGGTGATGGTGGACCTGACCGCGAGGGCCGAACGCATCGTTTCGCAGCAGCGCACTGTGTTGACGCTGACCGCGGCCACCAATGGCCACACGGTGCTTGCCTCGACGCTGCAGTTCAACCATGTGGACAATCCGCGCCAGGCCAGCCCGCAACTGCCCGACAAGATCTTTCGCGACGAGGCTGGCCTGATCGCCACCGTCAGCCCTGGCGCTTACGTCTTCACGGTCGGCCCGGGCGATGCCGAGGACATACCGATGCGAGCGGTCGACCTTGTGTTGCGCTCCGGTGTCGGGGAAATCGACGGCCGCGCGCGGCCGATAGGCTTCTCGCTGATGGCGGTCGGCCTGATCGGTTTCTTGCTGTCCTTGCGTTCGGCTGGCGGGCGACCGGAAAATCCGAATTCGCAGCCGCCGCCACGTTGGGGCAGGGGTCCCACATGAACTATCGCCACGCCTACCACGCCGGCAATTTTGCCGATGTCGTCAAGCATGTCGTGCTGACGCGCCTGCTCGACTACCTGAAGCAGAAGGACAAGGCGTTTCGCGTCATCGACACCCATGCCGGCATTGGCCGCTACGATCTGTCGTCACTCGAAGCGCACAAGACAGGCGAGTGGCAGGGCGGCATCGGCAGGCTGATAGATGCCTCGTTCGATGCGAAGGCGGCAGCGCTGCTGGCGCCTTATCTGGCGGCGGTGCGCTCGCTCAATCCCGAGGGCGGCGTAAAGAAATATCCGGGCTCGCCGCTGCTCGCGCGCAATCTCCTGCGCAAGCAGGACCGGTTGTCGGCGATCGAGCTGCATCCGAAAGACGCCGTCAGGCTGAAGACGGAGTTCGCCGGCGATTTTCAGACAAAGGTGATGGAACTGGACGGCTGGCTTGCCCTCGGAGCGCACCTGCCGCCGAAGGAAAAGCGCGGCCTGGTGCTCATCGATCCCCCCTTCGAGGAAGAGGGTGAGTTCGGCCGCCTCGTCGACGGGCTGGTGAAGGCGCACAGGCGCTGGCCCAGCGGCATCTACGCGCTGTGGTATCCAATCAAGGACCGCAAGGCGGTGATCGCCTTCAGGAAAGCGCTGAAGCAATCCGGCATCTCGAAAATCCTCGACATAGAATTCGAGATCAGGCCGGCCTCTTCCGATCCCAGCCTCGATGGCACCGGCATGGTGGTGGTCAATCCGCCCTTCACGCTGGAAGGCGAGCTGCGAACCATACTGCCGGCACTGCACAAATTGCTCGCCGTGGGCAAGCCGGCCCACTGGTCGCTGGAATGGCTGGCCGGCGAGCAGGTCCCGCCGCCGGAATAGCCCGTTTCGATCGCCGCGTTCCTTACGACCGCACGATCAGTCCGTGGGGAACTTAGCCGTTTCCTGCGGGTTGCTGCTTACAGCAACTGCCCGGCGCCGGTTTCTGGAAACCATTGTTTCGGCAACCGCTTGACCGCCGCCGAGCGAATCCGCACAGTGCGCGCAATCGACCTTGAGAGGCTGCCATGACTCGCTTCGCCAAATCCGCACTTGCTGCCCTGATTTCGCTCTGCACGCCCCTTGCCGCGCCTCTCGGTGTCACCCGGGCGGTCCAGGCGGCCGACC
Organism: Mesorhizobium australicum WSM2073; assembly: GCF_000230995.2. Taxonomy (NCBI): domain Bacteria; kingdom Pseudomonadati; phylum Pseudomonadota; class Alphaproteobacteria; order Hyphomicrobiales; family Phyllobacteriaceae; genus Mesorhizobium; species Mesorhizobium australicum. The sequence goes on along the minus strand of NC_019973.1, from coordinate 4,811,207 downwards.
TCGGCGTCTATACTGAGGACGATGGCAGCATCTGTGGCGAGACATGGGTGCTGAGCAAGATCACGCATCGGTTCTCCTACCAGGTGCATCACGTGCCCCATCTGCCCGACGTCGCCATTACCGATTTTCGCGACATTCGCCAGCACCGTTATCAGCAGGCGAGCGAGGAATGGCCGATCGGTCGTCACTATTGCCGGGCAACCGTCAGCCTGTCGGATGGCCGGGACCGATCGATCTTCTATCTGATCGAGGAAGGCCAGGGCTTTGCCTCGATCGGCGACAATGTCGAGTTCTGCGTCTCGGGCTTCGATCGCTGGATGGTCTATAACGGCCGTTGCCGCGTCCTGCGCTGAACGCACCTCGTTCTCCTTCCGATCTTTTTCGCGCCTGCGGCCTGAAGGGGGCGCAGGCGAGACGCTGACGCCCCGGCGGGTCGGCGCCTGCGCCGGCGTCGCGCTCGGCGCCATCTGTCTCGGCTATCAGCCGTGATGACAACGCGCTCCTTGTCGAAACACGCGGCAATTCCGCCGCCGTCGAACTGTCGACGGGCGGCTCGCCGTATCGTGAGGCGGTGAACCAAGGCTCGTCGCTTTGCTATTTTCTGCGACGCGTTGCCTCTGCCTGATCGATGATCTTGCGAAGAAAGGCAATGTGACCGCGAAAGGCCTGCCGCCCGGCCGTCGTGACCCTGATCCGTGTCTGCGGCCGGCGTCCGACGAAAAGCTTTTCAATATCGACATAGCCAGCTCTGGCCAGCGTATCGAGATGTGCTCCGAGATTGCCGTCGGTGACTTCGATCATGGCTTTCAACTGGACGAACTCCAGGGTCTCGCGCCTTTCCAGCATGTTCAGGACGGCCATGATCCTGAGCCGTGTACTCTGGTGGATAATGTCATCGGCGCTCATCAACAGGCTCCAATGCGGCAAAGCCTTGGGTTGTCGCCATATGGCTTGGCGATTTTGCGGTGCCATTTGCTTCTGTATGGCCGAAACCGACGGCGCAATCGCATCTCATACAGAATACTCTGTTCTACAGAGTATTCTGTCAGTCGGAAAGCCGATGCTCAAGCCATGCTTGACAAGGTGATCTTCAGATCGACCGTCGCATCGCGCTCGTGATCCGCGCGAACCGCGCGCCTGCAAAAGATGATCGCTTCGATGACGCGGCGGGTTATGATGTTCACGGCCAAGGATCACGCGTGAAGCCGCTCGCTAATCTTCGGATCTTGATGGCGAGATCGCATCGGGAATGCCGGTATCGATTTGCTGGCGACGTCAGAAGATCAGCAGCGGATTTTTGCGATGATGAGTGTGATTGTGTGTGGATCGCAACTAAAATTTAAGTTGAGAAAATCATACCATTGCTTCGCTGGCTAGCGAGACGCGAGTCAGATATGCATTGCGCGCCGGGGTCATTCACGGCCATCGGCATAACGTGAAGGGGCATGACATGGCTAAGCAGTCATCTAAAGCGCCGGCATCCAAGGCACCGGCAAAGAAAGCACCCGCAAAAGCAGTCGCGGCGAAGGCCGCAACAGCAGTGAAGAAAGCAGCGCCTGCCAAGGCGGCGGCAAAGCCGGCAGCGAAGGCGCCGGCCAAGAAACCGGCGGCGGCCAAGACTGTCGTGAAGCCGGCAGTGAAGAAGGCGGCGCCCGCGAAAGCGGCGGCGAAAGCGGCGCCGGCCAAGAAGCCTGCTGCCAAGGCGACGGCCAAACCCACAGCCAAACCCGCTGCCAAGAAGGCGGCTCCCGCGAAAGCCGCGGCGAGGCCGGCAGCAAAAGCGGCACCGGCCAAGAAGCCGGCGGCCAAGCCAGCTGCCAAAGCAGCCGCCGCCGCGACCAAGCCGGCGGTGAAGAAAGCCCCAGCGCCGAAGGCAAAGGCAGCGCCTGCGAAGGCGAAGGCTCCGGCCAAGAAGTAGACGGATCGTTGGGGCGTCGCGTGTCCTTCGGGATCCGGCAAGGACGCTCTGGATCGGAGCATGTTCGGCAACGGGTTCAGCCCTCTGGGCTGAGCGTCGGGAAGGGGCCGAGGGGCAAGCAAAGCGAGGCGCCGGTTGGCTGCCTCGCTCGCCCAACTTTTTTGCTCCTCGCGGTGGTTGGCGAATGTATCGGCGTGACGCTTAGCGCCTGCGAAGCGTGGGTGCCAGAGAAGTGTAGGCGCACGTTCGAATCGGGCGACTTTTTGTCGTGGCCTGCTGATACTTTCCAGAGTACCGGCATCAGGCTTGTCGTGATGCCAAGGCGGAAACCGCAGCCGGTTTCTGGCCGCTGTTTTTTTGCACTCTGGCAATTGATCGCGACAGTCCTGCGGTCAACACTGGATGTTTGCAAACAGGAAACCGATCATGCCGAAGCTGCTCTACGCGTCCGCCTCTCCCTACAGCTCCAAGGTAAGGATGGCAGCGGCCTATGCCGGAATCGCCCTCCATGAGGTGCCGGTCAAGACCGAGGACAGGCCGGCCGAACTGATCGGCGCCAATCCGCTCGGCAAGATCCCGGTGCTGGTGCTCGACGATGGCCGTTCGGTTCACGACAGCCGCGCCATCACCCAGCACCTCAACCGGATTTCGAAGAACGTCTTGTTTCCACGCAATCCCGACAAGCGTCTGGAAGCGGAAGTGCTGGAGGCGCTGGCCGACGGTATCTGCGATTGCGCGCTGTCGATGGTCTACGAACGCCGCACCCGGCCTGAAGAGATGGTCTATCAGCCCTGGCTCGATCGGCAGTGGGCGAAGATCACGGCGGCACTCGATCTGCTCAACGCCAATCCGCCAAAGCTGCCGAAGAAGATCACGGCAGGTCAGTTGGCATTGCGTGCCTGCCTCGGCTATCTCTCGCTCCGCTTTGGCGGACGGTGGGAGAAGGGGCGCGGCCGGTTGACCCGCTGGGCGGCGCGTTTCGACGAAAAATTCCCGGAGCTGAAGTCCGCGGTTCCGGCCTGAGCGATCGGCACAAAAAAGCCGGGCGCGAGGCCCGGCTTTTCGTGTCGTGGCTTGAACGACGACTTAGAACTTCATACCGAGGCCGAAGGTGACGCGGTTGTCCGTCGCCTTGACCTTGCCGATACCGTCGAAGCTCTTGCTGCCGAAGTCGGTGTAGCGATACTCGACGCGGCCGAAGACATTGTCGGTCAGCTTGATGTCGGTGCCGACGCCTGCCGTCCAGCCGAGCATGGTGGCGCGGTCGCTGGCGAGAAGGACCGAGTCTTCCACCTTCTGGCTTTTGCCGGCGAGACCGCCGGTGCCATAGAGCAGGATTTCCGGGGTCACGGCGTAGCCGAGACGGGCACGCAGCGAGCCTTCGAAGCCGCCCTTGGAGTGGATGCCGTTGTCGTCACCCTTGACGCCGTTGTAGCCGAGTTCGGCTTCACCGCCGTACACGAAGTTCTCCTGCTGCCACTGATAGCCGCCGAAGACACTGCCGACAAAACCCTTGGTGTCGGTCGAAACGCCGAAATCCTTTTCCTTGGTCTTGCCGCCGAAGCCGTAGCCAAGGTTGATACCGGCGTAGGGACCGGCCCACGAGGCGACCGGAAGTTCGGCAACCGGAGCGGGTGCCGGCGGCTCTTCCGAAACGACGTCCGCGGCATAAGCGGTACCACCGAGGGCGAAGAGCCCGAGCGCAACAGCCAGCGGCCGTGCGAATTTGAGATTGGCTTGCATTGTTCTTTACTCCTTAAGCCACAGGACACAGGCTTGTTTCTCACGATCGCCATCGACCCGTCCGGGGGGTGAAACGGATCTGGCGTTCGTCGGTTCCAAATGTCGTGTCAAAATGCGGCTGAACCGAACCTGAACTTGGGTCATTCCCCGGCGCGAATGAGGCAGAACCTTGACGTTGCATCTTCGCAACAGCGAAATGTCAGCAGCAAGTTCGTGCTGCGCTGCACGCGGCTTGGTGCAAGGACTCCAGCGACCTATATTGCGGTCCGGCGGTTGCGAGTCCAAGAGGGCCCGGCACGTCGAACTGGGCACTTCGCCACAATGTTGCCCCAGGTGCGAACGCCGTTTAACGCATGCCGGGCCATATTTCGTCGGCGTCGCGTTTTCGGGCCGAAATTGAGGATTGACACATATGAGCAAAGCCACTGCCGTGGCGCTGGTGACCGGTGGGGCGAAACGGATCGGCAAGGCGATTGTCGAGGACCTTGCCAGCCATGGCTTTGCGGTCGCCATCCATTCCAATCGCTCTCACGATGCGGCGGATGCGCTGGCCACGGGGATCAACCGGTCGGGCGGGCGCGCCGCCGTGGTTGTGGCCGACCTGACCGACATGGATGCCGTCGGCGACCTCGTCGGCCAGGCGGAGGCCGCGCTGGGTCCAATCTCGCTGCTGGTCAACAATGCTTCGCTCTTCGTCGATGATTCCGTCGAGGATTTCGACTGGCGCGCCTGGGACCGCCATTTTGCCATTCACCTGAAAACCCCGGCGCTGTTGGCGCAGAACTTCGCCCGTTCCTTGCCGGAAGGGCAGGAGGGGCTGATCGTCAACATCATCGACCAGCGCGTCTGGCGGCCGACGCCGCGCTATTTTTCCTATGCGCTATCGAAATCGGCATTGTGGACGCAGACGCAGATGTTGGCCCAGGCGCTCGGGCCGCGCATCCGCGTCAATGCGATCGGGCCAGGCCCGACGCTGAAGAATGTGCGCCAGGACGATTCGGATTTTGACGCGCAGGTCGCTGGCCTCATTCTGAGGCGCGGCCCGGAATTGCCGGAATTCGGCGCCACCATCCGCTATCTCTGGGAGGCGCGCTCGGTCACCGGTCAGATGATCGCGCTCGACGGCGGCCAGCATCTTGCATGGCAGACGCCCGATGTGACAGGCATGGCGGAATGAGTCCTTTGGATCACAAGAACAAGGCGCGCGGCGGCGCCGATGATCTTCCTCCCGAAATCGACCTCGAGGACGAGGCGCTGGAGGAGATCGTCGAACCGGTTGGCCCGGATGTCGCCTTCACGGCCATCGACTGGACGCCGCATGCGGGCGACGCCGAAGGCATGGTCGGCGCCGAGGTGATCCAGACGCTGGTCAAGCGGCTGCCCAATGCGCCCGGCGTCTACCGGATGATGAACGCCGCCGGCGACGTGCTCTACGTCGGCAAGGCGCGCAGCCTGAAGAAGCGTGTCACCAACTACGCGCAAGGCAGATTCCACACCAACCGCATCGGCCGCATGGTGCGCGAGACGTCGACGATGGAATTCGTCGTCACCCGCACCGAGATCGAGGCGCTTCTTCTCGAAGCCAATCTCATCAAGCGTTTGCGGCCGCGATTCAATGTGCTGATGCGGGACGACAAGTCGTTCCCGTATATCCTTTTGACCGGCGACCATGTCTCGCCCGGCATTTACAAGCATCGCGGCGCGCGGTCGCGAAAGGGCGACTATTTCGGCCCCTTTGCCTCGGCCGGTGCCGTCGGCCGCACCATCAATTCCCTGCAGCGCGCCTTCCTGCTCAGAAGCTGCACCAATTCTTTCTACGAGAACCGCACGCGGCCATGCCTGCTCTACCAGATCAAGCGCTGCGCGGGTCCGTGCACCGGCGAAATTTCGCATGAGGGTTATGCCGAGTTGGTCGCCGAAGCGAAGGACTTTTTGTCCGGCCGCAGCCAGAAGGTGAAGACCGAGATTTCGGCCGCCATGCAGCAGGCTTCGCAAGACCTCGATTTCGAGCGCGCCGCCATCTATCGCGACCGACTGGCGGCCCTGTCGCACGTGCAAAGCCATCAGGGCATCAACCCGGCGACCGTCGACGAGGCCGATGTGTTCGCCATCCACCAGGAAGGCGGCCAGGTCTGCATCCAGGTGTTTTTCTTCCGCACCGGCCAGAACTGGGGCAACCGTGCCTATTTCCCGAAGGCCGATCCGGCGCTGGAGGGATCGGAAGTGCTGGGCTCGTTCCTGGCGCAGTTCTATGACGACAAGCCGACACCGCGTGCCATTCTCTTGTCGCAGACCGTCGAGGACCAGGAACTGCTGGCCGAGGCGCTCTCGACCCGCGCCGGCCGCAAGGTGGCGATTTCCGTGCCGCAGCGCGGCGAGAAGAAGGACCTGACCGACAACGCCCTGCAGAATGCGCGTGAGGCACTCGGCCGTCGGCTGGCCGAAACCTCGACGCAAGCGCGGTTGCTTGCCGGTTTCGCCGAGACCTTTGGCCTCGCCAAGCCGCCGGTGCGCATCGAGGTTTACGACAATTCGCACATCATGGGCACCAACGCGGTCGGCGCGATGGTCGTCGCGGGGCCGGAAGGCTTTGTGAAAAACCAGTACAGAAAATTCAACATCCGCTCGACCGAGATCACGCCGGGCGACGATTTCGGCATGATGCGCGAAGTGATGGAGCGGCGTTTTTCGCGGCTGCTCAAGGAGCATGGCGATGTCGCCGTGGCTGAGGATGCGGCAGCGGGCGAGGCGATGGCGGCCGAGGCGGGCGATGATATCGAGGACGACATTTCCGGCAGCTTCCCGGCATGGCCGGACGTCATCCTGATCGATGGCGGCCAGGGCCAGATGACGGCGGTGCGCAAGATCCTGTCGGATCTCGGCATCGAGGACCGGGTCGTCGCCATCGGCATCGCCAAGGGGCAGGACCGCGATGCCGGCCGCGAGCGTTTCTTCGTCAGGGGCAGGGACTCGTTTTCATTGCCGGTTCGCGACCCCGTGCTCTATTTCGTCCAGCGGCTGCGCGACGAGGTCCACCGCTTCGCCATCGGCTCGCACCGGGCCCGCCGCAAGAAGGAGATGGTCAAGAGCCCGCTCGATGAAATCGCCGGCATCGGCCCCGGCCGCAAGCGCGCCCTGCTGCTGGCATTCGGAACCGCCAAGGCGGTCAGCCGCGCCGCGATCGAGGATCTGAGAAAAGTCGATGGCATTTCCGAGCAGGTCGCCAAATTGGTCTACAATCATTTCCACGAAAGTTGAAAAAATTCGCCACTTTCAGCTGGCCAGTCGAATCTGGCCTGTTGACCCCCTACAACAGCTTCTGATTTGAGTACGCAGGCAGAAAGAGTCCACCAGACATGGCCCAGCGCGCGTTCAACCTGCCTAATATGCTGACCTACGCCCGTATCGTCGCGGTGCCGCTGGTCGTGTTGTGTTTTTTTCTCGAAGGCCATCTGAAATCGAGCGACTTCGCTCGCTGGTCGGCGCTGGTCATTTTCCTGCTGGCGTCCGTTACCGATTATTTCGATGGCTATTTTGCGCGTGCCTGGCAGCAGACCTCCAACATCGGCAAGATGCTCGATCCGATCGCCGACAAGCTGCTGGTCGCCACGTGCCTCTTGCTGCTTGCTGCCGACACCGACCGCCATGCCGGCATCGCCGGCTGGTCGCTGTGGGCGGCCATCATCATCCTGTGCCGCGAAATCCTGGTTTCTGGCCTGCGCGAATATCTGGCGGCACTCAAGGTCTCGGTGCCGGTGACGCAGCTCGCTAAGTGGAAGACCACCATTCAGATGGTCGCCATCGCTTTCCTGCTGGCGGGGCCGGCCGGCGACAAGGTCTTCCCGCTGACAACGCAGACCGGTCTCGTGCTGCTGTGGATCGCGGCCCTCGTGACGCTCTACACCGGCTACGACTATTTCCGCGCCGGCCTCAAGCACATCATGGACGAGTGAGATGACGACCCGTCTCATCTACTTTGCCTGGGTTCGCGAACGGATCGGCATGCCGGAAGAAGATGTCGAACTGCCGGCCGGCATAGAGACGGTCGCCGACCTCTTGCGCTGGCTGCGGTCGCGCGGCGAAGGCTACGAACACGCGTTGCAGTATCCCGACGTGATCCGCGTTGCCATCGACCAGGAACATGTCGACCACCGCGAGAAGATAACGGGCGCGCGCGAAATCGCGCTGTTCCCGCCGATGACCGGGGGCTGACAGTCATGCCGGGCGTCCTGGCAGCGACCGTGCGCATTCAGCGCCAGGATTTCGACGTCGCCGCCGAGATCGCCGCACTGACGCAAGGCCGCGTCGACATTGGCGCGGTGGTCACCTTCTCAGGCCTGTGCCGCGACGAGCAGGGCGCGCTCTCGGCACTCGAACTCGAGCACTATCCGGGCATGGCTGAAGCCGAGATCGGCCGCATCGCAACCGAAGCCAGCGAGCGCTGGCCGCTGCAAGGCCTCTCCGTCATCCATCGCCATGGCAAGATCGCGCCGGGAGAGAACATCGTGCTGGTGGTAGCCGCTTCGGCGCACCGCCAGGCGGCGTTCGAGGCGGCGGACTTCCTCATGGACTATCTCAAGTCGCGTGCACCCTTCTGGAAGAAGGAACATCGCACCGACGGCTCCGAGGGCGGCTGGGTCGAGGCCAAGGAAACCGATGCCCAGGCAGCCCAGCGCTGGAAGCGGCCGCCATCCGAATAATACCGTGCCGACCTTGCTCGTCCATGGCAACCGCGACCGCTCGGCGCCCATCGAGCTGACGGGCATTCCGTCCGCCAGGCTCATTCCGGACTGCCGTTTCCTCGTTTACGAGGGCGCGCCGCATGGCCTCATGTACACCCATATGGATCGGCTGCATGCCGATGTGCTGCGATTCGTGCGCGAGAGTTTGACCGCCAGCAAAGAAAAAGGCCGGCGAAACACCGGCCTTCTCGCATGGAACGTGCAGTGTCGACTCAGCCGACGATTTCGGTATCCGAGAACCAGTACTTGATCTCCTGCGCGGCCGTTTCCGGCGCATCCGAGCCGTGCACCGAATTCTCACCGATCGAGAGCGCATGCACCTTGCGGATGGTATCTTCGGCAGCGTTGGCCGGGTTGGTGGCGCCCATCACTTCGCGGTTCCTGGCGATGGCGTTCTCACCTTCCAGCACCTGCACGATGGTCGGGCCCGAGGACATGGAGTCCACCAGTTCGCCGAAGAATGGGCGCTCCTTGTGGACGGCGTAGAAGCCCTCCGCCTCGCGGCGGCTCATCCACACCCGGCGCGAGGCGATAACGCGCAGGCCGGCCTCTTCCAGCATCCTGGTGATGGCGCCGGTGAGATTGCGCCGCGTCGCGTCCGGCTTGATCATGGAAAAAGTGCGTTCGAGCGCCATGGGTCGTCCTTGTCTGAATTCGAATTGAGAGTGGCGGGCTCTATACAAGCCGCCCGGCTGATTGCCAAGAGGGCTGAGGAGAGGGGTGAGGCGTGGTCCGCCAAGCGAACGCCCGGAGCGACAGCTCAGGGCCGGAATGGTCGGTGCTTCCGTGACTGATCCCGTCGGCCGTCGGCATCAGACGGCTGCACAGCAACGGTTTGCTTGCTATAGTCGCCCGGTCGGCGCCGCGCTGAAGTCGGCCCGAATGGAGACAACATGACCATGACAGACGATCGTCAGGAGCGCATTCGCAACCGTGCACATCAGATCTGGCAGGAAGAAGGGCACCCGGCCGGTCAGCACGAACGCCATTGGCATCAGGCGGCGGCCGACGTCGACCGGGAGGATGCGGGGAAGCCGACGGTGGGCAAGAAGCCGGCCAAGAAGGCACCTGGCGCCAGCAAGGCAAAAGCCGCGCCCAAGCAAGAAAAGCTCGTCGCCAAAGCCGGCAAGCCGAAAGCCAGCAAGCCAAAGAAGGCGGCGAAGTAAGGCGGCGAAGTAAGGTCAGCTGTTCGGCCCCTGATTTTCGCAACAGGCTGACGGGCTCGATCTGCCTTGCGGATAGAAGGCCTTTGCGGCGTCACGCCGCCGCCGCAACCTTTCGTCCAAGCCCGCCATGCAGGTCGAGGCAGCGGGTGAACCACTGCGCCACCACGTCGCTGTCTTCGAGCAACTTGTACGGCGATGCGATGCGCGCCCATTGCAGTGCGCCGAAGACGATATAGTCTGCAAACAGCGGCGAGGCGCCGCCGATGAATGGCTGGTAGCTCAACATGGAGCGCAGCGGCTCCAGCGCCGCCCGGAAAGTTGCCAGGCCGGCGTCGCGTGCGGCGACGACGTCCTCCAGGCGCTTGCCGAAGCGCTGCTCCCGGCTCTGGCGGAAATACGAGCCATTCTGTTCGTCTTGCATGGCATGAAGGTCGACGAGCGCCGCCGTGGTGACGTAAGGGTGGACCGTCGATTGCGACCAGCGCTCGATGAAGCGCGCCATCGCCTTGCCGCCTTCGCCGCCAAACAGGCTAGGCCGATCCGGATAGGCCTCCTCGAGATAGAGCGCGATGGCAAAGGAATCGGTGACGACTTTGTCGCCGTCGCGGATCACCGGAACGGTTTTCGAAACGCCGCCCTCAACGGCGGGCACTTCGAGAAAACGCGTCGGCGCGGTCGACATTTCGAGCCCCTTGTGGGCCAGCGCCATTGTTGCCTTCCAGCAATGTGGACTGAACGGGCGGCCCTCGTCACGCCCGACGAGTTCGTAAAGCAGAATGGTCATTGGCGCGGGTTCCTTTGCAGTCTAGGTATCGCTCCCGACACCCGAAACGGACCGGCGGGAAAAAATGAAACAGCACTTCATGATGTTTGCGGCATACAATCAATGGGCCAATGGCCGCATCTACGATGCCGCCGACGATCTCAACGACGAGGAATTCAATCGCGACGTCGGCGCCTTCTTCGGCTCGCTGATGGGCACGCTCAACCACCTGCTCGCCGCCGATCGCATCTGGATGAAGCGCTTCACCGGCGAAGGCGCCGCGCCGACGACATTGGACGCTATATTGTACCGGGCCTTGCCTGTCCTGAGGACAGCGCGCGAGGCCGAGGACCGGCGGATTATCGACTGGCTCGGCGGCTTGAGCGACAAGGCGCTGTCGGGTCGTTTCACCTATATGACCGTATCGGACATGCGCACCGTCTCGCAACGTCTGGCGCCCGCGCTGGCTCATGTCTTCAACCACCAGACCCATCACCGCGGCCAGGCGCATATGATCCTGACGGTCCTGGGTCGCCCGTCAGTGCCGCTCGATCTGGCGCATTTCCAGCGCACCGAAGAGGGCAGGGCTTTCGCCTGATCCAGATGGTTTCGTTCTAAATTCGACGGCGAACGGTTGGCGCGGACTATCGCCGCATTTTCACACAGCCGCCGAAGCCAAGCCGGTGACTTCGCCATCCAATTGGCTCTGTGTCAGAGCCGCTTCCGCCATCACCCATTGCTTGAACCGCAGCACCTTGCGCGCGGCAAGGCTCTTGTGGGGCGAGACGAAATACCAGCCGGCCGTGTTCGGATGGTGGACGGCAAAGGGAGCGACCAACCTCTCGGCGCGGATGTCGCTGGCCATATAGGCACGGTTGGCGACGGCAAAACCCATTCCGGCATTGGCCGCCTCGTAGGACATCATGCAAGAGTCGAAATAGATGCTTTTGGTCTCGCTGAGCACAAAACTGGCCCCGGCGAAACCAAGCCAGGATTGCCAGTTCTGGGTGCAGGTGTCGGAATGCAGCAGCGTGAAGTGCTTGAGGTCGTCCGGCGTCACCTTTGATACCGGCTTGTCGCCGAGAACCTCATGGAACAATTTGCGGTTGCACACCGGGGTCAGGTCTTCCCGAAACAGCAGGTCGGACGGCAGTCCGTTGAAATGGCCGTCGCCATAGCGGATTTCCAGATCGAATTCGGAAGTCGTGAACTCATGCGTCGCGTACGAGGTCGAAACCCGCATCACGATATCGGGATGTTGCTGCTGGAACAGCGGCAGGCGCGGAAACAGCCAGCGCGCGGCAAATGTCGGCAGCACGGATATTTTCAGCACATGTTCCTGTGATTGCCCGGTCGCTTCCATGCTGGCGGCGACGATACGCTCCAGCGCCTCGCGAACGCGCGAGACATAGGTCTCGCCCTCCGGTGTCAGCGATACCGCATTGCCGCCGCGTTGGAAAATCTTGAAACGCAGCTGGTCCTCCAGGCTCTTGACGCGCTGGCTGACCGCCGATGCGGTGATGAACTGTTCTTCTCCGGCACGCGTGAAATTGCCGTGCCTCGCAGCACTCTCCACGATTTTCAGCGAATTGAGGTTGACCTGACTGAGCAGACGCACGGTTTCGACCTTAAGCTTGGCTTACGGTAGCACTAGCATTCCTAATTTTACAGGGGGAGCTAATTTAATCGACTGTTAGCCAAGTGTTTGCCCCCACTTGGAGAAGTACAATGAACGCACATACGATACCCGAATTGCGCTATGCGATGAGCCGCGAGGCCATTATCGGCCACGAAACCGCCTGGAAGGTGTCGAGCTTCGGCGTTGCGCAGTATCTGCATGGCTATGATCCGGTACTGCTTGCCGCGATCGAGGAGGCCGCCCTGAAGCTCAAGGCCAGCCATGCCGTGCACAAGCATCTCGATCTGACCTTCATCACCGGCGCCGACCGTTTCATACCTGAAATCAAGGAGTTGCTGAACGACAAGTTGCGCCTGGAGCGCCTGTCCGACATGATGGGCACGAAGCTGGAACCCTATCCGCTGTCGATCGTCGGTTCGACCGTTACCTTCATGAATCCCAGGGATGGCGCCGTCGAATGGCATTGCGACGGCGTTCCGGTCACCGAACTCATTCCGCTGTCGATCAGCGATCCGCTGGTCGGCGGCCATCTCGAAATCTATTGCGATGATTCCGAGACCGGCCGCGCCATTCTCGAATCCGGCCGCGAGATTCCGCGCAACCGTATCATGCGCATCGATCACAAGATGAGATATGCGACGCTCGGGCAGTTCCTCGGCGTCCTGCACCGCACGGCGCCGATCCAGTTCGGCGAACGCGTCACCCTGGTGCTCAACCAGCGCTCCGTGGCCAAGCCCTATGTCGACGACAACAGGATGTTTTACCTTGCCGCCGACAATGATCACGACCGCGAATGGGTCAATGAACTGGCCGAGGACGTGTGGACCAATCAGCTGCCGGCCTATCGCCGGTTCGAGGCGGAACATCCGACGCCGGCTCCGGCCGAAGCACCGGTTCCGGGTGGGGCCAGGGAATCATGGTAACGATCCATGATCCGGAAAAAAGGGAGCCGGTTTTCGGACAGGATCATGGTCGAACGCAGGGATAGAGCCCCATGGCGCTTCTTTCGGCATGGATCAGGCTCGATGTCCGCGCTGGTCTTCGCCACCGGCGCGGTGGCGTTGTGGTCGACAAATGCGCTGGTCGGCAAATCCCTGCTGGCCAGTCACCCGGTGTCGCAGGTGCAGTTCCTGCAATTTGTAGGGGCCGCGCTGGTCTTCGCGGCCATCCGGTTGATGAGCCGGGAGAAAGCCACGGCAATCGCGGCGAGCACCGCGCTGGCGCCGCTCGCGGTCGGCTTCATCGGTCTGGTCGGCACCATGGTGCTGCAATATATCGCCTTCGCCTCGATGCCGGTGATCGAAGCCAATCTCGTGGCCTACACCTGGCCCTTGATGGTTGCCGCGGCAGTGATCGCCTTCGAAAATCCCCGGCGTCCGGCTTTGCTGGGCCTTGCAGCGGCCCTTGGGTTCGTCGGCGTCGCGCTGGTGATTTCGGGAGGCCGCGACCGCACCTGGTTTCAGGGTGATCTCGCCGGCTATCTGTGCGCATTCGGGTCCGCGCTGTGCATGGCTTTCTATTCGGTGATGGTGGGACGGCTCGCCACTTCGCCGGACCGCCTGTTGCTGCCATCGTCGCTGGTTGGCGTCGCTTTGACCCTTATATGGTCCGCTCGCGAAGGCTTCGCCTGGCCCACCGGGGTGGATCTGGCCCTCGGGCTCTATCTCGGTGCCGGCCCCATGGGGCTTGGTTACTACTTCTGGTCGCGGGCCCTGAAACTGGGAGGCAGCGGGAAGGTGGCTGTCATTGCCTATCTCACGCCGATCGCTTCGACACTGCTGCTGACCTTGTCCGGCGAACGGTTGACGACGACAGCCATTGCCGGAGCCGTCCTTGTCATAGGCAGTTGCATCGCGGTCGGACTGGAACGTTCGGAGGCGGAAAATTATGTTTGACGACAATGAACGTCTCGCCAGGCAGGAAGCGCATTGGCTGATCAAGGAATTTGGCGCCGAGGCACCACTTTACGCCGCGATGAAGGCCGAAAAGGCGATCGAGCAGAAGGATTTCGGGCGTTGTGCCCGCTGGAAGCGTATTCTTGAGATATTGGCTGACAGCCGTTCAACCAAGTCTGCCGTATCCAAGTATTAGATTTTCTAATTTGCACGAGGTCGATTTCCCATAAAAGTAGTTGGCGCCAAGTCTTGATTCGTTTTGGGACTTGGCGGGTCCGTTGGGGGCACGGTTAAAGAGATACATCGACAAAAGTCTTCACTGGGGTAGACGACTTTGTCGCAAATAGGGTGAAAGAATTGTCAAATATCGAGGATAAGATCGTTATCGAGCTAACCGCCGATATTGTCTCGGCTTATGTAGGCAACAATCCGCTCCCGGCTTCGGGCCTGCCTGACTTGATTGCCAGCGTCAGCGCCTCGGTCCGAAAGCTGGCTGGTGCGGCTGTCGTGGAAAGCCCGAGCCTTGTTCCGGCCGTGAATCCGAAAAGGTCGGTGTTTCCCGACTACATCATCTGCCTGGAGGACGGAAAGAAGTTCAAGTCGCTCAAGCGACATCTCAGGACGGACTACGGCTTGAGCCCTGACGACTATCGCGCCAAATGGGGCTTGCCGCCGGACTACCCGATGGTCGCGCCGAATTACTCCGCGACCCGGTCGGCGTTGGCGAAGTCGACGGGACTTGGCCGCAAGCCGGCCGCTGCGCCGGCAGTCGTGGCCAAGACGACAAAGCGCGGCAAGGCGGCTGCCTGAGGCCTTGCCGACTGCACGGCGGGCGCTGTCGCGGCTCTGACGGCGCGGTTGTGGGCGCCGTTTCCAGGCCTTGTGCGGCCAACTGGCCCGCAAGGTCTTGCGAAGCGTTGGTGTCCAGTGCAAAAGCGCGGCCATGCTTATCATCAACGACCTCTCGCTCCGCATGGCGGGGCGCCTGCTTCTCGACCACGCCTCGCTCACCCTGCCGGCCGGCACCAAGGCCGGTCTTGTCGGCCGCAACGGGACCGGCAAGACGACGCTGTTCAAGGCCATAACAGGCGATTTCCCCTCCGAGACCGGTTCGATCAGCCTGCCGAAGAATACGCGGATCGGTCAGGTGGCGCAGGAAGCGCCCGGCACCGAGGACCCGCTGATCGAGATCGTGCTCAAGGCCGACCTCGAACGTTCCGCGCTCCTCGAAGAGGAAAAGACCGCCACCGATCCGCACCGCATCGCCGACATCCACATGCGGCTGGCCGATATCGACGCCCATTCGGCCGAGTCTCGCGCGGCCACCATCCTGGCCGGCCTAGGCTTCGACGACGCCGCGCAGCGCCGTCCGGCCTCGTCCTTCTCCGGCGGCTGGCGCATGCGCGTTGCGTTGGCCGCCGTGCTGTTTTCGGAGCCCGACCTTCTGTTGCTCGACGAGCCGACCAACTATCTCGACCTTGAAGGGACGTTGTGGCTTGAGAACTATGTTTCAAAGTATCCGCACACGGTGCTTCTGATTTCGCACGACCGAGATCTGCTCAACCGTGCCGTCAATTCGATCGTTCATCTCGACCAGAAGAGGCTGACGTTCTGGCGCGGCGGCTACGACCAGTTCGAGCGCCAGTATACCGAGCAGAAGGAATTGCAGGAAAAGGGCCGGGTTAAGCAGGAGGCCGCCCGCAAGCACATGGAATCCTTCGTCGAGCGTTTTCGCGCAAAGGCCTCCAAGGCAAGGCAGGCACAGTCGCGCATCAAGGCGTTGGAAAAGATGAAGCCGATCTCGGCCATCGTCAACGACACGGTACGGCCGTTCTCTTTCCCCGAGCCTGTGAAGACCGTGGCCTCGCCGATCGTGGCGCTGAACAACGTCAATGTCGGCTACACCGAGGGTCAGCCGATCCTGAAGAAGATGACGCTGCGTATCGATGCCGACGACCGCATCGCGCTGCTCGGTGCCAATGGCAACGGCAAGTCGACCTTCGCCAAACTTCTGTCGGGTCGCCTGAAGCAGGAAACCGGCACCATGACGGTGGCGCCGGGTTTGAAGGTGGCGATCTTCGCCCAGCACCAGCTCGACGATCTGCGTCCTGAGGAGAATGCCTATGAGCACGTCCGCCGGCTGATGCCGGAGGCGCCGGAATCGAAAGTGCGCGGCCGCGTTGCCCAGTTCGGCCTCACGACCGAGAAAATGAATACGCCCGCCAAGGACCTGTCCGGTGGCGAGAAGGCGCGCCTTCTGATGGGCCTGTCTGCCTTCGAGGGCCCGAACCTGTTCATCCTCGACGAACCGACCAACCATCTCGACATCGACAGCCGCGAATCGCTGATCCATGCGCTGAACGAATTTCCCGGCGCCGTTATCCTGATTTCGCACGACCGCCATCTGCTGGAAGCGACCGCCGACCGGCTGTGGCTGGTCAAGGACGGTGCGGTCAATCCCTATGACGGCGACCTGGAGGATTACAAGACGCTGGTCACCGGCGTTTCCAGCGACCGCCGTGGCAAGCGCGAAGCGGACAAGGCGTCAAAAGCCGACCGTCGCCGCGACGCGGCCGCACGCCGCGCCGCCTTCGAACCGCTGGCCAAGGAAATCCGCGCCACCGAGGCGCTGATGGATCGCATCCGCAAACGCATCGACGGCATCGAGGACGAGCTGTCCAATCCGGCGGTCTATGAAAAGGATCCCTCAACCGCGACGCGGCTCGCCAAGGAGCGCTCGCAGCTTGCGCAGACGCTGGCAGGCCACGAGGAAAAATGGCTGACCATGTCGGCCGAATATGAGGAAGGCACGGCGGAGTAGGGTGCGTAGTCTCCCGACGAGGGGGAGATTGGCTGATTATCTGGCCCTACACGCCACTCCCGAAACCCGCTAAACAGGGGCCATGAACCAGCACGCCAACCTCCGCATCGGCCATTCGGCCTGTCCGCATGATTGCCCGTCGACCTGTGCTCTCGAGGTCGAATTGCTCGACGGCAACCGCATCGGCCGGGTCCATGGCGCCAAGGCCAACAGCTACACATCGGGCGTCGTCTGCGCCAAGGTCGCCCGCTATGCCGACCGCGTCCATCACCCCGATCGTCTGCTGAAGCCGTTGGTGCGCAAGGGCGCCAAGGGCGAGGGCGTCTGGCAGGAATCTAGCTGGGAGGCCGCTCTCGACCTCGTCGCCGAGAAATTCGACGCGGCCGAAGCGAAGTACGGCTCCGAGACGGTCTGGCCCTATTACTATGCCGGCACGATGGGGCTGGTGCAGCGCGACGGCATCGAGAGGTTGCGCCACGCGAAAAAATACTCGGGCTTCTTCGGCTCGATCTGCACCAATCTCGCCTGGACCGGCTGGATGATGGGGGCAGGCGCGCTGCGCGGACCGGACCCGCGCGAGATGGCGAAATCCGACTGCGTGGTGATCTGGGGCACCAACGCCGTGGTCACGCAGGTCAATGTGATGACCCACGCCGTCAAGGCGCGCAAGGAACGCGGCGCGAAGATCGTGGTCATCGACGTCTATGAGAATGCGACGATGAAGCAGGCCGACATCGGTCTGGTCCTGAAGCCCGGCACCGACGGCGCGCTCGCTTGTGCCGTCATGCATGTCCTGTTTCGCGAGGGCCTGGCCGACCGCGCCTATCTGCAGAAATATACGGACGATCCGAAGGGCCTGGAGGCGCATCTCGTTACCCGCACGCCGGAATGGGCGGCTGATATTACCGGTTTGACGGTCGCCGAGATCGAGACCTTCGCGCGCCTCGTCGGCACGACGAAAAAGACCTATTTTCGCCTCGGCTACGGCTTTGCCCGCCAGCGCAACGGCGCCGTCAACATGCATGCCGCGTCATGCATCGCCGCCGTCACCGGCGCCTGGCAGTATGAGGGCGGCGGCGCCTTCCATTCCAATTCCGGCATCTTCAAGCTCAACCAGGAGGTGCTCGAGGGCACGCGCATGCGCGATCCCTCGATCCGCTATCTCGACCATTCCCGCATCGGCCCGGTGCTGACCGGCGCCAGTGACGCGCTCTATGGCGGACCGCCGGTGACGGCGATGCTGATCCAGAACACCAATCCGGTGAATGTCGCGCCCGAGCAGCGGCTGGTGAAGCAGGGATTTTTGCGAGACGATTTGTTCACCTGCGTGCACGAGCAGTTCATGACCGACACGGCCAAGCTGGCCGACGTCGTGCTGCCGGCGACGATGTTCGTCGAGCATGACGACATCTACAAGGGCGGCGGCAACCAGCACATCACGCTCGGCCCCAAGCTGATCGAACCGCCGGAAGGGCCGCGCACCAACCATTTCGTCATCGAGCAGCTGGCCGGGCGCCTTGGTGTCGCCGACAGGCCGGGCTTCGGGCTGACCGAGCAGCAGCATATCGACATCATCCTTGGCAAGCGCGGGTTGGGCAGCTTCGCCAGCTTGGAAGAGCAGAAGTGGATTGATCTGCAGCCGGATTTCGACACGGCGCATTTCATCCGGGGCTTTGGCCATGCGGATGGGAAATTCCGTTTTCGCGCCGACTGGACCGGCCAGGCGGCTCCGAACCGGCCGCCGAAGAGCATGGGCCTGTTCGGCCCGGTGGCGCGATTGCCCGAATTTCCTGATCATGTCGACCTGATCGAGGTGGCTGACGAAGCCCATCCGTTCCGGCTGACGACCTCGCCGGCGCGCAACTTCCTCAACTCGACCTTTTCCGAAACACCGGTGTCGAAGGCCAAGGAGGTCCGCCCGGAACTCCTGCTGCATCCCGAGGACGCGGCGGCTCTAGGGCTGGCCGAGGGCGACCGTGTCGAGATCGGCAACATGCGCGGCGAGGTGGTGCTGCACGCCAGACTGTTCGGCGGCATCAAGCGCGGCGTCGTGATCGCCGAGGGTATCTGGCCGAACAGCGCGCATGAGCGCGGCGAGGGCATCAATGTGCTGACCGGCGCCGACGCCCCCGCACCCTATGGCGGCGCTGCCTTTCACGACAACAAGGTCTGGCTGCGCAAGGCGGATTGAGCCGAGCGGAGCCAGGTCGTCCGCGAGCCCATCACACCGGCAGGGTTTCGGCCACCTTTTTCCTGTTTTGCCGTTGGCGGATGTCATCGCCGACCGCCTGGGCCTCGATGCCGATTTCGCGCAACAGCCCGGTGACCGCGTTGTGAAAGCCGACCAGATAAAGGCCGAGATCCGAAGCTCGGGCATTGACGCCGCTGGGGCCGGGCTCCACGCCGGGTTCGAGGAACCTGGCATAGCCCGGCCGATAGCCGGTGGCGAAGAGGATGGCGTCGAATTCGCCGTGCTTGCCGTCCGCAAAACGGGCACCGCGTTCCGAGATTTCGGCGATGTCGGGCGCCACCTTGATAGCACCTTCCCGGATCTTGCCGATGGTGCCGACATCGATCACCGGAATGCGCGACGCAAGGGCGATCTGCTGCAGCAATCCCTGCTTCGGCCGTCTGAGCCCAAACTTCTCCAGCCTCCCCAGCACCAGATCGAGGATGACGGGGAACAGCGCGTCGTTGATGCGCTGCGGCCCGAGCCGCGTCGCCATGCCGACCATCTGGATCGGCACGCCGAACAGTTCGCGCGGGACGATGTGAACGCCCCCGCGCACCGAGATCGTCGGTCGGGCGCCGCCTTCCACCAGGTCGAGCGCAATCTCCGCGCCGGTATTGCCCATGCCGACGACCAGCACCGATTGGCCGGCAAAAGGCGCGGCGTTGCGATAGTCGGCGCTGTGCAGCGTCTTGCCCTTGAAGGCCTCGATGCCGGCAAATCTGGGCAGCAAGGGTTCGGCATTGTAGCCGGACGCGATCACCACATGCGAAGCGCGTAAGGCGCCGGAGGTCGATTCCACCCGCCAACCGCGGCCATCCCTGGCGACCGCTCGCACCGTTTCGCCGAAGCGGGGCTCCAGGGCGAAGCCTTTTGCATAGGCGTCGAGATACTCGACCACGAGGTGGCGCGGCACATAGCGCGGATAATCCCTTGGGAAGGGAACGAAGGGCAGCGAGGAGTAACGCTTGGTCGTATGCAGATGCACACGGTCATAGTGACGCCGCCAGGCTGGCGCGGCCTGCTGCTCCTTCTCAAGCATGACGAAATCCTGCCCGGCCTGGCGAAGACATGCGGCAACCGCCAGGCCCGCCGGCCCGGCACCGATGATCGCGACTTTCGTGGTTTCGTCCATGCGCGCCTCCCCCTCCAATTGGCGATCCAGAATGTCAGAAACGTGGCAAGGGTGCACCGGCTCATCCAGGCAGGGGCACCGTCAACCCGACCTTGACGCGGTCCATGGCGACGAAGGTGCGGAACTTCCGCACATTGTTGCTGCCGAAGAACAGTTTTCGCGTCAGCGCCTCGTAGGCGCCCATGTCGGCCACGGCGATGACGAGGATGAAGTCGGCCTCGCCGGTGACATAATAGCATTGCTGTACTTGCGGCTCCGCCGAGAATTGCCGCTTGGCTTCGTCGATCAGTTCGGTGCGTTCGCTCTCGAGCTCCACCTCGACGAAGATAGTGATCGGCTGGCCGACGGCCGCCGGCTCGACAATGGCGACATTGCCGGTAATGACGCCGGTCTGCTCCATGCGCTTGATGCGGCGCTGCACGGCTGGCGCCGACAGGTTCACCGCCTCGCCGATCAGCCGTTGCGGCGTCGTGTTGTCCCGCTGCAGGATGGCAAGGATGGCGAGATCGAAGCTGTCGAGTGAGGCTGGCGACTGAGACATTGCTATCCTGACGAAACAAACTTGCATTTCAAGAGCTAAATTGCGGCGCTTTTTGCGCAGGGTTTGCAATATATCTTCTCTTGGACGCCAAGGAGAGACCGCAATGTTCCTGCCCAATCGCCATGCCTTGCACCGCCAGCCGCTGGACGAGGCCGATGCCGAAACCCTCGGCATCGCCGGGGCGGACACTGTCGAGCGTTTCCTTGCCCGCCGTGACAATCACTTGGCGACGCCGCTGCACGCCCTGCCGGCGTTGGCTGGCGAACTCGGTCTCGGCACCTTGTATGTCAAGGATGAGGGCTTTCGCCTCGGCCTAGGCAGCTTCAAGGCGCTGGGCGGCGCCTATGCGGTCTTCCGCCTGGTCCTGGAGGAGGCAAGCAAGCGGCTCGGCCGCTCCGTCGATGTCGGCGATCTCGATCGGCCCGAAGTCCGGTCGGTCGCTGCGACCATGACGGTTGCTTGCGCTACCGACGGCAATCATGGCCGCTCCGTCGCGCAAGGCGCCGAGCTTGTCGGCGCAAAGGCAGCGATCTTTGTCCATGCCGGCGTCAGCGACGGGCGCGTCGCGGCCATCGCCCGCTATGGGGCGGAGATGATCCGCGTCGACGGCAACTACGACGATTCGGTCAGGCAGGCGGCGCGCGTCGCCGCGGAGAAGGGCTGGACGGTGGTTTCCGATACCTCATGGCCGGGCTACGAACGCATTCCGGGCCTCGTCATGCAGGGCTACACCGCGATCGTGCGCGAGGCGCTGGGCCAGGTCTCCGAACCGCCGACCCATGTCTTCGTGCAGGCCGGCGTCGGCGGCATCGCGGCGGCGGTCGGCGGCCATCTCGCCATCGTGCTTGGCGAAGCCAGGCCGGTTTTCACGGTGGTGGAACCCGCCCGTGCCGCCTGCGTTTTCGGCGCCGCCAAGGCCGGGCACCCGGTCAAGATCGCGCATGGCGAGGCGACAGTCATGGCGATGCTCGAATGCTACGAGGCCTCGCCGGTCGCCTGGCGCGTGCTGGCACGCGTCGCCGATGCCTTCATGACCGTCGACGAGGACGAAGCCATCGCCGTGATGCGGCGGCTGGCACGCCCGGCCGGCAACGATCCGGCCATCGTCGCCGGTGAAAGCGGCGGGGTCGGCCTTGCCGGGCTGATCCGGGCGATGGCCGATCATAAGGCCGAGCTTGGCCTCGACGCCACTTCGCGCGTGCTGGTCGTCAACACCGAAGGCGCGACAGATCCCCGCCGCTATGCCGAACTCGTCGGCACGAGTCCGGCGGATGTGCTTGCCGGCAAGGTGCTTTCTGGAGCGACGCCATGACCTTGATCGATGCGATGACCTCGATCGACGCACAAAGGCTGCTTGGCCGCATCCGCGAACTCGGCGGCATCGGTCGTGATGGCGAGGGCAGATTGGTGCGGCTGGCCGCCTCCGACGCCGACAGGCTGGGTCGCGACCGCTTCGTCGGCTGGCTGCGCGAGGCCGGTCTCGAAATCGCCATCGATCGCATGGGAAATATCTTCGGCGTCTGGCAGGCGCCGGCGAATGCCGGCCATGCGCCGATCCTCGTCGGCTCGCATATCGACACCGTCATCGATGCCGGCATCTATGACGGCTGCTACGGCGTGCTCGCCGGGCTGGAGGTGATCGAGACGTTGAAGGCGTCGGCTCTTGTCCCGTCGCGACCGCTCGCGGTCGCCGCCTTCACCAACGAGGAAGGGGTTCGCTATTCCCCCGACATGATGGGTTCACTGGTCCATGCCGGCGGCGTCGGTATCGACGAGGCGCTGGCGGCCGTCGGCACCGACGGAAGCGTGCTGGGAGAGGAACTGGCCCGCATCGGCTATGCCGGCGACGAGGAGCCAGGCTTCCTCAAGCCGCACGTCTATCTCGAATTGCATATCGAGCAGGGCCCGGTTCTGGAACGCGAAGGCGTGCCGATCGGTGCTGTGGAAAACCTGCAAGGCATCTCCTGGCAGCGCATCACCATAGACGGCGTCGCCAACCACGCCGGCACCACGCCGATGTCGATGCGCAATGACGCCGGGCATGCGGCCGCGCGTGTCGTCACGTTCCTGCACGACCGCGCCAAAGCCTCGAACACGCCGACCGTTGCAACGGTCGGAACGATGCGTTTCGAGCCAAACGCCATCAATGTCATTCCCTCGCGCGCCGTCTTCACCGTCGACCTGCGCGACCCTTTCGAGCATCGCCTGCAAGCCGAGGAAGCCGCACTCGCCGCGTTTCTTGAGAACCTGGCCGCCGATGGTGGCGTCGCGATCTCGGTCGAGCGGCTGGCCCGCTTCGAGCCGGTGATCTTCGATATAAGCATTGTCGAATTGATCGAAGCTGCCGCGAAGAAGCGCGGGTATGCATCCAAGCGCATGACCTCAGGCGCCGGCCACGATGCGCAGATGATGGCGCGCCTCGCGCCCGCGGCGATGATTTTCGTGCCGAGCGCCGGTGGCATCAGCCACAATCCGCGCGAACATACCGCCGATGCCGAGCTTGTCGCCGGCGCCAACATCCTGCTTGATATCGTCGCCCAGCTTGCGGATCAGGAGGTATCAGGCGATGGCTGAAATCGATCGTGATGTGCTGAAGCTGGAGATGACCGAATGGCGGCATGATCTGCACGCGCACCCTGAATTCGGCTTCGAGGAGGAGCGCACCGCGGCCTTCGTTGCCGCCAAGCTGCGCGAATTCGGCCTGGACGATGTCGCCGAGGGTGTCGGCGGCACCGGCGTCGTCGGGACTTTGAAGCGCGGCAGCGGCAACCGCGCGATCGCGCTGCGAGCCGACATGGACGCTCTGCGCATATCAGAGCAATCAACCGCGCCATACCGCTCCGGCAATCCCGGAATCATGCATGCCTGCGGCCATGACGGCCACACGGCGATGCTGCTCGGTGCGGCCAAGCTCATGGCCGGGGAGGGCGGTTTCGACGGCACCGTGCGCTTCATCTTCCAGCCGGCGGAGGAATGGGGCAAAGGCGCGTTGGCGATGCTCGACGATGGCCTGATGCAGCGCTTTCCCTTCGACGAGATCTTTGGCCTGCACAACATGCCGGGCTTGCCGGTTGGACATTTCGAGACCCGCGCCGGCCCGGTCATGTCGGCCGAAGACGTCTTCGAGATCGTGCTCAGGGGATTGGGCGGTCACGCTGCGCGGCCGCATTCGGGTCAGGAAACGCTGGTCGCCGCCTGTGCGCTGGTTACCAACCTGCAGACCATCGTCTCGCGCCGGCTGAGCCCGGCCGACATCTCCGTGGTTTCGGTGACCGAACTGATCACCGATGGCACCCGCAACGCACTGCCGGGCATCGCCCGCATCCTTGGCGACGCGCGCAGCTTCCGCCCCGAGGTGAGCGCCAAGATCGAATGCCAGATGCGCATCATCGCCGAAGGCATCGCTACCGCTTACAACGTTGCCGCCGAGGTCAACTACACCAGGGAATTCGTGCCTTTGCGCAACGATGCCGAACTGGTCGACGCGGCCTTTGCCGCCGCCGGGACTGTTTTCGAACGCGGCAATATCGCGGTCGCCCGCGAGCCGATGACGGCGTCGGAGGATTTCGCCCGCTTCCTCGACCACGTGCCGGGCTGCTTCGTCTTCCTCGGCAACGGCGAGGCCTCGGCACCGCTTCACAATTCCAGTTACGACTTCAACGACGACGGGCTGTTGTTCGGCGCCAGTTTCCATGCCGCCATCGCCAGGCAGCGGCTTGGGACCTGAACCCCCGGGGGGATTTTCGCGGCATTTAGCGGGGGAAAACGCCGGGGAAAGGCCGAAATCCTTGATCTGGCATGACGCTACGGCAAGACTCAGCTAGCCTCGCTCACGCGGCGGACTTGATATCCGCCTGGCCGGCGCTATCAGATTACCTCCCAAGCGGCGCCGGCCTTCTCTCCTGCATGCTAAATTAGATTTCGTTAAAGTTAGAACGCTCGCGCTCGGCGGAAGTTAGGGTTTTACTGTTATGGCTGTGGCACGCTTTTGGATGCTGCGGGTTCATAGATGCGCGGGCGGAGCTGGATAAAGGCGGTGCGTCAGGACGAAGCGCGGCGGGTGCGCGCCCGCATCGCTCAACTCGAACGAGACTTGACCGCCGCCTCGGCGCAGACACGACAGCTGCGCCAGGACGCAGGCCACGAGCTGCGCAATGCCAAGTTCCGCCTCGAGCGTCTCGAGGAATGCATCGCGGCAATGCGGTGAAGATCCCGCAATCGTTTTTGCGCAATGCTCCATTCACTGGCTGGCAATGCCATTGTTCACGACAGGAATGGCGAGATCTTGATCGGCCCCAGTCGCCTTTGTCGGCGGCAATTTGTTGTCGCAGGCCGAGAAAGCCAAAGTCACCAGCGCGAGGATCAGTCCCAGCTTTTTCATGGCTACTTCCTCCACCCGCAGAACGAGGCGGTGTCGGTTTGGTTGCACGATTGCGCCGAGGGAACAAAATCCCCTGCCTCAGGTTGACCCAGCGAAGGAGGACCGCCGCATGATCCGTTTGCTTCTGGTTGGCACGCTGGCCTTTGTCACTTACCGTCTCGCCCGCAAGATGATCGACGAGGTTCCCGACAGTGTCGATCCGCTCTTGCTGCCAGCGCCCGCAAACGACCGCGAGGCGCTACGCCGGCAGTCGGCGTCGATGGGCGTTGACCCGAAACGCTGATTGCTCCCGCTGTATTGGCGGAGCTGCTTCTCTGTTGCGAACAAAGCGGAAACGATGCTTGATGGGCGATGAACCTCGCCGCCCATGATTCGACGTTTTTGGAACAGACCGGCCAGCCGGCTTATCTCGCCCGGCTGAACGACGCCCAACGCCAGGCCGTCGAACATGGCGACGGCAAGATTGCAGGCCCGCTGCTGGTTATCGCCGGCGCCGGCTCCGGCAAGACCAACACGCTGGCGCACCGCGTCGCCCACTTGATCGTCAAGGGAGCCGACCCGCGCCGCATCCTGCTGATGACGTTTTCGCGGCGCGCCGCATCCGAAATGGCGAGACGTGTCGAGCGCATCGCCGGCGAAGTGCTCGGCCGCGACGCCGCAGTGATCACGGACGCACTGACCTGGGCCGGCACTTTTCATGGTATCGGCGCGCGGCTGCTGCGGGACTATGCGCTGGAGATCGGCCTCGATCCGGCCTTCACCATCCATGATCGCGAGGATTCCGCCGATCTGATGAATCTCGTGCGCCACGAACTCGGTTTCTCCAGGACGGAAGCGCGCTTTCCGACCAAAGGCACCTGCCTTGCCATCTATTCGCGCGCCGTCAACGCGCAGGCGCCGCTGGGTGAGGTCCTGGGGTCCGCCTTCCCCTGGTGCGCCGGCTGGGCCGAGCAGCTCAAGCAATTGTTTGCCGGTTACGTGGAGGCCAAGCAGGCGCAGAATGTGCTCGATTACGACGATTTGCTGCTCTACTGGGCGCAGATGACCGCCGAGCCTGAAATCGCCACGCATCTGGGCGGACGGTTCGACCATGTGCTGGTCGACGAATACCAGGACACCAACCGGCTGCAGGCCTCGATCCTGATGGCACTCAAGCCCGACGGCGCCGGGCTGACGGTCGTCGGTGACGACGCGCAGTCGATCTATTCGTTCCGGGCCGCCGAAGTGCGCAACATCCTCGACTTCCCTAGACAGTTCGCGCGGACCGCCGATGTGGTGATGCTGGAGCGCAATTATCGCTCGACCGAGACCATTCTGGCGGCCGCCAACGCGGTTATCGGCGAAGCCTCGGAGCGCTTCACCAAGAACCTGTGGTCGGAACGCAAATCCGCCGACAAACCGAGACTTGTAACCGTGCGCGACGAGGTCGAGCAAGCGAACTTCGTCTGCGACACCATCCTTGCCGAGCGCGAGGCCGGTACCGCGCTGAAGTCGCAGGCGGTGCTGTTTCGCGCCTCGCACCACAGCGGGCCGCTGGAGATCGAGCTGACGCGGCGCAACATCCCTTTCGTCAAGTTCGGTGGCCTGAAATTCCTCGATGCCGCGCATGTCAAGGACGTGCTGGCGGTACTGCGCTTTGCCGAAAATCCGCGCGATCGTGTCGCCGGCTTTCGCGTGCTGCAGCTTCTTCCCGGCATTGGCCCTTCCGCGGCCGCGCAGGTCGTCGAGGCCATGACATCGGCGCTGGACGAGGCGATGGGCCTGGCCGGCTGGCGTCCGCCGCAGCGCGCCGCCGACGACTGGCCCGGCTTCGTCTCGCTCTATTCCGGCTTGCGCGCCGGCGCCAAATGGCCGGCCGATCTCGAACAGGTCAGGCTGTGGTACGAACCGCATCTGGAGCGCATCCACGAGGATGCGATCACGCGCCGCGCCGACCTGCTGCAACTCGAGCAAATCGGCTCGGGCTATGCTTCGCGCGAACGCTTCCTGACCGAGCTGACGCTCGATCCGCCGGACGCAACCAGCGACCAGGCCGGCCCTCCGCACCGCGACGAGGACTATTTGATCCTGTCGACCATCCACTCGGCCAAGGGCCAGGAGTGGAAGAACGTCTTCGTGCTGAACACGGTCGATGGCTGCATTCCGGCCGATCTCGGTGTCGGCACCAAGGAAGATATCGAGGAGGAGCGACGGCTGCTCTACGTGGCGATGACACGGGCCAAGGACAATCTCAACCTCGTCATGCCCCAGCGCTTCTTTCCGCATGGCCAGGCGGCACGCGGCGACCGCCATGTCTACGCCTCGCGCACCCGTTTCATTCCGGCCTCCATCCTCGCCGCGTTCCAGCAGCTTTCGTGGCCAGCCGCGCAAGCGGCGCAAGGCAGGGCGCCTCGGCCGGAGGTGCGCGTCGACATCGGCGCGCGCATGCGCGGCATGTGGAAATAGCAGGAAGCCGATGCCGCAGCCGCCGATCAGGATCGCCATATCAGGCGCTCTCGGCCGCATGGGTCGCCAGATGGCGGATGCGGTGCGGGCCGATGCGCGTCTGGCGCTCGCCGGCTGCTTTCACCGTCCGGGCAGTGTCGGCGATGGGCTGGTGAGCGGCGACGAAGCAATTGCCATGGCTGACGTGGTCGTCGACTTCACCACGCCGGCCGCCTCCGCGGAACTGGCCAGATTGTGTGCCGGAAGGGGCGGGCCAGCCCTGGTGATTGGCTCGACAGGCTTCGAGCCCGCCGAGATGGCCACCATCGCCCATGCCGCGAAAACCATTGCCATCGTGCGCTCCGGCAGCTTCTCGCTCGGGCTCAACATGCTGGTCGGATTGGTCGAACAGGCAGCGCGGGCGCTCGACCCCGATGACTGGGATGCGGAGATTTTCGAGGCGCATCATCGCCACAAGATCGACGCGCCTTCGGGCACGGCGCTGATGCTGGGGCAGGCTGTTGCCGGCGGACGCGAAATCGGGCTGGAGACGGTTGCGAGGCGCGTCCGCGATGGCGTCACCGGCGCGCGGCCGGCGGGCGAGATAGGCTTCGCGGTGGCGCGGGGTGGCGCCATCATTGGTGAGCACAGCGTCAGCTTCTGCACGGAAGGCGAGACCGTCACCTTGGCGCATTCGGCTGGTGACCGCATCATGTTTGCACGCGGCGCCATCGCCGCGGCATTGTGGGTGGCGGGCCGCGCTCCCGGCGAATACGACATGCGCGACGTATTGGGTTTTGGCGCAGCGTAACCAGCAAATCCTGGCTGTTTTCATTTCCCGGTTGCTAAAGTGGCTGAAAGCCAGCTGAAAGCTTGGGCATGCAATTGATTCATTGCGGCGTTCGCCGCGTGACCGGTGCGGGAGTGGCCGGCAGGAGGAATGCGGCGCAGCCTGGATGGCGCGCCGCCCAGGTGGAGGAAGTTACATGACCGGTTTGATCTCGAAGTGCATCTTGCGTTCGGCGGCGCTGACGCTCGCCATTGTCGGCACGGGCGCGACCGCGGCGTGCGCCGCGGACAAGATCACCATCATTGTCGGCGGCATGGAAAAGCAGATTTACCTGCCGGCCGTGCTCACCCAGCAGCTCGGCTACTTCAAGGATGAGGGGCTCGACGTCGAACTGATCAACTCGCGAGCCGGCGTCGAGGCCGAGAATGAATTGCTGGCCGGCGCCGTGCAGGGCGTTGTCGGCTTTTATGACCACACTGTCGACCTACAGTCAAAGGGCAAATACATCGAGTCGATCGTCCAGTTCAGCCAGGCCCCTGGCGAGGTCGAACTGGTCTCCGCCAAGCACCCGGAGATCAAGTCGCCGGCCGACTTCAAGGGCGCCACGCTGGGCGTCACCGGGCTTGGGTCGTCGACCGATTTCCTGACCCAATATCTTGCCGTCCGCAGCGGCCTGAAGCCGGGTGATTACACGCTGCTGCCGGTCGGCGCCGGCAACACCTTCATCGCCGCCGTCAAGCAGGACCAAATTCAGGCCGGCATGACCACGGAGCCGACCATCGCGAAATTGCTCAAGACCGGCGAGGCCAGTGTCCTGGTCGACATGCGCACGCCCGAAAAGACCAAGGAAGCGCTGGGCGGCGACTATCCTGCGGCATCCTTCTACGTCCAGTCTTCCTGGGTCGAAGGCCACAAGGACGAAGCACAGAAGCTCGCCAATGCCTTCGTCAAGACGATGAAGTTCATCGCCGGCCATTCGGCCGAGGAGATCGCCGACAAGATGCCGAAGGACTATTACGCCGGCAACAAGGATCTCTATATCCAGGGGCTCGCCGGCGGCAAGGCGATGTTCACGCCCGACGGACGCATGCCGGCCGATGGCCCCGAGACGGTGCTGAAAGTTCTGTCGACCTTCTCCAAGAGCCTGCAGGGCAAGCAGATCGACCTGTCGAAAACCTTCACGACGGAATTCGTCGACGCCGCCAAGTAGGCAGGCAGGCGAGGCGGGTTACCCGGTTCGCTCTTGAGGAACAACAAGTTGCGCCGCTGGCCTGAATCGATTTGGCAGCGGCGCGCCTACCGATGTCGAGAGATGGCGACCACAAGTTTTGGCCGCAGGCATTCTCGCATCATCGCCACAGGAGTATGCCATGCAAGTGCAAACGATGGCGGCTGAGAAGTTGTCTCAGGCCGCGCCGCCGGCCGATGCCGCGATCGCCATCGATGATGTGACGCTACGCTTCGTCACGCCCGACGGCCATATGATGACGGCGATCCGCGACTTCACCATGACGGTGGCGCGTGGCGAATTCGCCTGCGTCGTCGGGCCGACCGGCTGCGGCAAGTCGACGACGCTCAACCTCGTCACCGGCCTGCTGCGGCCGACCACAGGTCATGTCCGCGTCATGGGCAAACCGGTCACCGATATCAGCCGCGACATCGGTTTCGTCTTCCAGGCCGATGCGCTTTTTCCCTGGCGAAGCGTCATCGACAATGTCGCCGCCGGTCCGCTTTATCGCGGGATCCCCAAGGCGCAGGCCTATGATCGGGCCCGCGACTGGATCGCCCGCGTCGGCCTCGGCCGCTTCGAAAAACATTATCCGCACCAGCTTTCGGGCGGCATGCGCAAGCGCGTCGCCCTTGCCCAGACCTTCATCAACCAGCCGAAGATTCTGCTTATGGACGAGCCGTTCAGTGCGCTCGACATGCAGACGCGCACGGCCATGCAAGACGAATTGCTCGGCCTGTGGTCGGAACAGAAATCCTCCGTCGTCTTCGTCACCCACGATCTGGAGGAGGCGGTGGCGCTGGCCGACAAGGTCTATGTGCTCACCGCCGGGCCGGGAACGGTCAAGAGCGTCTACCGCATCGACCTGCCGCGTCCGCGTGTCATGGCCGACATCCGTTACGACCCGAAATTCGTCGAGATCGCCAAGGTGATCTGGAACGACCTGCGCGAAGAAGTGCAGCTCGGCCAGAGCCGCACCTTGCAGAGCGGGCATTGAGAGGAGACACCAACATGACCGCTATCTCTCCCACCGCTTCCCATGCCGCCGTCCGCGATGCCTCCATTGCCGTTGCCGAGGCCCGGGCGAGGGCCCGGCTGCGCCGCCGCCATGCTTTGGTCATCGGCCTGCGCCTGGCTATCCTCGTTGCGTTCCTTGGCCTGTGGGAACTCGGCGCCGACTATAACATCATCGACCCGTTCTTCTTCGCCAGCCCCTCGGGCATCTGGGAACAGATCTGGTCCTGGATCACCGAGGGCACCTCGCAGGGACCGCTCTGGCTGCAGATCTATGTGACGCTGGAGGAAACCTTCCTCGGCTTCGCCATCGGCGCACTGGGCGGCATCGCCGCCGGCATCATTCTCGGCCGCAACCGGCTGCTGGCCGATGTCTTTTCGATCTACATCAAGATCGCCAATTCCGTGCCGCGCGTCGTGCTCGGCTCAGTCTTCATCATCGCGCTCGGCCTCGGCATGGCCTCGAAAGTGGCGCTCGCCGTGGTGATGGTGTTCTTCGTCGTTTTCGCCAACGCCTTCCAGGGGGTTCGCGAGGCCGACAGGGCGATGATCGCCAACGCCCAGATCCTCGGTGCCTCGCCGTTCCAGATCACCCGCACCGTCATTATCCCGTCGGCGATGAGCTGGATCCTGGCCAGCCTGCATGTCAGCTTCGGCTTTGCCTTGGTCGGCGCCGTGGTCGGCGAATTCCTCGGCGCCAAGCAAGGCATGGGCCTGCTGATCTCGACCGCGCAGGGCGCCTTCAACGCCAATGGCGTCTTCGCCGCCATGATCATCCTGGCGGTTATGGCGCTGGTGGTGGAATTCATCATCACCCGCTTCGAGAACTATGTCGTCAAGTGGCGGCCGGCGCCGTTCAACGAGCAGGGCACCTGATTTTGTTCCGAGGACAGTACGAGCCCGCGCTTGGTGCGGGTCGGTTCAGGCCAGGGGCAACCTGACCTCGACCACCAGACCGCCGGCCGCGCCATCCCCGAGGGTGACGCGGCCGCCGGCATTCTCGACAACCTCGCGCACGATGGCGAGGCCCAGGCCGCTGCCTTCCTCGGTCGAACCGGCGATGCGATAAAAGCGCTCGAACACGTGATCCCGCTCTTCGGCCGGGATGCCGGGTCCGTCATCGGCTACCGTCAACACGGCTTCGCTATCGATGGCGGCCAGCTTCACCGTCACGCTGGCGCCTGCCGTCGAGTAACGCAGCGCGTTGTCGACAAGATTGACGATCATCTCGCGCAGCATGGTGCCGTCGCCAATGACTGCAACCGGCCCTGTTTCCTCCAGCCCGAGATCGATCTTGCGGGCGATCGCCGCGGGCGCCTGCGTTTCCAGTACATGGCGGGCGGCTTCTGTCAGGTCGATGCGATCGGCGCGTGGCCGCCGGCTGCCAGGCTCGGCACGCGACAGGGTGAGCAATTGTTCGGCCAGCCGCGCCAGCTTGCCGGAGCTGGCCTGCAGCGCCACCAGCGCTTCCTGGCGCGCATCGATGGCGGTTTCGCGTAGCGCATAGCTTGCCTGCGTCGATAGCAGCGCCAGCGGCGTGCGCAATTGATGTGCGGCATTGGCGATGAAACGGCGCTGCGCTCCCATCTGCGCGCGCACCCGTTCCATGTAGGCGTTGAGCGCCTCTATCAGAGGCCGGATTTCGCTCTGCGCGCCCGGCGCGTCAACCGGATCGAGGTCGCTTCGGCTTGGCGAACGCACCGCGTCGCGCAGGCTCATCAATGGCGCCAGGCCGCGGCGCAGGCCAAGCAGCACGAACACGCCGGCGATCGCCACCAGCGCCAGTTGCTGGACGAAGGCGCTGAACCACAGCCGCTTCACCATCGCATCATGCCCGGAGAGCGTTATGCCCACGGTGACCGTTATGGGGGAATCGCCGCCGGCGCCGATCACCGCGTGGCTGAGCGTCAAGAGCCGCAACATATGGTCGCGATAGCTCGCCTCGACGCTCGCATGCCGCGGCGCTTGCGGCAAATCGGGGTAACCGGTCAGCAACCGTCCTCCGGCGGTCTCGACGCGATAGTAGACGCTGTCGCGATCGCCGGTATCGAACATCTCGATCGCCGCCGGCGGGATGGTGGCATCGAGTACGCCATCGGCCATGGCGACCTGCTCGGCGATGGCGCGGGCCGAGCCGACCAGCATGCGGTCGGTGACCAGATCGGCGGTCGCCAGAGCGTTGCGCTGGCTGGTCCACAGATTGATGGTCGCAAGCCCGGCCAGGGGGAGCACGACCCAGGCCAGCAATTGCAGGCGCAGGCTGTTAGTCTTCATAGCGCCAAATCATCATGGCGCCAGGTCCTCATGGCGCAAGAGATAGCCGAGGCCACGCAAAGTGGTGATCTGGACCCGCGACCCCTCGAGCTTCTTGCGCACACGGTGCACATAGATCTCGATGGCGCTTGGATCGGCGTCGGTCTCGAAATCGTAGACCGCCGCCGACAGGGCGGCCTTGCTTACCGTACGTCCCGCCTTGATCATCAATTGTTCAAGCACTGCATGTTCGCGCGGTGTCAGGGCCAGTGTTTCACCGCCGAGCGAAAACAGCCTGGTGTTGGTGTCGAAGATGAGGTCGCCGCAGGCAACGACCGGTGCCGTCCGGTCATTGGCGCGGCGCAGTTGCACGCGGATGCGCGCTTCGAGTTCCTCTACCTGGAAGGGCTTCGCCAGATAGTCGTCGGCGCCTTCGTTGAGGCCTTTGACCCGGCCATCGAGGCTGGCATTGGCAGTCAGTACGATCACCGGCACCCGGTTGCCGCGGGCTCGCAGCATGCGCAGCACTTCCAGTCCGCCCATGCGGGGCAACGCAAGGTCGAGAATGACAAGCGCGTGGTCGCCGGCGGCAAGCGCGTGCTCGACATCCTCGCCGTCATGGACGATGTCGACGACATAATTCGCCTGGCGCAAGGTCTTGCCTAGCCAGTCCGCCAGTTCGCGATTGTCCTCCACAAGCAGCAATCGCATGTCTATTGCCGTTCCAGCATCCACTTCGGTCTCAACGGCCACCAAGGCTCGATCGACGATCCATTCGGCAATCGGACCCGGATGATCGATAGTATCGATCGCAACGCAAGGCAAATGCGGTTTGGCTGCGGCCGGCGATGGTTTTTCGCGGGCTAGATGCCTCGTTTGAAACATAAATCGAACCGAACGGTTCGGTTCTGGTTGACGGATTGTATCGTAAACAGTGAACAATAGGCGTGAGTCGGTTGGTGTTTGCGTCTGCGGGAGAAACGCTAATCTACTGAAAATGTTTGAGAATTCAGGCTGAAAATGCTGCAATGCAATATGCATTGTCCATAATATGATGAAATACTGCAAAACCGACGCGACTGGTAATTCCAAAAGGCCTTCCCCATTTGGAGGTGGTCCGAGCGACGCGAAATCCTCCCAAGGGGCACGCCACTAGACGGACAGAACAAAGAAATTCTGGAGTAAATAAAATGACCAAGATCGCTCTTACCGCCGCCGCCATCCTCGTTGCCACGGGCACTGCTTTTGCCGGCAGCGACAATTATGGCTCGGCCAACGCCAACCAGCCTGCCGCCACTGTCGACCATTCGGTCACTGCTTCGACCTCGAAGTCGACGGCCGCGTCGGTCCAGGCTCCGCAGGGCGCTGACCGCAACCTCTTCGGCCGCTAATCGCGACTGCCAATCCATCCAACTTTGAATTCAGGAGTACTTGAAATGACCAAGATCGCACTCACCGCCGCTGCCATCCTCGTTGCCACTGGCACCGCTTTTGCCGGCAGCGACAACTACGGTTCCGACAACGCCAACCAGCCGGTTGCCAGCCAGTCGACCTCCAACGTCGACACCTTCCACACCGGTTCGATCCTGAAGGCGGACAAGGCGCAGGCCGATGCCAATGCCAACGTTCCGGCTCAGTCGGGCCAGGGCATCTGGGGCCGCTAATCCCTTCTAGCATCGCGTGACTACAAAGAGCGGTGGGCCTGGCCCGCCGCTCTTGTTTTGTGACAAATGGAATCAGGCGAGCCAGTCGGGTTCAGTCGTGCCGGATAGCCGTCGAACAAGTGCCGGCCAGCGCGCCGATCACGGATCGAACCAATCGGTTCAATTAATGTTGACGCTCCGTGAACGCCCGGCGAACGCCCCCTCGGCGAAACAAAGCGTGATACTCCGTGAGTTGCGCAACAAGAGACTGATAACGTTGATAAAAAACACTTCTGCCGAATCCGTGCCCCAGCCTCGATGTCCGAAATCGGGCCGTGAAGGAACATCTTCGTGATTGGAAGCCGACGAACGAAAAACCCACTTTCAGCTGGTCCGAGCGACGCGAAATTCCTCCCAAAGGCACGCCACTTGACGGACAGACCAGACCTATCGGAGTAAAGAAATGAACAGGATCGCACTTACCGCCGCCGCCATTCTCGTTGCCACGGGCGGCGCCTTCGCCGGCAGCGACAATTATGGCTCTGACAATGTCAATCAGCCGGCGGTCACCGCGCCCGCGGGTAAAATCGACCACAGCTATACGGCTTCGATCCGCAAGCCGGTCGAACACCGCGGTTTCAAGCTGACGCCCGATTCCAATCAGCCTGATCCCGGCCAGGGCAACTGGGGCAACTGATCCACGCCGGCCTCGCCTGGCTTGACGACAAAGAGCGGTGGGCCTGGCCCGCCGCTCTTGTTTTGAGGTTCAGACCGAAGGCCGCCGATCTTACCAGTCGGCAGAAACATCTCACGTCCAGGAATAAAACCAGGCTGCTTCTGGTCTTCTCCTCAGCGGAACCGTCCTCCCAAGACGCCGCCCAACGGATGAACAGGAGATTGAAATGAACAGACTTGCTCTCGCTACCGCCGCTATCCTTGTCGCAGCCGGGGGTGCATTCGCCGGCAGCGACCACTATGGCTCCGACAATGCCAACCAGCCGGTCGCCCCGGTCGCCGGCGTGGATCACGCCGCCACGGGCGCCGTCAACGACACGGATATGATCAAACACAAGACCGCCGACACCAAGATGAAGCCAGCCACCGACTGGCCCGAGCCTGGCCAGGGCATCTGGGGTAACTGATGTCGCGGCTGCGGCGGGTCTGATCTGCCGCACCCGCGGACATTAGACTTCTAGCTCAGATCCTTCGGCCGCAGGCAATGTGTCAGCCTGGCGGCCGACACCCCGGACCAATCGTCTTCAAGGACGAAGCGCGCGAGGGCTGCTGTCGGAAACTTTTCCTCGAGCCTCTTGCGCGCCTTCGCCTCCGATCCCGGTCCGGCAAGCTGTTTTGCCAGCTCCTCAAGGCCCGGATTGTGGCCGAGAACCAGCAGGCAGCTGGTCGAAGGGTCCGCTTTGCGTAGCTGACCCAGAATATCCGCCGCTGCGGCATCGTAGAGCGCCTCGGCAAACGCGACCCGGGGATGCACTGGCAGTTCCGCCGCCACCAGCCGCCAGGTATCGCGGGTGCGCAGCGCCGGCGACACCAGCGCCTGATCCGGCAGCCAGTTGCGCGCTCCAAGCTCGCGGCCGATCAGCCGGGCCGCCTTCAACCCACGTTCCGCCAGCGGTCGGTCGAAATCGTCGAGGTCAGGGTCGTCCCAACTCGATTTGGCGTGACGCAGCAGGAGCAGCTGTTTCATCGCTGCGCTCTCGCTCAGGGCGTGATCCGCGCCAGGTGCTCGAGGTCGGCTTCCTCGCGCAGCGGATCGGGCGCCATCACCACCGAGGTGCCGTTGTCGGCATCGTCGGCGAAGTGGGCAAGAACCGTATGCCCGGCCTCCATGCGTGCCTTGCCTTCGGCGACCAGTCCAAGCGCCAGCGGGTAGAGCCGGTGCTCTGCCTTGAGCACGCGCGCGGCCAGCGTATCGGCATTGTCGCCGACCATCACCGGCACGGCCGCTTGCGCGATGATCGGGCCATCATCCATCTCGGACGTGACGAAATGCACCGTGCAGCCATGGATGCGGATGCCGGCGGCCAACGCGCGCGCATGGGTGTCGAGCCCCTTGAAGGCCGGCAGCAGGGCAGGGTGGATGTTGATCATGCGGCCCTGCCATTTCTGGACAAAGCCGGGGGTCAGGATGCGCATATAGCCGGCCAGCGCCACGATGTCGGCGTTGAAGGCCGCAAGTGCCGCGTCGATCGCCGCGTCATGCGCCTGCTTGCTGCCATGGTCGGCGCGGGAAATCACCTGGGTGGCGATGCCGCGTGCCCTGGCGATGCCGAGGCCGGCGGCGTCCGCCTTGTCGGAAATGACGCCGGCAATCTCGGCCGGGAAGGCCGGATCGCTGGCCGCCGCGATCAGCGCGGTCATGTTGGAGCCGCGCCCCGAAATCAGGACAACGGTGCGTTTTCTCTGCGTGCTCATAGGCCGATCGAACCCCGATAGATGACGCCGGCGTCGCGACGCGGCACGATGCGGCCGATCGGCGTCACCGTCTCGCCGGCTTCCTGCAGCACGGCCGCGACCTGCGCCGCCTGACCGGAAGCGACAGCCAAAATCATGCCGATGCCGCAATTGAAAGTTCGCATCATCTCCTCCGGCGCCACGCCGCCTGTCTTGGCCAGCCAGGAAAACACCGGCGGCACGTCGATGGCATTGAGGTCAAGTTCGGCGGAAAAGTCCTTGGGCAGCACGCGCGGAATGTTTTCCGGAAAACCGCCGCCGGTGATGTGCGCCAGCGCCTTGATGCCATGCGTGTTGCGGATCGCCTTGAGGATCGACTTGACGTAGATGCGGGTGGGTTCGAGCAGTGCCTCGGCAAGCTTCGCCTCGTCGTTGAACGGTGCTGGATCGTTCCACGCCAGACCGCTGGCGGCGACGATGCGGCGCACCAGCGAGAAACCATTCGAATGCAGGCCAGAAGAGGCCAGCCCGAGCAGCACGTCGCCCTCGACGATGTCGTCGGTGGGCAGGAGCTGGCCGCGTTCGGCCGCGCCCACGGCAAAGCCAGCAAGGTCATAGTCCTTGCCGTGATACATGCCCGGCATTTCCGCCGTCTCGCCGCCGATCAGCGCGCAGCCGGCCTGACGGCAGCCCTGTGCGATGCCGCCGACAATCGCGGCACCCTGATCGGGATCGAGTTTGCCGGTGGCGAAATAGTCGAGGAAGAACAGCGGTTCGGCGCCCTGCACGACGATGTCGTTGACGCACATGGCGACAAGGTCGATGCCGATCGTGTCGTGTTTTCCCGCCTCGATGGCGATCTTGAGCTTGGTGCCGACGCCGTCATTGGCTGCTACCAGCACCGGATCGGTGAAACCGGCCGCTTTCAGATCGAACAGGCCGCCGAAGC
Organism: Mesorhizobium australicum WSM2073; assembly: GCF_000230995.2. Taxonomy (NCBI): domain Bacteria; kingdom Pseudomonadati; phylum Pseudomonadota; class Alphaproteobacteria; order Hyphomicrobiales; family Phyllobacteriaceae; genus Mesorhizobium; species Mesorhizobium australicum. Next base: position 4,773,523 of record NC_019973.1, on the reverse strand, counting down.
CGCCGATCTCGCCATCGGCGCCCGGCCTGCGCGTCGCGCGCACCAGCGGCTTGATCTTCTCGACCATGAGGTTGCCGGCATCGATATCGACGCCCGCCTGCGCATAGGTGAGCCCGTTTCCGCGCTTGGCCGTTTTGTTCTGGCCCGTTTTATGCTGGCCGGTTTCGCGCTTGCTCATCGCAATGTTCCTGCTCGTTTGCGGGCTCTTCGCATGAACGGTTTCGGTCCGCAAGGATAACGGCCGAACCGGGCTTCGTTTGGCCGACAAAAGCGTGGATAGCCGGGGGGCATCGCACTCAGTGCTTGCGGCTGGCCCAGCCGGCTCTCCCTTGCCTCGGCCCTCCATCTCCCTCATCTATCTCAACGCATAATACGGCGGGACAATGCGTTGACCATCCCCAACCTGATCACCATGCTGCGCGTTGTCCTGGTGCCTGCCGTGGTGTTGGCCATGCTGCAGGCGCGTTGGGACTGGGCCTTTGCCGGCTTCGTCGTTGCCGGCATTTCCGACGGCGTCGACGGCTTCATCGCCCGCCGCTTCAACCAGCAGTCCAGGTTCGGCGCCTATCTCGATCCGATCGCCGACAAGCTGCTGCTGGTTTCGGTGTTCGTCGTCATGGGCATCATCGGGCAGTTGCCGCTGTGGCTGGTCGTCACCATGGTGTCGCGTGACGCCTTGATCGTCTGCGCGGTCCTGTTGTCCACGGCGATGGCCCATCCGGTCGAGATCAAACCGTTCCTGGTCTCCAAGGCGAATACCGCCGTCCAGATCGTGCTGGCGGCGGTTGTGCTGGGCGAACTCGCCTTTGCCGTGCACCTCGACCCTCTGCGGCCAGGCCTCATATTGCTGTCCGGGGTCTTGACCGTGGCTTCGGCCGCGGCCTATCTCGTGGCTTGGCTGAGGCATATGAGCGGCTATGGCGAAGGCGGTAAATCAGGCTGACAAGCCCATCGACGGCAAGCCTGCCCGCAAGCCGGCCGCCCGCAAGGCGGCGGCGCTGGGCAAGACCGACGACGGCCAGATGGTTGTCGTCGTGCCGGAAGGCGAGACGGCGGCAGAGGCCGAGGCCTCGTCCACGTTCCGCCGCCAGATATTCTTCTGGCTGGCGGGGGCCGCGATCCTGGCGCTCTTCCTTTATGTGTTCAGCGACATCCTGCTGCCCTTCGTCGCCGGCATGGTGCTTGCCTATTTCCTCGATCCGGTCGCCGACCGTCTGCAGCGGCTCGGCCTCAGCCGCTTCATGGCGACGGTGGTCATCCTCATCACCTTCCTGATCGTGCTGGTGCTGGCCTTCGTCATCCTCATTCCGGTGCTGGCGACACAGATGGCCGATTTCGCCGGCAAGCTGCCGGAGTACCTGACCCGGCTGCAGAGCCTGATCACCTCCTTTGATCCGAAGTGGCTGGAACAGAAATTCGGCGTCAACGCCAATGGCTTGCGCGATGGGCTGAACTCGCTGCTGACCTCCGGTTTCGGCCTGCTCACGACGGTTTTCACTTCGATCTGGAGTTCGGGCGTGGCGCTGGTCTCGGTGGTCAGCCTGTTCGTGGTGACGCCGGTAGTGGCCTTCTACATGCTGCTCGACTGGGACCGCATGGTAGCGGTCATCGACAGCTGGGTGCCGCGCGACAACGTCGCCACGGTCCGCGCCATCGCGCGCGACGTCAACACCGCCACCGCTGGCTTCGTGCGCGGCCAGGGTACGCTCTGCCTGGTGCTGGGCGCCATGTACGCCACCGGCCTTACGCTGACCGGGCTGAACTTCGCCATCCTCATCGGCCTGTTCGCCGGGCTGATCTCCTTCATCCCCTATGTCGGCTCATTGACCGGGCTGGTGCTGGCCGTCGGCGTCGCCTTCGTTCAGTTCTGGCCGGACTGGACGATGATCGTCGCGGTTGCGGTGGTCTTCTTCATCGGCCAGTTCATCGAAGGCAACATCCTGCAGCCCAGGCTGGTCGGCAAAAGCGTCGGCCTGCATCCTGTATGGCTGATGTTCGCGCTGTTCGCCTTCGGCGCTCTGTTCGGCTTCGTCGGCCTTTTGATTGCCGTGCCGGCTTCGGCGGCGGTTGCGGTGCTGGTGCGATTTGCCATCGCCCGTTATCTCGAATCGCCGCTCTACAAAGGCCATGCGACAGAACCCGCGCCGGCATTGCCAGCCGATCGCGGCGGCGGCCACCGCTCGCAACCGCGTCGCTGAAGTGACCGCGCAGCGAACCGACCCGCCACGCCAGTTGCCGCTCGATCTCGGCCATGGCACCGGTTACTCGCGTGATGAGCTGGTCGTCTCCGGTACCAACAACCAGGCGGCCGCACTGGTCGACCGCTGGCCGGATTGGCCAGCACCGGTGGTCGTGCTGGCGGGCCCAGCCGGCTCCGGCAAGACGCATCTGGCCTCGATCTGGGGTGCGCGCGCCAAGGCGGTGACTGTCGACGCCAGGCGCATTGGCGACAGCATCGCAAATCTTGGTGCCCGCCCGGCCCTGATCGATGATGTCGACGCACGCGCGGTCGACGAACTGGGCCTGTTCCATCTCATCAATGCGGTGCGTGGCGCCGGCTCGACGCTGCTTTTGACCGCACGCCGCTTTCCCTCGGCCTGGGGTGTATCGCTGCCCGATCTTGCATCGCGGCTCAAGGCTGCGGCGACCGTCGAGATCCATGAGCCCGATGATCTCCTGCTCGCCGGTGTCATCACCAAGCTGTTCGCCGACCGCCAGGTCGAGGTCGAGCCGCATGTCGTGCAGTATTTGGTGCGGCGCATCGAGCGTTCTCTGGCAACCGCGATGCGTGTGGTGGAGCGCCTGGATCGTAGCGCCCTGGAGCGCAAGATGCCGATTACAAGGACGCTGGCCGCCGAAACCATCAATGCCATGGACGAAGGGCAGGGCGAGTTCGAGATTTGATGACTTCAGGCTTCCACCTGTCCTCGTCTCGACTGAGTCCCATTTTGAGAAACAAGACTGGCACTTATCTTGCTGCGTGAGCTTGCCGGCTAACCCCGGTCCTGATTGCGTTCCAAATCAGGTTGTAGGCTCGCCGGGACTGAGGCGGTTGGGGTTCTCGCCCGGCGAGCTTGCGTTCAAAATGCATCGAGCGGGTGCCGCCGCAGCGGACATCCACCCCAACGACACGGACCACCCCCGCATTGTCGAAACTCTTGAAATAGACCACTCGATGGTCTATTTCTCGATTGAAAGATTTGGACCGGAGAATGGTCCATGCGGAGTATTCGATGCAGGTATCCGTTACCGACGCCAAGGGACAGCTGACCGAGCTGGTGCGCCGCGCTGAGGCGGGCGACGAGGTCATTCTGACCCGTCACGGCCATGCGGCCGTGCGGCTGGTTCCCATCAAGGCAATGCCCGGCAAGGAAGGTCGCCGGACGCTCATGGAAGCGGCGCGTGCGGCAGGGGCGGCCAAGATGAAGGCCGGACCATCCGCTGCCCGCAGCCAGGACTTCCTTTATGGCGATGACGGCATGCCAGAATGATCGCGGTCGATACGTCGGCGCTTATGGCGATCGTCCTGAATGAACTTCAGGCCGACGCCTGCATGGCCGCGCTCGCAGCCGAGAACGACCTCCTGATCTCCGCCGGCACCGTTGCCGAGGCGCTGATCGTCGCGGCCCATCGTGGCGTCGCCGCCGAGCTGTCCAGCCTGATTGACGGGCTTGGTTTCGAGGTGGTGGTGGTAACGCCGGCCTCGGCCCGGCGTATCGCCGAAGCCTATGCGCGATGGGGCAAGGGCAGCCATCCGGCCGCGCTCAATTTCGGCGATTGTTTCTCCTACGAGGTGGCGAAGGAGCACGCTTGCCGGCTATTGTATGTCGGAGCCGATTTTTCGAAAACCGATATAGAGGGTGTGCTCTCAACGTAACACTGCCGGCCGGTGAGCTTGCGGCCAATCACAGCCACATTCTGACGAAATGCCGGACCAACAGATAGACGGCCGAGTGCGCGGCAATATAGCAGGCCGCGACCAGCACAAAAATCCCGATGCTGGCTGCCCACGAACGGGAGGCGACGATGCCAGGTGCGAGCCTGCCGTGCCTGCGGCTCTCGCGATTGTTCCACGTCGTCAAGGCGGCACAGGCGATCGCCCATGCCACCATGAACGGAACCGTCACGCCCGCATAGGCGAAATAGGCCGGCCCGAACAGCGACACCCAAGTATCGATCCCAAGCACCGCCAACCCCCGTTTGCCGCAGCTTAAGCCAGCAATGCCGATGGAAGCGAGCATGAAATAATGACACGCCGATAAGGGCCAAAACCCCTTCGGTGCCATCGGTGTCGCATTTTAAATGAGAAATGGTCGGAGTGGAGAGATTCGAACTCCCGACCCTCTGGTCCCAAACCAGATGCGCTACCAGCCTGCGCTACACTCCGAACGGTCTGTTGCCTATTCATTTCGGTGGTACATGGCAAGTGCAAAAACCTTGCCGCCGCTGCCAATGCGCAGTAATGACGGGCGAAGAGGCGGCGATGCCGCCTTGCCAACAAAGAGGTGGCCATGTCCGCGCGCATTTTCAGCCCAGCCAAAACCGCGATGCAGTCCGGCAAGGCCAAGACCGGCCATTGGGTGCTGGAATTCGACCCCGAGATGCGCAAGAAGATCGATCCCTTGATGGGCTACACCACGTCGGGTGACATGAGAAGCCAGATCCGGCTCACCTTCGACACCCGCGAAGAAGCGGTGGCCTACGCGGAAAAGGAAGGGCTTGCCTTCCGTGTCGAGGAACCGAAAGAGACCAAGCGCCGCCAGATTTCTTATGCGGAGAATTTCCGCTATGACCGCAGGACGCCCTGGACGCACTGAAAGGCGGCAGGCCCAAGCATCCAGCCGGCCGTTGGCCGGCCGACGGTCCCGTAGCTCAGCTGGATAGAGCACCGGCCTTCTAAGCCGATGGTCACAGGTTCGAATCCTGTCGGGATCGCCAATAATTTCAAGGTCCGTTCCGGACACATAGGTTACGGTTTATACCGGAGACATGGGTAACACTTTTGGCCCGAAGGGGTTTTGGAGTGGTTCGAGCCTGCATGTCTCATCGTCGAAATATCCCAAATCATAGTCCATGAAGCTAGCCAGCCAGATATGGTCCTCGACCTGTTTGATGCCGACGCTCTGGCCGGCGAAAACGAGGCTGAGGTTGATCTTCTTTCTGTTATAGCAGATGCGGCCGCAGGTAGTGACGATGACAGCCTTGTCGTGAAACGGATAATCGAGATCTGGCAGGCCGGCATAGGGTCGCGTTGAGGGTGCGTAACGCTCTGCCGGACAGTCCATGCCGAGGGCCTGGTGGGGGCGTTCTGAGTTGAACTCGTCGATGAAGTCATCGAACCTGGCCTGCTGCTGCAGAAAGTTGGCGCCTGCCGGTTTGGTGGTTTCCTTCTTCAGGGTCAGGTGCATGCGTTCATGGCGCCCGTTCTGCTGCGGGCAGCCCGGTTTGATGCGCTCGATGTCGATGCCCAGGCGCAGCCACCAGACCGACAGTTTGCTGAGGTTGAACAGCGCATTGGGGCTGGCGAAGGGAACACCATTGTCGGTCCTGATCGCGCTGGGCAGGCCGAACTCCTTGAAAACCCTTTCGAACACGGTGAAGGCATAGGCTTCCTTCGTGGTCGACAGCGCCTCGCAGGCGATGAGATAACGGCTGGCGAAGTCGGTGATCGTCAGCGGATAGCAATAGCGCCGATCGGCGAGCATGAACTCGCCCTTGTAGTCGGCACACCAAAGATCGTTGGGCCGACAGCCGTTGGAAAGCGGTGTTCCCGTCGCCCTGTTGCGCCTTCGCTTGCGGTGCTCGACCATCCCGTGCCGGTCGAGCACGGCGTGCACGGTCGAAATCGCGGGCCGGTGCACATCCGGATATAGCCGGGCCAGCCGCTCGCGTATCTTCGGCGCACCCCAAGTCGGCTTGTCTTGCTTCAGACGCACAATCAGCTTCTCGATTTGAAACGGAAGCTGATTGGCATGGCGATAGGGCCGGCGCGATCGATCCGTCAGCCCCTCCAAGCCGCTATCATTGTAGCGCGTGAGGATCTTGTAGCCGGTCTTGCGCGAGATATCGAACTCACGGCAAAGCACGGCCATCTTCTCGCCGTCCAGCAGCCGCGCGACGAACTTCAGCCGCTCGTCCATGACGTTACACTCCTTCCAAGGCACCTTGCTCTCCTTGCAAAGGGCCGAAAGTGTAACCCATCTATCCGGAATGAACTGTCACCCATCTCTCGGGAAGGGCACAATGGCTTATGTTGCATTACCTCACGCGGTCGCGCGATCCTACCCCTGCCTGCCAGTGCTGCCACGCCGCTTGCCGGAAGCCGGAACAGAGTTCGGCCCGCACAGGGCTCTGGAATTATTTCGTGATCCGGCCCTGTTGGAACCTTGGCCAAGACTACGCGTTCGGGGCCTTGTATTCGTGGAGCCTCATAAAAGGCACTATGCGGGCAAGCGAACGGGTGGGCAAAACAAGCGCGGGTTGGGGGAGGAGAAACAAGGCTATGTCGAAACGTGAAATTGGAACGTCCCCTGCCTTGGGGCGGCGTATCGCCGATCTCAGGGCCCGAATGCAAGACGCCGAAATTTCCGGCCATGAAATGAAAACCTTTCACAAGGTGGCCGCCATCATGGGATCTGGCGACGGTTCCTTGCAACTGGATGCCGACGACCTGATCGCGGCATCCTTCGTCGCCGAAGCGGTTGGGCCGGCGCCCAGCCGCTGACTTCGGAATTTCCCTTGTCCGAAATCCGGTGAGCAAATCGCGTCCTCCATTGGGGCACGGCCGCCTGTTGGGCGATCGTGCTCCAGCGCCCGGCCCCTGATCTCGTCTCGTCGTCACCTGATCTCGAATTGAAAGGAAAGTCTTATCATTTTGTTTGCGTTGGCACGTCATAGTAGGGACGGCTAACGGAGTGAAAAGGGATGAAGCTGGACCTGTCGCCCACCAGCTGGGGCAGGGTGATGGCCGTCACCGCCGCCGGCACGGCATTCTTCATTGCCGTGGCGTTTTTCGTCGATTCGTTCAATTTCCCGTATCTTTCGCCCGAGTCTGTCTGGCGCGCTAAGCTGACCGACCTTCTGCTGCCCTTGGTGCTCGGCGGCTCGTTTCTGTTTTTCCTGACGTGGAAGATCCGCCAGCTGGCGATAGCCCAGCGCGACCTCAGCGTCATTGCCGCGACGGACAGCCTGACGGCGGTGCTGAACCGCGGCGCCTTCTCGATGCTGGTCGAGGCCTATCTCGAACAGACCCGCAAGCAGGAAGAGACCCGTACCGGCGCGCTGCTGATCATCGATGCCGACCACTTCAAGTCGATCAACGACCGCCTCGGCCATGATTGCGGCGACCAGGCGCTTAAACTGATCGCGCAGGCGATCAAGGGCCAGCTGCGCGGCACCGATATCGTCGGCCGGATCGGCGGCGAGGAGTTCGGCGTGTTCCTTCCCGGCGTCGACCCCTCGCAATCCTGGCTGGTTGCCGAAGGCATCCGCCGACGGATACGCGAAATGGACTTTTCGCCCGATGGCCGGTCCTGTCCGCTTTCCGTCAGCATCGGCGGCACCAGCTTCAGCGGGCCGACCACCTACGAGGCAATATTCTCCGCCGCCGACAGACGGCTTTATGCCGCCAAGTCGAATGGACGCGATCAGGTCAGCTTCGATCCGGCGGAAGCCGCTCTAGTGTCTCCGCTCAGCGCCGCCACCGTCCACTGAGGGCAGCCTTACAGTCGGCTGGCACCGACCGCTTCCTTGACGCATCCCTGTCTGTGTGCTTCCTCCGCGCAAGTGATGTATGGAACATCGCCAGAAACAATCCTGCTTCTTGAGTCCCTCGATCGTGCGGTTCGCGGGTACGGCACGGCCCGGGGATGCAGGGAATTGAATGGCCAAAGGCCCTGGGCCCGGTAAGCACCGCGATCATGATCCACTTATTCAACGGCTTTCAGAACCCGTTTGGCGGCAGTGAGCGCGAAACCCTGGAGTTGTATCGGCTGTTGAGCGCCGACTCGCAGGTGCGCCTCTGGGCAACCTCGTCGCGCGTATCCGAGGACCTGATGCAGGAATTTCCGATACGCCGCGTCTCGCCTGCAACACGCAATGTGCCGGCTGGCGGCACCTATGTCTTTCTTGGCGCGCATTGGCGCAACAAGATGTGGCCTTATCTGATCCCGCGACCGCGTCGGCTGATCTATGTCTTCAACACCTTTCATCCCAAGATCATCGCCCTGACGACCCACAGGCCGCGCCTGCTGGGTTGGCCCGGTGCCGAACTGGTGCTGATCTCCGACTTTCAGAAACGCATGCTGCGGGTCGAGGGCGTCGTGCATCCGTCACCCATCGACATCGAGCGCTTCTCGCCACGGCAGGCAAGGCCAAACGGTCCGTTCACGGTAGGGCGACTGAGCCGCGATATGGCGGACAAGCATCATGCCGACGATGTGGCGCTCTATAAGGCATTGCTGGCCGACGGCGACGCGGTGCGGATTCAGGGCGGCATGCCGCTCAAGGACAGGCTTGCGCCGCATTCGCAACTCGAGCTCCTGCCGCAGGGTGAATTTGCCGCCGAACAGTTTTTGCCGACGCTCGACGTCTTCTATTATCGCACCGGCTCGCATGTGGAGACGTTCGGCCGTGTGGTGTTCGAGGCGATGGCCTGCGGCCTGCCGGTCGTTTGCCATTCGCATGGCGGCTACGCCGATCATATCAGGCATGGCGAAAACGGTTTCCTGTTCGAAACGACGCAACAGGGAGCACGGATCCTGGCCGAGCTTAAAGCCGACCCGGCACTGCGGTTGGCCGTGGGTCAGAAGGCGCGGCGAACCGTCGAGCAGCTGTTTTCGCCGCGGGCGGTGCAACAGCGGTTGGACTTCTATCGGCGTTAGCGGCGCCACGCCGTCCGGCTTTCCAGACACCCTCGGCCAGCAATCCACGTACCCCGTTTGGCATCGATCCCGACATCGCGCTAAAGCTGGCATCACGTGAATCGCGGGGCGGCCGGCATCGGCGCGCAGACAGATCGAGCAGGGCTTCTACCGATGACATTGACGGGCGCCGCGGCACTGCTGATCCTGATCTTGACCTATGCCGGCGTCGCAATCGGCCGGATACCTGGCTTGCGGCTCGACCGGGCAGGCATCGCGCTGCTTGGCGGCGCGGCCATGATCGCCATCGGCGCGCTCAGCATGGAGGATGCCTACCGGGCCATAAATTTCGACACCATCACCCTTCTGCTCGGCATGATGATCGTCGTGGCTCATCTGAAGGTGTCGGGTGCCTTTCGCGGTCTTGGCGCCATCGCCATCGAGCACGCGCATGCACCATTCATGCTGCTGGTGATGGTGACGCTCCTCACCGGCGTGCTGTCGGCCTTCCTGGTCAACGATGCCATCTGCCTGGTCATGGCGCCAATCGTCGTCCATGTTACCCGCATCATCAACCGCAATCCGATCCCCTATCTGATCGCCACCGCCACCGCTTCGAACTGCGGCAGCGTCGCCACCATCACGGGCAATCCGCAGAACATGGTCATCGGCGCGCTGTCGGGCATTTCCTATCCGGCCTTTTCGGCGGCACTCGCGCCGGTCGCCTTGTTCGGCCTTGTCGCGGTCATCGTCATCGTGCGCATCGTCTACCGTGCCGAATTTACCCGCAACGGCGAACTGACGCCACACATCTCGCGTGGCCGCATGCATCGCGGCCAGGTGCTGAAGGCGGTGGTCGTCTGCATCGGACTGGCGATCGCCTTCTTCGCTGGTGTTCCCGTAGCCAAGGCGGCGCTCATTGGCGGCGCCATTCTGCTGCTGACCCGCGCCATCAAGCCATCGCGCATCTACCGCGAGATCGACGGACCGCTGCTGTTCATGTTCGCGGGACTGTTCGTGGTGGTTGCCGGCGCGGAAAAGACGCTGCTGACACCTGAGATGATCGCCTCGGCCAAGAACATCGGGCTCGACGATGTCTGGAGGCTTTCGGGTTTCACCGCGGTGTTGTCCAACGTCATGAGCAATGTTCCGGCCGTGCTGGCGCTCAGGCCTTTCATACCCGGCCTGGAAAACCCCGAGCGCGCCTGGCTGGTCGTGGCCATGAGCTCGACGCTCGCCGGTAACTTCACGTTGCTCGGCTCGGTCGCCAATCTGATCGTCGCCGAGCAGTCCAAGGCCGCAGGCACGCCGTTGTCTTTCGGCGCCTTCTTCAAGGTCGGCCTGCCGCTGACGTTGATTACGCTCTTGGCCGGTACGGGATGGCTGGCGTTCGGGGGGTAGCCCCTAGGCCTGGCTGCCCGACATTCGCGCCCTGACAAGCGTGGCCGCGGCTCGTCCGGCTGCTTCGACGTAGTCGGGGTTGCGATGGATGAGCATGATCGAAAAGCAGCCGTCGATCAGCAGCACGATCTCGCGCGCCAGCGCCCGCGGCCCCTCGATATGGTGGCCGGACAGTTCTGCCGCCAGCCATGTCTCGAAATTGCTTTTGTGCCGCGCCCCGACCTTGACCGCCGGGTGCCCTGGCATGGAGGCAAGCTCCGCGGCGGTGCGCAGGAAGCCGCATCCCTTCCATTTCGGATGGCGCGTGGCCCGGGCCAGGTTGGCGAAGATGGCTTGGACCTTGCTGTCCACACCACCTTGTTCAGCCTCGAACCAGCCGGCCATCCGTTTCAGATTGGGCTGATCGCGGCCGTCGAGATAGGCTGCGATGAGGTCGTCCTTGCTCTTGAAGTGGTAGTAGAGCGTCCGCTTCGTGAGACCCGCTTCCTCGGCGACGGCATCGACGCTGACACGGCCGATCCCCTCCGCGTAAAACAACCTGGTTGCTGCGTCGACAATGCGCTTGCGGGTAGGACTTTGTGCTTCGGGCATGGGTTTAAGTATACCGACTAGTGAATATACACAAGGCGCGAATGGCGTAACCTTCCATCTCATCACCATGCTGGAGGAAGCCAGATGACCGATCTTGTCCTGAACGAAAACAGGGAAGGCGTTGCCGTCCTTTCCCTCAACCGCCCGGAAAAGCTGAACGCGTTGAACTATGCGCTGATCGATCGCCTGCTCGCGACACTCGATGACATTGAAGTCGACGACCGCATCCGCGCGGTCATTCTGACGGGCGCCGGCGAGCGGGCCTTCTCGGCGGGCGCCGACATAGAGGAGTTCTCGGCCAGCGTGGCGCTGGGCGCCGAGACGGCGCTGCGAGACTTCGTCATGCGGGGACAGCGGCTGACGGCAAGGCTGGAAGCCTTTCGCAAGCCTGTCATCGCAGCCGTCAACGGCCTCGCCTTCGGCGGCGGCTGCGAAATCACGGAAGCCGTGCCGCTTGCAATTGCCAGCGACCGCGCGCTGTTCGCCAAGCCGGAGATCACTCTGGCAATGCCGCCGACTTTCGGCGGAACGCAGCGCCTGCCCAGGCTCGCCGGGCGCAAGCGCGCGCTCGAACTGCTTTTGACCGGCGACTGGTTCCCGCCACAGCGGGCTCTTGACCTTGGCCTCGTCAATCAGGTGGTTCCGCATGACGATCTGATGCCGGCTGCGTTCAATCTGGCCAGGCGTATCCTTCGGCACTCCGGACTGGCAGCCGCGGGCATCCTCACGGCGGTGACGCGAGGGCTCAATCTGAGCATCGCCGAAGGCTTGCTGGTCGAGGCCGAGCAGTTCGCCCGTATGGCCCCGACAGCCGATTTGCGCGAGGCGCTAGATGCCTGGATCAGCAGGCACAGGCCTGGACACGGCGGATCCTGGACGCATGTCGCGCGGCCCGAGGAGGCAAGGCGGGCCTCCTCGGCCCTGGATCACGGCGCCACCAGCAAGCGTCCCTTCATGTTGGGGTGGAAGCGGCAGAAATAGTCGACCGTTTGCGCCGTCTTCAGCGTCATGCTTGCCGACTTCTTCGGCGGAATTATCACCTCCCAGCCGCCCTTCACGGTAGCCGTGTGGGCGATCACGTCCTTGTTCACCCACTCGATCGTGTCGCCGACCTTGGCATCGACGCTGGCCGGCGAAAAGACGAGCTTGTCGACGGTGACCTGGATGGTTGCCGCCGCTGCCGGCGCTGTGGATGCCAACGCCAGCACGACCAGCCGCGCCAGAAGACCCAAGGCGCCCGCTTTCATTTCAGCATGCCGGCGACGTGTTCGGCATGCTGCTCATGGCCCTGGAAGATCTTGAGGCCGGTCTCGAGCAGGCTCTTCAGCTCGGCATTGCTGGCCGAGGGAATGAGCAGGGTTTCGAGCGCGCCATTGACCTGCTTGTGATAGGCGACCTCGTTTTCGATATAAGCCTTGTCGAAGGCCGCCCCTTTCAGCTTGGCGAGCTTGGCACGTTCCTCCTTCGCCGCCTTCGTCAGCGCCTGGCTGGTAGCGTTGTCCTCGGGCTTCACCTTGAGCTTCTTGACGAGATCGAGCGCCTGCTTGTTCACCGCTTCGTGGTCGCGCTCCATGTCCTTGGCGAAATCGACGACCTCCTTGCTCTTTGACTTCTTGATCGCCTGCTTGGCCGCCTCGATGTCGAGGACGCCTGCTGTATAGGCGATATGGGCGATCTGCGGGTCGGTCGGCTTGTCGGCGGCTTGCGAGACCGGGGCAGCGCCGACGAGAAGCAGGGCGGCAAGGGCGACGGTATATCGGGTGAACATGGCATCCTCCTTGGCCCGGCCGCGCGGAGGCGCCGGGCTCGAATTTGCAGTTGACGCTCATTGGATGCGGGGCGGGGAGAAACGTTCCCGGAAAATCAGGACGGCATCATTCGAAACCCAGCCGTCCCATCACCGCCTGGGTCAGTCGCTCGCAGCGCCGACCCGCGAAGGGGAAGGCATCGAGCAGCACAGGGCCGATTTCATCGTCCAGCGCCTTGCGCAACAGGGCGCGCGCCCGGTGCAGCCTCGTCTTGACGGTCTCTGGCCGCACGCCAAGCAAATCGGCGGTTTCCTCCATGCTCAGGCCCTCGATGACGCGGGCGACGAAGACCATGCGGTAGATGTCGGGCAGGCTGTCGGTCGCCCGTTCGACAAGTGCGAGAATCTGCCGCTGCGCCATCGTCCGCTCCGGATCGTCGTTGGATTTGAGGGGAAACCTGATTATCCGCGCTTCCGGATCGGCAGGCATCTCCACCGTGCGACGTCTCTTGCGCAGGCGGCCGAGCGCTTCGTTGATGACGATGCGCGACAGCCAGGTGGCGAGCGTGGATTGGCCGCGAAACGCCGCCAGGCTGGCGAAGGCGCTGACATAGGCCTCCTGGACGACGTCCTCGGCTTCGGCGTCGTTGCGCAGAATGCCGCGCGCGATGCGGTAGAGCCGCTGGTTGTATACCTTCATGATGGCGCGAAATGCATCCGGGTCACGGGTCAGCGCGCGGTGGACGAGCTGCATGTCGCCGGAAAGGCTTTCGGCAACCGCGGGCACCGTGGCGGGCATTGGCTGCTTGCTCATCGCGACCGGATCTCCTCGTGCAAATGCTGCACATTGGATGCGCCTGCCGGCAAAAGGTTCCCGGGCCAGAGGGATCCGGGTTCCCTATTCTAGGCTGCCGCCAATCCCTTGTCTGCCCGCTGCATGCGTGCGGCCACCGCCAAGAGGTCGGTCTGCGTGATCAGGCCGAGAATATGCCGCTCGCCGTCGACGATGACCACGGCATGGCTGCGGCCGTCGGTCAGCACTGGGAGCAGGCTCATCGCCGGTGTCTCGGGCGAGGCGGTGCCGGCTTTTGCCATGACGCTCTTCACCGTGTCGGTAGCTTTCGTCAGCTCGCGCAGGCCAACGGCGCCAACCAGCCGGGCATCCGCGTCGACCACCGGCAAGGTACGGATATTGTGATCGATCAGTTGCTGGCGCGCCTCGTCGGCGGTGGCTTGCTCGGACACCGAAACCACGTCGCGCGACATGATGTCCTCGCACAGCAGCGTGCGGTGCGAGCGCACCATGGCCTGCAGTTCGACTTGTCTCAGCAACCGTTCGAGGTCGTCGCGGTCGATGTCGAAGGTCTCGTCAAGTGTGGTCAGCGCCGCGTCGATATCCTCGGGCCGGAAACCGACGCGCTGCTGAGCCGGCGGATCGGCGGTGCCGTGGCTGTTGGCGGCTGGTGCCGCGACATGCGGGTAATTGCGCCGCGCCAGCTTGTGGAAAAGGAAGCCAAGCGCCACCAGTATGGTCGAATTCAAGGCCACCGGCACGAACGGGAACAGGAAGCCCGCGCTGATGACGGCCGGGCCGCCGAGCACCGCCGTCAGCGCGGCGGCGCCGCCTGGCGGATGAAGACAGCGCGTGAACGACATCGCGGCGATGGCGAGCGCCACCGCGAGCCCTGAGGCCATCACCGGATCATGGATGAAATGCGCCACGGTCACGCCGACCAGCGCCGATATGGAATTTCCGCCGATGATCGACCAGGGTTGCGCCAACGGGCTGGCCGGTACGGCGAACAGAAGCACGGCGGATGCGCCCATCGGCGCGACCAGCAGGGCCACATGCGGGCCGCCGCCCATCGCCAGCCCGCTGATCACGCCCGTCAGCGCGATGCCGATCGTGGCGCCGATACACGCCAGGATGCGTTCGCGCAGCGTGGCGCCGGCGAGGATGGGGACAAAAAGACGAAAGGCCATTGGAAAACTTTGCGAGGACTGAATCTGTCGAGGATGCGTGCGGCACGCAATGCAGCCGAATTCGCCGATTTGAAAGTCAAACAAATCCGTAAAGTCATGACGTAGGAGAATAATATTGCGCACCGATCTTCGCCGGAGTGCTGGCAGCGCCTCGCGCTTTGTCATCAGCGTCAAGGGCTTGCGGCCCTTTGCTGACTCTGTTTGAGGTCAGCCCGCGCGCGCCGCTGCCGCAAGCCCGCGCCGGATGTCGGCTTTCAAGTCGTCGATATCCTCGAGGCCGATCTGCAGTCGTATCAGCGGACCTTCGTAAGGGCCTTTCGCAACGACGCGGTCGCCAAGCCAGACCGGCACCGCGAGGCTCTCATAGCCTCCCCAGGAGTAGCCGAGACCGAAGATCCGCAGTGCGTCGAGGAAAGCGTGCTGCTCCTGCTGGCCACCACCGGCCAGCACGATGGAAAAGATGCCGCTCGAACCGCGGAAGTCGCGCTTCCAGAGATCGTGGTCGGGATGGCTGGGAAGGGCAGGGTGGAGCACGCGCGCCACGCCCTTTTCGCCTTCGAGCCACGAGGCGATGGCGAGTGCGCTGCGCTGGTGACGGTCGAGCCGCACACCCATCGTGCGCAGGCCGCGCAGCACCTGGTAGACGTCGTCGGGTCCAGCACAGCAGCCAAGCGTGCAAAAGCTCTCGTAGAGTTGCGTCCAGCAGGCCTCATTGGCCGAGACCGTGCCGAGCAGCACGTCGGAATGGCCCGCCGGATATTTCGTCGCCGCATGGATCGAGATGTCGACGCCATGGTCGAGCGGCCGGAAATAGAGCGGCGTCGCCCATGTGTTGTCCATCATCACGATGACGCCGGCCGCGTGCGCCGCCTTGGCGATCGCCGGGATGTCCTGCACCTCGAACGTGTTGGAGGCCGGCGATTCGGTGAACACCACTCTGGTGTTCGGCTTGATCAACGCCGCGATGCCGGCGCCGATATTGGGAGCATAATATTGGACCTCGACGCCGAGCCGCTTCAGCATCGTGTCGGCGAAGTTTCTCGTGGGATGATAGACGGAATCGACGATCAGCAGATGGTCGCCCGCCGATACGAAGGCGAGCAGCGGCACGGTCACCGCCGCCAGGCCCGACGGCACCGCGATCGTGCCGGCTGAGCCTTCCAGCGCGTCAATGGCATGCGCAAGAGCGTCCGTCGTCGGTGTGCCGCGCGTGCCGTAAGTGTACTTCTGGCTGCGTGCGGCCATCGCGGCGGCATTTGGGAACAGCACGGTCGAGGCATGCACGACCGGCGGGTTGACGAAGCCGAAATAGTCATGCGGGTTGTTGCCCGAATGGGCGAGCCGCGTGTTGATGCCCATCGTGCCGGAACCCTGCTCGCTGCCGTCTTTCGCCATTCTTGGTCGCCTTGTTTAACAAGGCGCTAGCCATAATGCGGCGTCGTGGACCGTGCAACAGCCCACCGTTCGCCAGGAATGGACTTTGAATATGCCAATTCCTGGTCCGGAAGACAGCCCGCGATCTGATCCGGAATCGGACCAACCACGCGCGGCGGTGCCCTGTCGGAAGCTTGGTCGTCAGCTGGTGAACCTATTGTAGCCGGCTGTGAAAGGTATATGATAAATTTCTAATGTTAATCGCCGGATGCTTCAATCAGATGCTGCCGGATGGTTCTTGCCGGTTATCTCCTGATCCCCATCCGGGTATCCCGCTCAGCGAGCGGAAAGGGGAGGAATGTCATGCCTGACGTCAAATGGACGATGAAGGCGCGCGAATTCATCAACTGCAATTGTGCCTATGGCTGCCCGTGCCAGTTCAATGCCATGCCGACATACGGATTCTGCCAAGCCGTCGCCGGCATGGAGATCGAGACCGGCCACCACGGCGACACCAAGCTCGACGGGCTGCGCTTCGTCGGCATCTTCAGCTGGCCCGGCGCGATACACCAGGGCAGGGGCGAGGCCGCGGTGGTTATCGACGAGAGGGCCAGCGAAGCCCAACGCGAAGCCCTGCTCCGCATACTGGGCGGTCAGGACACCGTGCCAGGCGCGACAATATTCCAGGTCTTTTCGACCACCCTGGAGAAGTTCCACGATCCGATTTTCGCCGCGATCGATTTCGAGGTCGACGTCGATGGGCGAACCGGCCGGCTGCACGTCAAGGGCGTAACCGACGGCCGTGGTGAGCCGATCAAGAACCCGGTCACCGGCGCCGAGCACCGGGCGCGCATCGACCTGCCGCACGGCTTCGAATACGCCATCGCCGAGGTCGGGCGCGGCTGGACCAAGACGACAAGCCCGATCAAGTTCGAGGTGGCGGACACGCATAGTCATTTCGCCAACCTGCATCTCACGCAGAGCGGCATCGTGCATTGATCTGATCCAATGGGCGACACGGCTCTCGAGGCGGTGCTGCGGCGCGACCGCGCGGTCGTGACGGCCGCGCTTGCCGTCATTGCCGTGTTCGCCTGGGCCTATGTTCTTTGGCTAGCCGCCGACATGGGTAGCCCGGTGTCGGGCGGCGAGGCAGGCGACGTGGCCGGGATGGACATGGCGAGCATGAATATGGGCGGCATGGATATGGGCGCCGCCGTGGTGCCGGGTTTCCGGGCCTGGGCATCGGCCGATTTCGTCTTCACCTTCACGATGTGGGCCGTGATGATGGTCGGCATGATGACGCCGTCGGTCGCGCCGATGTTGCTGCTCTATGCCGGCGTTGGCCGCAAGGCGCTGGCGGACAGCCGGCCTATCGCTTCGACGGCATGGTTTTTTACCGGCTATCTCGTCGTCTGGGTCGTCTTCAGCATCGTGGCGACGGGTGCGCAATGGCTGCTCACTCGTTTCGCCTTGCTTGATCCCGCGATGGCGGCGCACAGCGCGGTGCTCGGCGGTGTCGTTCTGATCGCCGCCGGCCTATACCAATGGACACCGATCAAGGGCGTCTGCCTGCGCCAATGCCAGGCGCCGATCGCGTTCCTGGCCAGCCATGGCGGGTTCCGCACCACCGCGCTCGGCGCATTTCGGCTTGGCATGGATCATGGCGCCTATTGTCTCGGCTGCTGCTGGGCACTGATGGCCCTGCTGTTCGTCGGTGGTGTCATGAACGTGCTGTGGATCGCCGGCATCGCCATCCTTGTTCTCCTGGAGAAGGTGGTCCCGGCCGGGCAATTGATCCCGCGCATCTCCGGTGCATTGATGGTCGCGGTCGGCCTCAGGCTGGGCCTTTCCGCGCTTTGAGACCGCGCGCCGATTTTGTCCACAAGCAATATCGACCGCCAATCATGGGTAATCGTTGGCCGAAGGTGTTCCGTAACGTCAATGCATTTCGTGCCCGGGGGCAGTAACGCCGAGCTATTGCCCGGAACGGATTTTACAGCGCCGGCTCACATCTGCGTCAAATGAGCTTTGCCGATTCAAGTCGCGCTTCTGACGAGATCGCGTGCACGTTTGTCTGCAATTCAGGCATTTCAGGCAATCGATTTTCAAACCCGGTCGGATTCGGTCATTTTCCTTGACCTCACGGGAATTATCGCCTTCGATGCTGTTCGTGAATGGGAGGCGGCGCGTCGGTTTGCGATGCGGGGTTTCGGGAATGGGCCGGGATGGGAGCTGCGTTCACAAGGGAAAAAAGATCAGGGTTTGCCTGAAAAAACAGAAAAGGGTCTGTGGGTTATGAAACACATTGCTATCGGCATTCTTGGCGCCGCCACGCTCGGACTGATGGCGTCGGCCGCGTCGGCCGGCACGCTTGACACCGTCAAGGCGAAGGGCTTCATCCAGTGCGGCGTCTCGACCGGTCTGGCCGGCTTCTCCGCGCCGGACGACAAGGGCGACTGGCAAGGCATCGACGCCGATTTCTGTCGCGCGGTTGCCGCCGCCGTCTTCGGTGATGGCACCAAGGTCAAGTTCACGCCGCTCAGCGCCAAGGAACGGTTTACCGCGCTGCAGTCCGGCGAGGTCGACATCCTCTCGCGCAACACCACCTGGACGATCAACCGCGATACCGCGCTCGGCCTGAATTTCATCGGCACGACCTACTATGACGGCCAGGGCTTCATGATCAACGCCAAGAAGCTGCCGGGCGTCAATTCGGCGCTGCAGCTTTCGGGCGCCGCCGTCTGCGTGCAGAGCGGCACGACCACCGAGCTCAACCTCGCCGACTACTTCAAGGCGAACAAGATGGAGTACAATCCCGTCGTCTTCGAGAAGCTCGAAGAGGTCAATGCCGCTTATGATGCCGGCCGTTGCGACGTCTACACAACCGACCAGTCGGGCCTTTACGGCATTCGCTTGACGCTCGGCTCGCCGGCCGATCACGTCGTGCTGCCCGAGATCATCTCGAAAGAGCCGCTCGGACCTGCCGTTCGCCAGGGCGACGACCAGTGGTACCACATCGTCAAGTGGACCTATTTCGCTCTGCTCGACGCCGAGGAGCTCGGCATCACCAAGGCCAATGTCGACGAGATGAAAAACTCCGCCAGCCCGGAGATCAAGCGTGTGCTCGGCCAGGAAGCAGACACCAAGATCGGCACCGACCTCGGCGTCTCCAACGACTGGGTCGTCAACATCGTCAAGGCCACCGGCAACTACGGCGAAATGTTCGACCGCAATGTCGGCTCCGGCAGCCCGCTCAAGATTGCGCGTGGCATCAATGCGCTATGGACCAAGGGCGGCCTGCAATACGCGCCGCCGATCCGCTGATCGAAATGTGATCCGGAAGGCAGGCTCCTGCCTTCCGGTTTCTCTTTCACAGGGGACGTGACATGGCATCGCAGGAAATCCTACGCGAGGAGCCGAGCCGCGGCTCCTTCGTCAATGACCCGAGAATTCGCAGTCTCTTCTTTCAGACGCTGGTCGTCATCGTTCTGTTCGGGTCCGTCTGGTGGATCGTGCAGAACGTCATCGACAATCTGCAGCGCCTGCACATCGCCTCCGGCTTCGGCTTCCTCAAGGGGCGCGCCGGCTTCGATATCTCGGACACGCCGATCGCCTATACGTCGGACTCGACCTATGGCCGCGCCATCGTCGTCGGCCTGATCAACACCATCATCGTTGCCGTCGCCGGCATCATCACCGCCACCATCATCGGCTTCGTCATCGGCATCGGCCGCCTGTCGCAGAACTGGCTGATCCAGAAGATCTGCACGGTTTACGTCGAGATCTTCCGCAACATCCCACCGCTGCTGGTCATCTTCTTCTGGTATTCCGGCGTGCTCGCCGTGCTGCCGGCGCCGCGCGATTCCTATCATCTGCCCTTCGGCTCGTTCCTCAACCAGCGCGGCTTCTATTTTCCGCGCCCGGTCTGGGGCGACGGCTCCTGGCTGATCCTGGTCGCCCTTGTCGTGGGCATCGCAATGTCATGGTTCGTCGCCCGCAGGGCGCGTCAGCGGCAGATGGCGACGGGCCAGCAATTTCCGGTGTTCTGGACCTCCGCCGCGCTGATCATCGGCCTGCCGCTGCTGGCTTACGTGCTGAGCGGCTTTCCCCTGAGCTTTGACTTGCCCAAACAATCGACCTTCAACCTGACCGGCGGCTTCCAGGTCAAACCGGAGTTCCTTTCGCTCTATCTGGCGCTGTCCTGCTACACGGCGGCCTTCATCGCTGAAATCGTGCGCGCCGGCATCAGGGGCGTCAGCAAGGGCCAGACCGAGGCGGCGGCCGCACTTGGGCTGCGATCCGGTTCGATCCTGCGGCTGGTCGTGGTGCCGCAGGCGATGCGCATCGTCATCCCGCCGCTGACCAGCCAGTATCTCAACCTGACCAAGAACTCCTCGCTGGCGATCGCCATCGGTTATCCCGACCTGACGGCAACGGCCGGCACGGTTCTGAACCAGACCGGACAAGCGGTCGAGGGCGTGCTGATCATGATGATCGCCTATCTCATACTCAGCCTGGTGACCTCGGCCGTCATGAACGTGGTCAACGCCAGGATGGCGCTGGTGGAGAGGTAGGACCATGCAGGAACACGATCTGTCCTGGGTGCGCACCGAAATGGCGCTGGCGCAGCCCGCGCCGGCGAGCGTCAGCGGCCCCATCGCCTGGATGCGCAAGAACCTGGTCGGCTCGGTCGGCGACACCATCCTCACCATCCTCGGCATCGCCATCGTTGCCTGGGTTCTGCCGCAGGTCATCAACTGGGCGTTCATTAACGCACAGTGGACCGGACCGGACCGCACGGTCTGCGCGACCGTCGCGCAAGGCGGCATTCAGCCCGATGGCTGGAGCGGAGCCTGCTGGGCTTTCGTCAACGCCAAGTTCGGCCAGTTCATGTTCGGCACCTATCCGGTCGAGGAGCGCTGGCGGCCGATCCTGGTGGCCATCCTGTTCGTGGCGCTGCTGGTGCCGATGCTGATGCCGCGTGTGCCGCGCAAGGGGTTGAACGCGATCCTGCTTTTCCTGGTGCTGCCGATCGTTTCCTTCTTCCTGCTGGTCGGCGGCGTATTCGGCCTGCCGCATGTCGAAACCTCGCGCTGGGGCGGGCTGCTGATCACGCTGAGCCTGTCCTTCGTCGGCATCGCCGTATCGCTGCCGCTGGGCACCGTGCTTGCGCTCGGGCGGCGCTCGAAGATGCCGATCATCAAGATGCTGTGCATTATCTTCATCGAAGCCGTGCGCGGCATACCGCTGATCACCGTCCTGTTTTTCGTCAGCGTCATGCTGCCGCTGTTCCTGCCGGCCGGCGTCACTTTCGACAAGTATCTGAGGGCGCTGATCGGCGTGTCGCTGTTTGCCGCGGCCTACATGGCCGAAGTGGTGCGCGGCGGCCTGCAGGCGATCCCCAAGGGCCAGTATGAAGGCGCCGATTCGCTCGGCCTCGGCTACTGGCAGAAGATGAGCTTGATCGTGTTGCCGCAGGCGCTGAAGCTGGTCATACCCGGCATCGTCAACACCTTCATCGGCATGTTCAAGGACACCAGCCTGGTCCTCATCATTTCGATGTTCGACCTGCTCGGCATCGTCAAGCAGAACTTCTCCGACGCCAACTGGGCCACGGCGCAGACCGCGAAATCCGGTCTTGTGTTCGCCGCCTTCGTCTTCTGGCTGTTCTGCTTCGGCATGTCGCGCTATTCAATGTACACGGAACGCCGGCTCGACACCGGCTACAAACGCTAACAAAAGAACAAGGGGACCCCAGCCATGGCCACCGAAAATGCCGTCAGCGCGGAAGAGATCAAGGTCAACGCCGCCAAGATGCATATCTCGACCACCGATGTCGCCATCGACATCATCGCCATGCATAAATGGTACGGCGAGTTCCATGTGCTGAAGGACATCAACCTCAAGGTGATGCGCGGCGAGCGCATCGTCATTTGCGGACCGTCCGGGTCGGGCAAGTCGACCATGATCCGCTGCATCAACCGGCTGGAAGAACACCAGAAGGGCAAGATCATCGTCGACGGCAAGGAACTCACCAACGATCTGAAAAAGATCGACGAGGTGCGCCGCGAGGTCGGCATGGTGTTCCAGCACTTCAACCTGTTCCCGCATCTGACCATCCTCGAGAATTGCACGCTGGCGCCGATCTGGGTGCGCAAGACGCCGAAGAAGCAGGCCGAGGAAATCGCCATGCATTTCCTCAAGCGCGTGAAGATCCCCGAGCAGGCCAACAAATATCCGGGCCAGCTTTCCGGCGGCCAGCAGCAGCGCGTGGCGATCGCCCGCTCGCTGTGCATGAACCCGCGCATCATGCTGTTCGACGAGCCGACCTCGGCGCTCGACCCGGAAATGATCAAGGAAGTGCTGGAGACGATGGTGGGGCTGGCCGAGGAAGGCATGACCATGCTGTGCGTCACCCACGAGATGGGCTTTGCCAGGAAAGTCGCCAACCGGGTGATCTTCATGGATCAGGGCCAGATCGTCGAGCAGAACACGCCGGCCGAGTTCTTCGACCATCCCCGCCACGAACGCACGAAGCTGTTCCTGTCGCAGATCCTGCACTGAGCGGACTGACGCCAAGTCGAGAAAGCCCGGTCGCGCACGGCCGGGCTTTTTAGTTTCTGGCCGATCGGATAATGATCTTCTCCATAGAGCCGCGAATGGAATCGCGAAGCCGCACCGATGAGAAAACTCCTGCGTTTCCTGGCCATTCTGGTTGCAGCACTGGTGCTCGCCGTGTCGCTCGGCACGCTGGTGCCGCGGCCGCTCTGGCCGGCAGCCGCGGCGGGCGAGGGCATCCGGCACATATTGGTGCTGAAAAATCCGATCCACACCGACATCGCCATTCCCGTGGACGACGAGGTGCGCCGGCGCTTTCGTTTTCTTGCCGATGCCGGCCTGCCTTCGGACGCGCCCGAAGTGCGCTACCTCGTCTTCGGCTGGGGTGGGCGCGCCTTCTACCTGGAAACGCCGACATGGTCGCAATTGAAGGCGCTGCCCGCGTTCAAGGCTTTGACGCTCGATGCGTCGGTGATGCATGTCGCCGTCGCCGGCAACATTCCCGAGCCGCACCCCGATGTCGCCGGCTTCGACGTGGGCGAAGACCGTTTTGCCGCATTGCTCGATTTCATCGAAGCGAGCTTTCAGGAGGGGCCGAACGGTCCGATCGTCATCGATAATGCCGCCTACTCCAATTTCGATCGCTTTTATGAGGCCAATGGCCCTTTCAACGCGCTGATCGGCTGCAACACCTGGACGGCGGCGGCACTGCGCACCGCCGGCCTGCGCACCGGCTGGTGGAACCCGCTGCCGGTTTCGCTTGGGCTGTCGATGCGGCTGTACAATTAGCTTTGCCGCTGGCTCCTTTCAGCGGCGGATGATCCGCTGCTGCTCCCACCCGTAAAGCCAGTCCAGATCGGCTGCGAGCTTCTCTCCCGGTCGCGCCGCCAGAAACAGATTGCGGGCCAACGCCACCGGGCCACGGGCATGCCAGGCAAGCCGATTGAGCGCGCCGCGACGGATGACCTTGGCGATGCGCGACCGCCGCAGCTCCTCCCAGATGGCGAGGCTTTGCGTCAGGTCGCCGGGGATGTCGGCGACCAGGCTGGCCAGCGTCGCGGCATCCTCGATCGCCATGGCAGCACCTTGCGCCGCGAACGGCGTCATCGCGTGCGCGGCGTCGCCGATCAGCGCGACGCCTTGTGACATAGTCCAGCGTCGCTGCTCGACCGTGTGGATGGGGAAGGCGGTCCACGGGCCAGCGAGTTCCACCAACCGCGCCAGCGCCGGCGCGGAGCGGCGCATGGCGCCTGAAAGGATGGCGGGATCGGCGTGGCGTGACCACCCCTCGGCGATGCGCTCGCCCCGGGTGAAGGCGGCAAGGTTGAAGGCGCTACCCCTGCTGACGGGGTAGGCGACCATGTGGAATCCGAGGTGCAGGAAGGTGGTGACGCAGTCGGTAGCGCCGATTGCGGCGAAGGCTCGCCCCGCCTCGTTGTCTGCGCTCACCGTCGCCCGCCAGGCCAGTTCGCCGGAGAAATGGCTGTTCGCCAAGCCGGCTCCGCTGCCTGGACTGGCAAACCTCCGCACCGCTGACCAGACGCCATCGGCGCCGACCAGCAGAGATCCTTCGGTATCGATAACCTTGCGGCCGACCCCGTCTGTCCTGGTGATAACGAGTGAACCGGAGGTCACGCTGCTGACCTGCGCGCCGGTGGTGAGATGGATGTCGGGCATTTGCGCAACGCGCGCCATTAGGGCATCTTGCAGATCCGCCCGGTGCGCCACGAGATAGGGCGCCCCCCAGCGTTCCTCGCCGGCTCCGCCAAGCGGCACGCGTGCCAGTTGGCGCAGGCTCGCGGCGTCCTTCAGCACCACGGCTTCCGGCTGGACGGCATTGGCAAGAAGCGTGTCGAGCACGCCAAGCTGGCGAAGGATGCGGGTCGCGTTAGGAGAGAGCTGGATGCCGGCGCCCGCCGCTTCGAGACGCTGCGCCTGTTCGAACACCCTCACGGAATAGCCGCGTTCGGCAAAGGCAATCGCCGCTGTCAGCCCGGCGATGCCAGCCCCGGCGATCATGACCTGCCGGGACCGCGTCTCGCTCATGATCGGAAGGTCAGGCGGCCTGGTCGATGTAGAGGCAGCCCGCCGGCAGCGTTTCGGTCGCCTTCAGCTTCGGCGAATAACGGTAGAGGGTCGAGCAGTAAGGGCAGACTTTCTCATTGTCGTCGCCCATGTCGAGAAAAACATGCGGATGGTCGAAAGGCGGGTTGGCGCCCGTGCACATGAATTCCTTGACTCCGATGTCGATCGCCGGATGGCCCGCATCGTTCTGGAAATGGGGAATGGAACCGCCTGCCATCATCGTCTCCTTAGCGCAGTCTCTCTGCATCTGGATCATATCAAGTCTGTTTGCAAGTTCGATGAAATCAAACTGTCGCAAAAGCCTGTCAGAGAACTGTCGCAAAAGCCTGCCACAGGATAAGTTAAGCCGGTTAACCGGCTGAGGCGCGCGGAAGAGCAGAAATCATGAACGAACTGAAGCCGGTACAGAGCGAATTCAACAATGTCGCGGCAGCGAGCCCGGAAGGCAATCCGGACCGCTTCGTCAACCGCGAATTCTCCTGGCTGCAGTTCAATCGCCGCGTTCTCGAGGAATCGCTGAACACCCATCACCCGCTGCTGGAGCGCGTCCGCTTCCTGTCGATCTCGGCCGCCAATCTCGACGAGTTCTTCATGGTGCGCGTCGCCGGTCTTGCCGGCCAGGTGCGCGAGGGGATCGTGCTGAAGAGCCCGGACGGACGCACTCCCGAACAGCAGCTCGAACAATTGCTGCGTGAGGTCGAGCGGCTGCAGGAGGACCAGCAGAAGAGCCTGTCGGCCCTTACCGTGCTGCTCAACAAGGAAGGCATCGAAAGCATCACCCGCGACGCGCTGACAAAGGACGAGAAGGTCTGGCTGGAAGACCATTTCCAGGAGCAGGTGTTTCCCGTGCTGACCCCGCTGTCGATCGACCCGGCGCATCCGTTCCCGTTCATTCCCAATCTCGGCTTCTCGATGGCGCTGCAGCTTCGCCATCGCAAGAATGGCGAGGAGATGAGCGCGCTCTTGCGCCTGCCGGTGGCGCTGAAGCGCTTCATCCGCCTGCCGGACCGCAAGCACCATGTCCGCTTCATTCCGCTGGAGGAGGCGGTCGGCCTCTATATCGGCAAGCTCTTCCCTGGCTACGAGGTCAAGGGTTCCGGCACGTTCCGCATCATTCGTGACAGCGACATCGAGGTCGAAGAGGAATCGGAAGATCTCGTGCGCCTGTTCGAAACGGCGCTGAAGCGCCGCCGCCGCGGCTCCGTCATCCGCATCGAATTCGACAAGCTGATGCCTGGGGAATTGCGCGATTTCGTCGCCGGCGAGCTTGGCGTCTCGTCGAGCCGCATCAGCGTGCTGACCGGGCCGCTGGCGCTCAGCCAGATCTCCGAGATCGTCTCCGTTCCCCGCGATGACCTGAAATTCATCCCCTACAACCCACGCTTTCCCGAGCGCATCCGCGAGCATGGCGGCGACTGTTTCGCCGCCATTCGCGAGAAGGACATCGTCGTCCATCACCCCTATGAGTCGTTCGACGTGGTGGTGCAGTTCCTGCGCCAGGCGATGGCCGATCCCGAAGTCGTGGCGATCAAGCAGACGCTCTATCGCACCTCCAACGACAGCCCGATCGTGCGTGCTCTGGTCGACGCGGCCGAAGCCGGCAAGTCGGTGACGGCGCTGGTCGAGCTCAAGGCGCGTTTCGATGAGGAGGCCAACATTCGCTGGGCGCGCGATCTCGAACGCGCCGGCGTGCAGGTCGTGTTCGGGTTCCTGGAACTCAAGACCCACGCCAAGATGTCGCTGGTGGTGCGGCGCGAGGACGGCAAGCTGCGCAATTACGTCCATCTCGGCACCGGCAACTACCACCCGGTCACCGCGCGCATCTACACCGACCTGTCCTTCTTCACCACCGATCCGACGATCGCCCGCGACGTCGCCCAATTGTTCAATTTCATCACCGGCTATGCCGAGCCGACCGCGGAGATGCGGCTGGCGATCTCGCCGTTCACGCTGAGGAACCGCATCCTCCAGCACATTTCGGACGAGGTGACCCATGCGTTGGAGGGACGGCCGGCGCGTATCTGGATGAAGATGAACGCGCTCGTCGATCCCATCATCATCGACGCGCTCTACGATGCCAGCCGCGCCGGAGTGGAGATCGATCTCGTCGTGCGCGGCATCTGCTGCCTGCGGCCGCAGGTGCCGGGCCTGTCGGAGAACATCAGGGTCAAGTCGATCGTCGGCCGTTTCCTGGAGCACAGCCGCATCTATTGCTTCGGCAACGGTCATGGCCTTCCGTCGGACGAGGCGATCGTCTACATCTCCTCGGCCGACCTCATGCCGCGCAATCTCGACCGCCGCGTCGAGACCATGGTGCCGATCACCAATCCAACTGTGCATGAACAGATTCTGGGTCAGATCATGCTGGGCAACATCATGGACAATCAGCAAAGTTTCGACGTATTGGCAGATGGAACCTCCCGGCGCGTGGTGCTGGAGGAGGGTGAGGAACCGTTCAACGCGCAGGAATATTTCATGACCAATCCGAGCCTGTCGGGACGGGGTGACGCGCTGAAATCGCATGCGCCCAAGCGAATCGCGCAGTTCAAGCGCCGCAAGAAGAACGCCGCCACCTGATGCTGTCCAATTCCCAGGGCCGGCTGCAGGACCGCCGACCGCTGTCCATCATCGACATCGGCTCCAATTCGATCCGTCTCGTCGTCTATGAGGGGCTGGCGCGCTCGCCGACCATGCTGTTCAACGAAAAGATGCTGGCCGGCCTCGGCCGCGGCATCGTGTCGACGGGGAAGCTGGACCCCGAGGGGGTGGCGCGCTCGATGGAGGAGTTTCGCCGTTTCCGCGCGCTCTCCGACCAGGCAGGCGCCGAACACATGTACGTGCTGGCAACCGCCGCCGCCCGCGAGGCGATCAACGGTCCCGATTTCATCCATCGTGCCGAGGATGTGCTCAAGACCGAAATCCGTGTGCTCTCCGGCCGCCAGGAAGCGCATTATTCAGCGCTCGGCGTCATCTCCGGTTTCCACCCGGCCAACGGGATTGCCGGCGACCTTGGCGGCGGCAGCCTGGAGCTTATAGACATTGATGGCGAGGCGATCGGCGATGGCATCACGCTGCCGCTCGGCGGCCTGCGCCTGCAGGACATGGCGAAGAACTCGCTCGTCCAGGCGCAGAAGATCGCGCGCCAGGAACTGGCCCGGGCCAAGCTCTTGAAGGGCGGACAAGGCAGGACTTTCTACGCTGTTGGCGGCACCTGGCGAAACCTCGCCAGGCTGCATATGGAGATGAACAACTACCCGCTCGGCGTCATGCACCACTACGAAATATCGGCCGAAAGCGCTCAGAACTTCCTCAAGCAGGTGGCCAGGGGCGAAGTCGAAAAGGTGAGGGGTATCGAGGGCGTCTCCAAGAACCGCCGCTCGCTGCTGCCCTATGGCGCTCTCGTGCTGCAGGAGATCATGACGGCGATGCAGCCGTCCAGGATCGTCGTTTCGGCGCAAGGCGTGCGTGAGGGTTTCCTCTATTCGCTGCTCGACGCGGCCGAGCAGAAGGCCGATCCGCTGATCTCGGCCGCCGAGGAACTCGCGCTTCTGCGCTCGCGTTCGGTCCATCACGCGCACGACCTGGTCGAATGGACCGGCAAGGCCTTCAAGGCTTTCGGCATCGACGAGACGGAAGACGAAGCGCGCTATCGCCATGCCGCCTGCCTGCTCGCCGATATCGGCTGGCGCGCTCATCCGGAATATCGCGGCAAGCAGTCGCTCAACATCATTGCGCATGCCTCGTTCATCGGTGTCGATCATCCCGGCCGCGCCTACCTGGCGCTGACCAACGCCTACCGTCACGATGGCGTCTTCAATGAATTGGTGGCGCCCGAAATCAGGGCGTTGGCGCCGCCGCGCCTGCTGGAGCGCGCCCGCGTACTGGCAGCGATGATGCGCGTCGTCTATCTGCTGACGGCCGCGATGCCTGGCATCATGCCGAGGCTGAAATGGGAAAGCCGCCCCAACGGCGCGCTGGCGCTGGTGCTGCCGGCCTCGCTCTCCGACCTATACGGCGAGCGCCCGGCCGGCCGGCTGGCGCAACTGGCGCGCATCACCAACCGCCGCCTGGTGCTGGCGGTCGAGGGCGGGCAGAGCGTGTCGGCGAAGTAGTCAAGTCGCGTCGGCGCCTATGCCGAAGCCGCGCCCATCGGCCGACCATGCGCCGGGGCCGGCCATGGCAAGCGCCAGGAAACCACCCGATACCGCGATATCCTTCATCAGCATCTGCTGGTGCAGGAAGGCGAGCGCCGCATCCTCGGCGCCTTGGCCATAGTGGCCGATATAGCCGGCCGCGATGCAGAAGCCGGCCAGCAGCAGTGCCACGATCCGCGTCTGCAAACCAACGAGGATCAGCAGTCCCGCGATCAGCTCGAAAAGGCCGGTGCCCCAGGCGGCGAGCGCCGGCAGCGGCAGGCCGAGGCCGGCGAAATAGCTGGTGGTGCCGGCAATGTTGGCGAGCGCCTGGAAGCCGGACGGCACGAACAGCACGGCAAACAGCAGCCGCGAAACCAGAAGCAATGCACTGCGACCCATGGCTCACTCCCTTGCCGGCACGGTCGCCGGCGACCATTGCAGTCTAATGCATGTCGCCCGGGAGTGTCCTTGGTCCGGGACAACGACATGCATAAAACCAGAAGCTTTCAGCAGCTCGGGCGAATCCTATTTGCCGCGACGTGCTGTAGGCCTGTGATCACATAACGAAAAAGCGGCGCGGAAAAATTCCGCGCCGCTCGTTTCAGATCCTTGGGAGGAAAAAACCTCAGCCGCGCTTGGCGTCGATCGAATAGGCGCCGGGACCCGAGGAGGCCAGCAGCAGGAAACCGCCGGTGATGGCGACGTTCTTGAGGAACTGGATCATCTGCATCTGGTCGGCCCAGCCGGTGTGGGCAACCAGCCCGGTGGCGATCGTGAAAATCGCGAGCACCCAGGCGGCGACCCTGGTCTGGAAGCCGACGAGGACGGCAAGGCCGCCAAGCAGCTCGATCAGTCCGACGATGACGGCCGTCGCCGTCGGCGCCGGCAGGCCGAGGCCGCCGAAATAGGCGGCAGTGCCGGAAATGGCCGTGAGCTTGCCGAATCCCGAAAGCAGGAAAATGACCGCGAGCAGGATACGGCCGACAAGGATGGTGACAGAGCTGTTGGACGCGGTGCCGCTGCCGGCGAAGGAGGTGTTTGTGGACATGGTGGCTCTCCGAATGGGGTTGATGCCCCGTCAGATAGAGCATGTCGACTGTTCACCAAAGCTGCCTATCCGGCGACACATTGTTCACAGGAATACGTTTCTGTGAACCGGTGAAAAGCGGAAATTCATGTCGGTCGACGCGCTGGCGTGAGGATATTCTCCCGCCGAAAAATGCCTTCACCCCGGATGTGTCATGTCCTGCGGCCGCACCAGGCGGTCATAGTCGGCCTCGCTGACCAGTCCGGTTGCCAACGCTTCCTCGCGCAACGTCGTGCCTTTCTTGTGCGCGGTCTTGGCGATCTTGGCGGCGTTGTCGTAGCCGATGGTGGGCGCAAGCGCGGTCACCAGCATCAGCGAACGGTCGAGAGCCGCCTTGATGTTGTCCTCTCGCGCCTCGATGCCGACGACGCAATTGTCGGTGAAGGAGACCGAGGCGTCGGCGAGCAACTGCACCGACTGCAGGAAATTGTACGCCATCAGCGGATTGTAGACGTTGAGCTCGAAATGGCCTTGGCTGCCGGCGAAGGTAAGCGCCGCATTGTTGCCGAACACCTGCACGCAGACCTGCGTCATCGCCTCGCACTGGGTAGGGTTGACCTTGCCCGGCATGATCGAGGAGCCGGGTTCGTTTTCCGGCAGCGACAATTCGCCGAGGCCCGAGCGCGGGCCGGAGCCAAGGAAACGGATGTCGTTGGCGATCTTGAACAGTGCCGCGGCCGCGGCATTGATGGCACCGTGCGAGAACACCATGGAATCATGGGCGGCGAGCGCCTCGAACTTGTTCGGCGCGGTGACGAAGGCAATGCCGGTAATGGCGGCGATGCGATCGGCCACCCGCTCGGCGAAACCGACCGGCGCATTGAGGCCGGTGCCGACGGCGGTGCCGCCCTGCGCCAGTTCCTGCAGGCCGGGCAGCGTCTGCTCGATGCGCTTGATCGAGGAGGCGACCTGCGCGGCATAGCCGGAGAATTCCTGGCCCAGCGTCAGCGGCGTGGCATCCTGCGTGTGGGTGCGGCCGATCTTGATGATGTGGTTGAAGTCCCGGCTCTTGGCGGCGAGCGCCTTGTGCAGGTGGTGCAGAGCGGGGATCAGGTCATGCTCGATCCGCTCGGCGCAGGCGATGTGCATGGCCGTCGGATAGGTGTCGTTGGAGGACTGGCTCATATTGACGTGATCGTTGGGGTGCACCGGCTTCTTCGAGCCCATGACGCCGCCCAGCATCTCGATCGCGCGGTTCGAGATCACCTCGTTGGCGTTCATGTTGGACTGCGTGCCCGAGCCGGTCTGCCAGACCACCAGCGGAAAGTGGTCGTTGAGCTTGCCGTCGATGACCTCTTGCGAGGCCTCGATGATCGCCTTGCCGATGGCCGGATCGAGCCGCTTGAGCTCCATGTTGGCTTCCGCCGCCGCCCGCTTGACGATGCCCAGCGCGCGCACGATCGAAACCGGCTGCTTCTCCCAACCGATCTTGAAATTGCCGAGGGAACGCTGCGCCTGGGCGCCCCAATAACGGTCGGCGGCGACCTCGATGGGGCCGAACGTGTCGGTTTCGGTTCTCGTCTTTGGCGTGCTCACGGCAAGGCTCCGGTCTGTCGATTTGGGCAACGGCGTATCGCGTTGCACAAATGGCTTCAAGCGGAGAATAACGCGGCTGCGGATGCAAATCGGTTGAAGATGCTTCCGATCTCCCCACTGGAACCCTCGGAGCAGAGATCGGCGGCTTCGCGTTCTCAACTCAAGGGCGAACCGACAATATCGATGCCATTTTCCGCGCAGATCCGCACCAGAGCCTCGATCATCTCGGGCGTCGGCTCGGACAGCGGCGGCAATTCCGGCTGTCCGGCGGGGCGGCTCGCCTGACGCAGCATCGTCTCGAACCCGCGGCCGCGCGTGACGGTCAGAGCGCGCGCACCTTCTGGAGATTCGACCCTGTATGTGTGCGGCAGGCCTTTCGGCGCAATGAGGGTCTCGCCGATACCAGCGACCCGCTCCTGTCCGTCGATCCGAACGCGCAGCTGTCCTTCTAGGATATGAAACACCTCGTCTTCGTGCCGATGCACATGCAGCGGCGGAGAATCGCCATGGGGCATGCGGTGCTCGACGACACAGATGCCGTCCTCGCCCTCCGCCGACGATATCCGAATGGCAACCAGTGTGTTGTTGAACCAGAAGAGTTCCTTGCCTGTAATGGTCCCGACGGTCATTGTCATGGTTCTTCCTCCTTTGTTGCCTTCGGACGGGTCGCGGTCGGAAGGATCTGATCAGGTGCATGCCGCCGATGGAAATCCAATGATCGTATGGGGCGGATTGATGCCATGAATTTAAATGCGCTCGACCTCAATCTGGTCAGGGTGCTCGACGCGCTTTTGCGCGAACGAAGCGTGACGCGCGCCGGCGAGCAGATCGGGCTGAGCCAGCCCGCCGTGAGCGCCGCGCTCAATCGCCTGCGTCATGTCCTCAACGACCAGTTGTTCGTGCGGCGCGGCAACGACATGGTGCCGACCCCGCGCGCCGAAAGCCTGACGGAGCCGGTGCGCGCCGCACTGCGCGAGATCGAACGCGCCTTTCATTCGGCGCATTCGTTCAATCCGGCGGAACTTGAGCGAACCTTCACGCTCATGGGGGCGGACTTCTTTTCCATGCTACTGATGCCGACACTGGCGGTGCGCGTCGCGGCTATCGCGCCGCATGCGTCGTTACGGTTTCTCGATAGCGCGCGAGGCGATGTTTCGCGTCTGCTCCAGGACGATGAAATCGATGTGGCTCTCGAACGTCCGCTGGAGGTCTTGGATTGGGTCTCCAGCGTACCGCTGTTCCATTCGCCATTCGCAATCATTGCGGCGCAAAACAATGCTGCGATCAGACTGGCGGGGATCGCAGGGGGCGAGCCTATTCCGCTTGAGCTTTTTTGCGAACTGCCGCACGTTCTTCGCTCTATTGACGGCTCGATGTCGGGCTCCACCGACGAGGCGCTCCGCAAAATCGGGCGAAGCCGCCGTGTGAGCTTGGCACTGCCTCACTTTCAGGCTGTCGCGTTGGCCGTCGCAAACGGAAACTACCTTTCCGCGGTTCCCAGGCAGTTCGCGGTTTGGGCAGCCAAGACCCTGCCTCTCGCCATCTTCGAGCCGCCACTTCCCATCGCCGTTCCTGAAATCAGGATGTACTGGCACGCACGCCGAGACGACGAGCCCCCTCATCGCTGGATTCGCCTTCAGATCCTGGACGTTGTGGGCGCTCTTGGATTTGTGGAAAGCGCCGCTGGTGAAGTTGCCGCGCCATAGCGGCCAGGCAGTTCACCCCGCCGTGTAGCCGCCGTCGACGGCAAAGATGCCGCCACTGGTCCAGCCAGCCTCGTCGCTGGCGAGATAGACCGCCATCCCGGCGAGGTCGTCAGGCCGGCCGATGCGGCCGAGAGGATAGCTGCGCTCGACATAGGCTTTCAGTTCCGCCTGTGCCTCGGCCGGCAGATTGTCGACGGTCTTGCGCCGCATTGCGGTATCCACCGTACCGGGTGCGATTGCGTTGACGCGGATGCCGCGCGGACCGAGTTCGAAGGCCAGCGATTTGGTCAGCGAGTTCAACGCGCCTTTGGACAGGGAGTAGAGGCTTGATGGCCGTTTCGGGATCATCTTGTTGGCGAAATAAGAGGAGATGTTGATGACGGATGCACCTGCACCGAGATGCGGCAGCAGCCCCTGGGTGAGGAAGAACGCCGCCGTCACATTGAGCGCGAAAGAGTGCTGGAACTGTGCCTCGCTGACACTCTCGAACGGCACGAGATAGGCGACACCGGCATTGTTGACGAGAACGTCGAGTGGCCGGCCGGATTCTTTCGCCTGCTCGACGACCGCTGCGAGGCCGGGGCTGGTGGCGAGGTCGGCCGACAATGTCGCCACCATGCCTATCGAGCCGAGGGCCGTCAGCTTCTGGCGAGCGGTGTCGAGTTTGCCCGCGTCGCGGCCCACGATCAGGACATCGGCACCCTCGTGCAGGAATGCCTCGGCGATCGCCAGGCCGATGCCATCCGATCCGCCGGTGATCAACGTCCGCTTGCCGTGAAGCCTCATCACGCACCTCACCATGCGTTTGCCATCAAACAGAGGGATCGCACCGCATGTCCGTGACGGGGTCAAGTCATCAGGCTATCCCAGGGTATGAACTTCGGCCGGCGTCCGGCGCAAGCGCCCGACGGCCGGCTGGCCTGAGACCCGTCGCAGCGCGAAAACCGGACGACGTGCGGGTCGGTTTCACGCGCTGGCGGTGGAGCGCTCCTGAGTAGCCAGCCGCGCGGCGACATAGCCCTTGACCTGCCGGATCGCCTGTTCGCGCGAGACGCTGCCCGGCTGCAGGCCGAGCCGAAGCCAGAGTCCGTCTATCAAGGCCGTGACGCCAAGCGCGATGTCGTCGGCCTCGTTGGGTGAGGCGAGGCCGCGCAGGCCGGACAACAGGTTCGAGCGCATGCGCCCATGGATCACCTTCTGGATGCGCGCCAGCTTTTCATCGCGCGGCACCTCGGCGCAGAGCGAAAGCCAGGCATGGCATAGAGGCGGCAGGAAGAGATGCTCCTCGAAATTGCCCTCGATCACCGCGTCCAGGCGTTCCATCGAAGTCCGCGCCCGGCGAAGCCTTGCGACCACCGCGTTGCATAGGACTGCGTTGGCCTCGCGCATGGCGTGCTCGAACAATTCCTGCTTGTTGCGGAAATAGTGCAGCACGATGCCTTTGGAGGCGCCTGCATGGGCGGCGACTTTTTCCAGCGTCGCCCCCGCAATGCCTTCGCGCTCCAGAACCGCGAAGGCCGCCTGGCGCAATTCCTTTCGGCGTATGTCGCCAAGGCGTTTCAGTTTCACGAGATTGTTCCATGCCTCACGAATCCATGTTGACATTTTCGCCCCGCGAGATCAATCATTGACCCATGGGACAATAAAAAGACCGATGGGTCAACACAATAAGGAGAACGGAAATGGTGCGTATCCTTGCAAGCTGTCTGGCCGCGCTGGCGTTGGCCTCGCAGGCTGCCCAGGCGGCCGACGCCGAGCAATGCCGTGTGGTCCGCATGGCCGAGCCCGGCTGGAACGATCTCGCTTTCACCACGGGTGTGGGCAATGTGCTCCTGCAAGCGCTCGGCTATCAGCCACAGAGGACCGCCACGCCTTGCTGGCCGCCCTGAAGGGTTACAACGTCGTTGCCGTCTTCCACGGTCACCAGCACGAGGTGCCGATGATCTATCAACGCGACGGCCTCGATCTCTTCAAGCCGAAAGCCGCCTATATGGGCGGCTTCGCCTTGGCACGTGTCACCAGCGACAGCCTGGACGTCGTGCTGGGCGAAGCCGGCGACGATCATGGCGCCGTGGTTTTCACCAACGCTTTCAGCAAATCGCTGAAGACGTGAAAAGGGCCGCTCGACGCGGCCCTTTCCTCAGCGGTCAAGCGATTTCTTGACCTTGTCCTTCGCGTCGCCATAGGCCTTCTGCACCTTGCCGGTGGCCTTGTCGGCCATGCCTTCCGCCTGCGTCTGCCTATCGCCGGTCACTTTGCCGGCGGCTTGCTTGACCGAGCCTTTTACCTGCTTGGCCGCACCGGCGACCTGATCCTTGTTCACCATTTTCGCATCTCCCGGGTTTGGTTCGCCTTGGCAAACGAGCCGGCACGGTTTCGGTTCCGAGAGCCGCTGCTTATGTCGGCGAAACAGGGTGTCTTTCGGGCGCCGCGCCGGCAGGCTAGGGTGCCGGCCAGCGCACTCCGCAAGGAGCAAACCGCCAAGGGGGACAAATGTCGGAATTCACGCTCTATATCGGCAACAAGTGCTTCTCGTCCTGGTCGCTCAGGCCCTGGGTGGCGATGCGGCACCTGGAGATACCGTTCGAAGAGGTCTTGGTGCGGCTGCGCACCCCGGAAACCGCCGCCAACCTGGCGAACGTGTCGCCGACAGGTCAAGTCCCTGTCTTGGTTCACAAGCCCTTGAACCACACTGGCGGAATGGTCTGGGAAACCCTTTCCATCCTTGAATACCTCGCCGATCTCTTTCCGGAGAAAAAGCTCTGGCCGGCCGATATCGGCGCCCGGGCGCTGGCGCGTTCGGCGGCGACCGAGATGCATTCCGGTTTTCGCGAAGTCCGCTATGGCTGGCCGATGAATTTGCGGCGGCCAAAGGGCCACAAGCCACTCGACGCCGAGGGCGAGGCGCAACGCGCCCGCATCGAGGCGCTGTGGCGCGAGTGCCGTGAGAAACACGGCAAGGGCGGCCCGTTTCTGTTCGGCCATTTCACCGCGGCCGACGCCATGTATGCGCCTGTCGTCACCCGCTTCGACACCTATGGTGGGGATCTGGCGCCCGACACCAGGGCCTATGTCGACGCCATCCTCGCGCTGCCGGCGATGCGCCAATGGTATGCGGAAGCGGCGAAGGAGCCGTGGCCGGAGCCGGGGCCGGATGAATAGGACCCATCTGCGAAGTGGCCTTCCCCGTTTATCGGGATGGCCTATCTAGGAGCATTGGCGCGGCGCGCTTTGGAGATGTTGCAATGACCGTTTCTTCCATGCTTGCCGGCAAGGTTGCTCTCGTCACCGGCGCTTCCTCGGGCATTGGCGAGGCGACGGCTGCGGCACTGGCTGCTGCCGGGGCAAGGGTGGCGGTCGCCGCCCGTCGGGTCGATAGGCTCGAAGCTCTGGCCGCCCGCATCGAGAAAATCGGCGGAACGGCTTTGCGCATCGAGGCCGACGTCACCAGCAATGACGATGTCGCGGCCATGGTCGGGAAGGTGGTGGCCGAATGGGGTCGGCTAGACATCCTTGTCAACAATGCCGGCGTGATGCTGCTCTCGCCGGCAGCGGAGGCAACGCTCGACGACTGGCGTCATATGGTGGAACTCAACCTGCTGGCGCTGATGGGCGTCACCAAGGCGGCGCTGCCGCATCTCAAGGCTGCCAAGGGCCATATCGTCAATGTCTCGTCGGTCGCCGGCCGCGTCGCCAATCCCGGCGCCAGCGGTTACGCGGCGACCAAATTTGGTGTTGTCGGTTTTTCGGAATCACTGCGGCGCGAAGTCTATGCCGACAAGGTTCGCGTCACCGTGATCGAGCCCGGCCTGGTGCGCACAGAGCTTGGCGACCATATCACCAACGCTGCCTCGAAGGCGGGGCTGGACCAGCGCCTCGCCACGATGGAAGCGCTGACCGCCGAGGATGTCGCCGCCGCCATCCTCTATGCCGTCGGCCAGCCGGCGCGCGTCAACGTCAACGAGATCGTCATCAGACCGACCGACCAGGAACGCTGAGCGGCCGCCGGCAACGCTCAGGTGCGGGCGCTTGTTCAGCATGGACGTTGGCCAGATGACGTCCTTTCAGGCGTCGAATTCTCGGATCGATGGCGCAACATTTGACAGGCGTCTGAAACACGCGTAGAAGAAAGTCGTCGATATTTGTTTGACTGACTTTTGTTATCCGCGCTTCCGAGCGCGCCTTTGACGAACTTCCCACATCAAAAATCGAGACAAACGGCGTTGTGCATCCGCATGACGGCGAACGAATATTTGCCATGGAAAGGGTTCGTCATGAGCACCGGCACAGTTAAGTGGTTCAACGCCACCAAGGGTTTTGGTTTTATTCAGCCTGACGACGGCTCCGCCGACGTTTTTGTCCACATCTCGGCCGTGGAACGCGCCGGTATGCGCGACATCGTCGAGGGCCAGAAGCTCGGCTACGAGATGGTCCGCGACAACAAGTCGGGCAAGATGTCCGCCGACCAGTTGAAGGCGGCCTGAAGAAAGAATTCAGCCGTCCCGGTGACCACGGATGTACTGGCACCGGTGAACGGCGAATTCGGGCGCATGGCTACGGGAACTTGAGTTTCCACGGCTTCTGCTGCCCATCAGGAGCTGCCTTGTGCATCCAGTTGGATGCGCGGCGCTCCCAGGGAAGGTCAGGCGGTGCCTGGCCTTTTTCATTTTACGCTTGTTGCCGCCGAAAATGCGCTGCGCATTGGGCTGAACGTGCTAAGGGACGCTCCAGCATCTTGAATCCGCTGCCGCATCGCTTTGTGCATGGTCCCGACCGAAGACCGGTCTCGTCCTATCGGCACCAGGCTCCTGACAGGAGAAAGATTTTGACCGCCCATTCGAAGACAGCCGTCGATCCGGCCGTGTCGCTGTTCAGCAAGACGCAAACCCAGTCGATGTCGCTTAACCGCATCATTTCCGAGCGCGATGCCGTCAGCGAAGCGCGGGAAGCCAAGACCGCGCGCCTGCGCGAGCTGCGGCTGGAGAAAGAGGCCGACGAGATGGCGGCGGCCGCGGCACTCGCGGCGCTGCCGAAACGAGCCGGAAAACGCTGATGGCCACCAAGCGCGTACCGCAAACGCCAATCGCGGCCGATGCGACCATCGCCGACATGGTCGAGACCCTGGACAGGCCGGTCGAATATGTCCGGCGCGTGCTGGAAAAGCTCGAACGCTGCAAGCGCGCCCATGGCGATGCCCAGGTGCGCGTCGGCGTGCGCGGCCGGGCCGAGTGCCCGAACTACCTCATCGAGTATGTCCGCGAAGACGCCAAGACCCATGAGCGTGTCACCTATCAGGATGCCGCGTATAGCGGCAGCACGCATCGTGAGCTGGCCGCGCACCACATCGCGGAAGCCAGGAACTGGTCGCCCGAGGAAATGAACATCACGGCGGTTTCCGCGTTGATCGGCCGCTTGCGCAATCCGCGCGCACCATCATCGCGTTTCGCCGACGAGGATTGAAATGGCCATAAAATTCTCCGCCAAGGATCAGCCGGCAGCGCCGGCTCCCGCCGCAAAGCCGGCCAAGCCGGTTGCCGCGCCGAAGGCCGCCGCCGCCGACCAGGCAGCGACCGATCTGTTCAAGTCGCCAGCGGACGCACCGAAGGGCAAGACCGGCAAGAAGAAGTAGCGCCTTGCCGCGGGACGCCGATCGCAATCTCGCCGCGCCGGGGCCGTTTGCCCAGGCAGCCACGACCAGCCTGCCGTCGGCACAACCAGGCATCGCTCCTATGTTCGATTGCCAGAGCTGCGGCGCGTGCTGTTCCTATTCAGCCGAGTGGCCGCGCTTTTCGACAGAGGACGATGCGCAGCTCGACCGCATCCCGGAAAAATACGTGGCGGCAGACCTGTCGGGCATGCGCTGTGACGGCGTGCGCTGTTCGGCCCTGTCTGGCGAGGTCGGCAAGTCGACCGCCTGCACCATCTATGACCTGCGCCCGGATGTCTGCCGCGCCTGCATGCCTGGCGACGACGAGTGCCTGATGGCGCGCCGGGCGCTCGGATTTTCCACCTCTTAGCGGCGGCTTTGCTGGCGGCGAATGCATGTCGCCCGGAAGCGTCCTCGGTTCCGGGACGACGACAAGCATAAAATCAGAAGCTTACAGCGGGTCGGCGAATCCTATCGCCGCGACATGCTGTAATGACTGTCGCTTGTGCGCACCCCGCTTGCTGGCTAGGCTGCGTCAGGGTAGGGCGCCGGAGGAAATCATCGTGAGCATCGAATTTCTGTTGACGTCGCTGATCGTCGTGGCTTCGCCGGGCACCGGCGTACTCTATACGCTAAGCGCCGGACTTTCGCGTGGTGCGCGGGCCTCGATCATTGCCGCCTTTGGCTGCACGCTCGGCATCATCCCGCATATGGCGGCCGCGATCACCGGCCTGGCGGCGCTGCTGCACACCAGTGCTGTCGCCTTCGAGACGCTGAAATATCTGGGCGTCGCCTATCTGCTCTACATGGCTTGGAACACACTGAAGGAAAAAGGCGGCCTGAGCGTCGAGGACAATGTCGCGCCGCGCTCGGCCGGCAAGGTGATCGCCACCGGCATCCTCGTCAACGTGCTCAATCCGAAACTGTCGATCTTCTTCTTCGCCTTCCTGCCGCAATTCGTCAGCACCACCGAACCCAACGCACTGTCGAAGATGCTGGAGCTCAGCTCGGTCTTCATGTTTTTGACCTTCGTGGTTTTTGTCGGCTACGGCATCTTCGCGGCGTCGATCCGCAGCCATGTCGTGTCGCGGCCAATGGTGCTGACCTGGATGCGCCGGACTTTTGCCGGCGCCTTCGTCATGCTCGGCGCCAAGCTGGCGCTGGCGGATAGGTGATCGAGGCGCTTAGTCTAGCCCTTGACATAACCCATCGCCTCGACGATCCGCCCGTCCGCGACGCGCATCAGGTTGACGCCGCGCAGCGAATTGCCGTCGGCCATCCAATAGCGCCAGCGGATCGTGGCGCGGTCGCCGGCCACGAAA
This sequence comes from Mesorhizobium australicum WSM2073, assembly GCF_000230995.2. NCBI lineage: Bacteria > Pseudomonadati > Pseudomonadota > Alphaproteobacteria > Hyphomicrobiales > Phyllobacteriaceae > Mesorhizobium > Mesorhizobium australicum. Next base: position 4,733,489 of record NC_019973.1, on the reverse strand, counting down.
GTCTCTTCGAGGTCGAAGCGCGTCCCGGGTGCCGTAGCGATCGCCGACCACAGCTCGACGCAGGCCGCCTTGCCGGCGCGGCGCGCGCCGTCCGGCGCCGGCGTGGTGTTCTCGATCACGCAGTCCTGCGCCACCAGATCGTCGAGAGCCGAGGGATCGTGACGCTGGAACACATCGTTGTAGCGCCGCATGATTTCAGCCGTTTCGCCGGAGCGGTTGGCCGTGTTGATGTCGATGATCAATTCCTGGGTCAAGCGATTTCTCCTTCCGTTCAGTGACCTATGAGGTTCGCTTTCAGCGTGATCATGGCGACGCCGGCCAGCGCCCGCGAGACGAGGCATCCCGCCTTGGCCGACTGCGCCAGCCGCTCGAAGTCGGCGGCGGGGAGCCTGGGGACGTTCGCCTCCGTCTCCAATTCAATGCGGGTAATCGTCGGCCCGGCCGCGGTGGCGCCCAGATGCACCTTGGCGGTCGTGTGGATGTCGCTTGCGACATGACCTTCACTGCCGAGGACGGCGGTGAGCGCCATCGAGAAGCAGCCGGCATGGGCGGCCGCGATCAGTTCCTCCGGATTGGTGCCGGGGCCGTTTTCGAAGCGGGACGGGAACGAGTAGGCGCCCTCGAACACGCCGCTGCCCAGCCTGAGCCGTCCGGAACCTTCCTTGAGCGGGCCGTGCCATTCGGCCGATGCTTCGCGAATTGTCATTGCTGTCTCTCCTCTGCTTGATGAAATGAAGGCTCCGCGACCGCTTCCTCATGCATCACGAGCCAGGCCGCCGTTTTGCCCTTTCCGCCGATACTTATCCATCTCTGCCTCCGAAATATGTAGACCGATTTACATATTATGTAGACCGATTGTCATATTTCGGGCAAGCCTTATAGTGCGCACTCCTGACAGAGGTTGACATGGCGACGGACACACGCACGCGGATGATCGAGGCGACGGCACTGCTATTGCGGCGGCGCGGCTATCACGGCACGTCGCTCAACGACATTTTGAGCGCCAGCGGCGCACCCCGCGGCTCGCTCTATTTCCACTTCCCAGGCGGCAAGGACCAACTGGTGGTCGAGGTGACGCGCGCCAGCGTCGCCGAGGTAACCGAGCGTCTGGGCGAGGCTTTGGCCGCCGAACGCGACCCTGCCGTCGCCGTCCATCACATCTATCAGTCGGTGGGACGCATGCTGGAAGACAATGAGTTCTCACTCGGCTGCCCGGTCGCGCCGGTCGTGCTGGACTCGCCAGGCGATGTGCCCGACCTTGTCGAACTGTGCAGCTCGGCCTTCGAACAGTGGATCGGCTTGCTGCGTGAGGCTTTCGTCAGGGCAGGAGTGCCCGAGCGTCGCGCGCAGGCGCTGGCGTTGCTGGCCGAGTCTTCGCTGGAGGGCTTGATGGTGATTGCCCGCGCCACCCGCGACCGCTCATCGCTCAACGCAGTGGCCGATGAGGTGGCCATCCTTATCGAGCAGGCCGTGCTCGCCGGCAAGGTGGCACAGCGGGCGGAGACTACCGCTGTCTGACCGCTAGTCCCAACTGACTGCGGTGGAGCACCAGCCTCAAGAGGAAAAGAAAAGGGCGACCTCGAGGGCCGCCCTTCGGTAGCTGAATGCAGATGGAAGCGTGGATTAGAAGTCCATGCCGCCACTCAAGCCCGCTTGCGGGCTTGAGCAACTTGGATTCATGGGCGTGCTTTATGGACTTCTTAGAAGTCCATGCCGCCACTCAAGCCCGCTTGCGGGCTTGAGCAACTTGGATTCATGGGCGTGCTTTATGGACTTCTTAGAAGTCCATGCCGCCCATGCCGCCCATGCCGCCGCCGCCCATGCCGCCAGGCATGCCGCCGCCAGCCGAATCCTTCTTCGGAGCTTCGGCGATCATGGCTTCGGTGGTGACGAGCAGGCCGGCGACCGAGGCCGCGTCCTGGAGGGCCGTGCGCACGACCTTGACCGGATCGACGATACCCATGACGATCATGTCGCCATATTCGCCGGTCTGGGCGTTGTAGCCGAAGGTCGCGCCCTTGTTCTCAAGGATCTTGCCGGCAACGATCGAGGCTTCCGCACCAGCGTTGGCCGCGATCTGGCGGGCCGGAGCCTGCAGCGCACGACGAACGATGTTGATGCCGGCGGCCTGGTCGGCGTTGACGCCTGTCACCTTGATGTTGGCCGAAGCGCGCAGCAGGGCAACGCCACCGCCAGCAACGATGCCTTCTTCCACGGCCGCGCGGGTCGCGTTGAGGGCGTCATCGACGCGGTCCTTCTTTTCCTTGACTTCGACTTCCGTCGCACCGCCGACGCGGATCACCGCAACGCCGCCGGCGAGCTTCGCCAGACGTTCCTGCAGCTTCTCCTTGTCGTAGTCCGAGGTGGTCTCCTCGATCTGCTGCTTGATCTGTGCGACGCGGCCCTGGATCTCGGCTTTCTTACCGGCGCCGTCGACGATCGTGGTGTTCTCCTTGGAGATCGACACCTTCTTGGCGCGGCCGAGCATGTTGAGGCCGACATTCTCGAGCTTGATGCCGAGGTCTTCCGAAATGACCTGGCCACCGGTCAGGATGGCGATGTCTTCCAGCATGGCCTTGCGGCGATCACCGAAGCCCGGCGCCTTGACGGCGGCGATCTTCAGGCCACCACGCAGCTTGTTGACGACCAGCGTGGCGAGCGCCTCGCCTTCGACGTCTTCCGAGATGATGAGCAACGGCTTCGAGGTCTGCACGACGGCTTCGAGGACCGGCAGCATCGCCTGCAGGTTGGAGAGCTTCTTCTCGTGCAGGAGGATGTAGACGTCCTCCAGCTCGGCAACCATCTTGTCGGCGTTGGTCACGAAATAGGGCGAGAGATAGCCGCGGTCGAACTGCATGCCTTCGACGACTTCGAGTTCGGTCTCGGCGGTCTTGGCTTCCTCAACCGTGATGACGCCTTCGTTGCCGACCTTCTGCATCGCTTCCGCGATCATCTTGCCGACCGACTCGTCGCCATTGGCCGAGATCGTGCCGACCTGGGCAACTTCCTCGGAGGTCTTGATCTTCTTGGCGGCCTTGCCGAGAGCAGCGACCACTTCGGTGACGGCCAGATCGATGCCGCGCTTCAGGTCCATCGGGTTCATGCCGGCCGCAACCGACTTGTGGCCTTCCTGGACGATCGACTGCGCCAAAACGGTCGCGGTCGTGGTGCCGTCGCCGGCGATGTCGTTGGTCTTCGAAGCAACTTCGCGGACCATCTGCGCGCCCATGTTCTCGAACTTATCTTCAAGCTCGATTTCCTTGGCGACGGTGACGCCGTCCTTGGTGATGCGCGGGGCGCCGAACGACTTGTCGATGACGACGTTGCGGCCCTTGGGACCGAGCGTGACCTTCACCGCGTCGGCGAGGATGTTGACGCCGCGCAGCATGCGCTCACGGGCATCGCGAGAGAATTTTACGTCTTTGGCAGCCATGTTTTAGCTCCTGGCAGGGGCTCGGATAGAGCCCGAAAAATTCAAGTTGAGGGTGAGGCCGATAATCAGCCGATGATGCCCATGATGTCGGATTCCTTCATGATCAGAAGGTCTTCACCATTGAGCTTGACTTCGGTGCCCGACCACTTGCCGAACAGGATGCGGTCGCCGGCCTTGACGTCCAGCGGGACCAGCTTGCCAGCTTCGTCACGAGCGCCGGAGCCGACGGCGATGATCTCGCCTTCCTGCGGCTTTTCCTTCGCCGTATCCGGGATGATGATCCCGCCGGCGGTCTTGGATTCGGATTCGACCCGGCGAACGACCACGCGGTCATGAAGCGGGCGGAACTTCGACTTTGCCATTTTTTCTTCCTCGATGAGAACGGTGAGAAACAGTTCCTCCGTCCGGCGGCGCCGGACACATAGTTAGCACTCACCAAGGGCGAGTGCTAACGTGGCGCTGAAATAGGCCGCCGACCTGCCAGAGTCAAGGCGCGCGGAGCGCCTCTTCGTACGATGGCGATGAACTTATCGAAGCTTGGCCGAACCGAGCACCAGGAGCGGGCAACGTTCCGCCAGGGGATAGCTGCCGCTTGGCACGACGCGCACCTGGTCGAACCAATCTCGCGCCTCATCCTCCAGCATGGCCAGCGTCGCGAAGCTGTACCTCGTTTCGGAGCCCGCATAGACGTCGATCGTGTTGATGGATGCCATGCTCCATCCGGTGCGCGCGGCAAGGGCCTCCCGATCCGGAAACAGCTTGTCGAATGCCGCGCGGATCGCTTGAACATCGACGCTGCTGTCGCAGTCGCCAGTCGTGCACGCCATGGCGATCCGCCATTTGAGCGCGTGGAAATTCTCGATTCCGCCGGCCAGGACCAGAGCTTCGATGCCGCGCAGGTCATCCGCGGTTTCCGGCCGAGCGAACACGCGGATCGCCGCACGCCGGCCAGGCTTTAGCACCCTTGCGATTTCACCGAACAGCGAACCGCGCGCGGCCTTGGTATCGACCGCCGACAGGCAGCCGTCGCCGATGACCGCGTCGAAACATTCCCGCTCGACCGGGAGGTCAAGCCAGTTGCCGGCCATCGCCCTTCGCGAGGTGTTGTCGCCGGCCCATACGCCGGAAATCATGGCAGCCGATTGATCGATCGCCAACATCGATCTGCCTAGAACCGCCAATTCAGGTGTCACCCCAAGCAGAAGGACATCGGCATTTCCGAGATCGAGTTCGCGCTCGACTATGCCGACGGTTTCCGGCGTCGGCCGGAGCGGGGCGTCCAGGAGCTTCCAGTGCCGATGATAACTGTCCCAATGATTCGTCATGCAGACCCGTTGGAGCCCAGGAAAGTCTGGCATTGATTGATTAGAGCCGCTTAATGGAAGTGGGGATGGAAGCCAAGGGGTTAGCTGGTGGCGCGCATCATTGTCATAACGCATGAGCATGACCGGTTCCTGGGTCGCCGCGGCCTTCTGCTGCGCCGGAATAGCCGTTACATGCTTTTCGATATTCTCGAGGACCTGAAGAGGCGGGGCCATTCGGTCCGGATTCAGCCTGGCCTCTCCGGACAATTCAGCGCCGATGTCGCGGTTCTGCACGTCGATGCGACAATGACGCCGGCGGATTATCTCGAACATGCGCGGCGTTTTCCCTTATGCCTCAATGTCGGGGCCGCCGACATATCGAAACGGCGGGTAAGCGGAGCGCTTCTGGCCGAGGGCGACGGCTGGCTGGGCCCGGTCATCGTCAAAAGCAATCTCAACAACCAGGGCATTCCGGAGACACGGCTCAATCGGCGGTCGAGGCGTGCCGGCCAACCGGCTCCCTTTGCGCACGTGCCAGCCATGCCGTCCTACGAGGTCTACCAATCCCGGGACGACGTTCCCGATGGCGTCCTCGATCGTGATGATCTGGTCGTGGAAAAGTTCATCCCGGAAAAAGAACCTGACGGCTTTGCGGTGCGCTTCTGGGTGTTTTGCGGAGAGCGCGAGCGCTGCACCCGCTACGTCTCGCCAAACAGCCTGGTCAAGGCATCGGAAACGATCCGGCGCGAGCCCGCCGCTGTTCCCGACGAACTGCGCGAACGGCGGCGTGAACTCGGCTTCGACTATGGGAAATTCGATTTCGTCATGCATGAGGGCAGGGCTGTTCTCCTCGATGCCAACAAGACGCCCGGCCGCCCGCAGAACCTGGTGAAGATGTTCGCGGCCGGCGCTTCCGACCTGGCCGATGGTTTCGAAGGCCTCATCCGCCGGGCGAGATAGGCCCCCGGTTGCCGGTCGCTAAAGAAACAGCCGCAACTGGGTGTGGATGATCGATCGGTAATCCTCGATGGTCCGGCGGCTTTCCACTTCGCCTTGCGCAAGCGCCAGGCGCACAACGCCGCCGGCGAGCTGGAAGATCAGCAGAACCATGCGTTCGAACTGCTCGTGCTTTTCCGGCTCGAGCAAGGCGATGACGTGGTCGCAGAACATCTTGGCTTGATGCCGGGTTTCGGCGATGTCGAGATTCTTCAGCGCCTTGTCGGCCTGGATGGCGTTCTGCAGATCCTGGATGGCCGGATCGCCGGCGACCCGGCTGAGGTAGTCGTCAAGCAGCCGATCGGACGCGGCGATGACGTCCTTGGCTTCGCGGACATCGGCGACGATCGCCGCCAACCTGGCACGGCTGACCTCCGAGAACCGCTCATAGAGCATCGCCAGGATCGCCGACTTGTTGGGGAAGTAGTGGTAGACGGTGGCGATCGGCCCGCCCGCCAGCATGCCGACCTCCTTCATGGTGACGGCGTCGATGCCTTTCTCGCCGATCAGCCGCATGGTGGTCGACAGGATGGCGTCGATGCGCTCGCGGCTGCGCTCCTGCTTGGGCCTGCGCCTGGGCTCGGTGATCGTTCGACTGGCTTGCGTCATGCACCGATCTTTCGCACGAGTTCCCAAATTCCGGTTGACAAGAAATATGATCAAGTATCAGTTTCTGGAATGCTGACAGACTGTCAGCTTTTTTGCCGTGCGGCAAGGACGTTGGGAGGCGCCTATGGCTTCGACAAGCGCTGATCTTCAGGGCGAAGGCGACTGGCTGGTCGGCAATCCCAGCGGCGGGCAGCTCGCCTCGGCCCTGTGGATCGGGTCGGTCGGCCTGCTCATTCTCGGTCTGCAGCCCGTCCTGCTCGGCGCCCTCTATACCGAGGGCCATGTCAGCGGCGACGAACTGGCGTTGGTCGCCACCGCCGAGATGATCGCCATCGCGATTGGTTCGGCGATCGTCGCGATGCTGCTTTCCGCCCACAACATGCGCTGGAAAAGTGCCGTCCTCCTGCTGCTCTTGGCGCTGGCCAATGTGTGGACCGCCTATGCCGCCGGCGCCCACACGCTGATGGCGGCCCGCGCGCTGGCCGGCCTTGCCGAAGGCGGCCTTGTCGCGGTCGCCACCGAACTGATTGCCCGTTCGCGGCGCGCCGAACGCATCGGCGGCTATTTCGTCACCATGCAGACCCTGGCGCAATGCGCACTTGCCCTGGTGCTGGCGCTCTATGTCATTCCAGCCGCCGGGTCGGCTGGCGGCTTCCTCGTTCTTGCCGTCGTCTGCGTCGCGTCGCTGGTGGTCGCCTTTGCTGTCCCTGCCGATTATGCCGATCTGCCGAAGGACGAAAACCTCGCCAATGTGCTGACGGTTCCCTCGATCACCGCGCTGTTGTCGGTCTTCTGCTACTTCATGTTCTTCGGCGCCGTATGGGCCTTTCTGGAGCCGCTTGGCGCCCAATTCGGCATCGACGGCCGCACCGTCGGGCTGATCGTCTCGGCCAGCCTCGCGGCGCAGGTGCTGGGCGCGATGACGGCGACCGTGTTCGAGGCGCGCATCGACTATCGCCTTGCCATCGCGGCGATCGGCCTCGCCGCGCTTGTCGCCTCGCTCGTGCTTGCCAGCGGGCCCGGCCTCACGATGTTCTGGGTCGTCGCCCTGATCATGGGTTTTATCCTGCTGTTCATCGTGCCCTACCAGATCCGGCTGGCGATCACCGCCGACGAGACCCGCACCGCCGTGCTGCTGGTGCCGGCCGCCCAGCTTTTCGGCCTGGCGATCGGACCGGTCGCGGCGTCGCTGCTCATCGACGGCAAGGAGTTTCGCCCGGTTCCCGAGTTCGCCGCCGCAAGTGCTGTCGCCAGCGTGGCGTTGCTCGGCCTGTTTGTCCTGGCGGCGCGGCGTCGCCGCGCGATTGCGTGAGCCCCATGTCGAACAGCTGGAGCAACTGGTCCGGCTTTGTCACCGCCGAGCCGCGGCTGCTTGCCAGTCCGGCAGATGCCGGCGAACTCGGCGATCTCATTCGCACCGCACCCGGCCCGGTCCGCGTCGTCGGCGCCGGTCACTCCTTCACGCCATTGGTGAAGTCCCAAGGCACCATCCTGTCGCTGGAGAAGCTGGAAGGGCTGGTCGCGCATGACGCGAAAAAACATCAGGCGCGTGTGCGGGCAGGGACGCGGCTTGGTCCGCTCATGCACATGCTGCAAGGCATCGGCCAGGGCCTGCCCAATATGGGCGACATCGACCGCCAGGCGATTGGCGGCGCGCTGGGCACGGCCACCCATGGCTCAGGGCCTACGCTGGGCGCGTATCACACACAGCTGGAAACGGTGCAGATCGTCGACGGGCTTGGCAAGGTCCGCGACTTCAAGCGGGAAGGGGATCAGGAAACGATCCATGCGATCGGCGTTGCGCTTGGCGCCTTCGGTGTGCTCAGCGAAGTGACGTTGAACAACATCGCGACCTACCGGCTGCGGCGCCGCAAATGGGTGCTGCCGATAGCCGACATGCTGCGCGATTTCGAAACGATGATGAGCGAGCACCGGTCGGCCGAATTCTACTACATCCCATTTTCAGGCTACGCGCAGTTCATCGCCAGCGACTTCAGCACCGAGGCGACCACCCCGCGCCCGACCGACGATGACGAGGGCTCGCTGCGCACGCTGCGCCGCCTGCGCACCGGGCTTGCCTGGCTGCCGTCGCTGCGCCGCAGGCTGATCCTGGGCGCGGTCGCCAAGGTGCCGGCCGAGGATTACGTGCAGGACTGGCTCAACGTCTATGTCAGCGACCGGCAGACCAGGTTCAACGAGATGGAATATCACCTTCCGTTCGAGGAGGGGCCGAAGGCGCTGGCCGAGATCATCGAACTGACCGAGAAGCATTTTCCGGAAGTTTATTTTCCGATGGAAGTGCGGTCGGTGGCATCGGACGAATTCTGGCTCTCGCCTTTCCACAAAAGGCTCACCTGTTCCATCGCCATCCACCATGACGCAGCGAACGATCCGTTGCCGTTCATGCGCGCGGCCGAGCCGATCTTCCGCGGATATGGCGGCAGGCCGCACTGGGGCAAGATGCACAGCCTGAAAGCGGCCGACCTGAAAAAGCTCTATCCGCGCTGGGACGATGCGATGGCGGTGCGCCGCGACATCGATCCGCAAAACCGCTTCGTCTCACCCTATATGGCCGACCTGTTCGGCATCGAACCCAGTTCTTTCGGCATCCAGCCATGAAGGCGTATTTCGCCACGCTTTCGGATGCGCTGAGAGAGGCGGACATTTTCCAACCCTGCCTGCTGCTCGACCTCGATCGGCTGGATGGCAACATTGCCCTGGTGAAGAAGCGGCTTGACCCCAGTCTTGCCGTCCGTTTGGTCGACAAGTCGCTCGCTTGCCTGCCGCTGCTCTCCCATATCGGCAAGGCGCTTGGAACCCACCGCCTCATGACCTTCCATCCGCCGATCACCGAGGCGGTGCTGAGGGCGTTTCCGGATGCGGATCTGCTGTATGGCAAACCGATGCCGGTTGGTGCGGCAAGGGCGGCGCTTTCTAGGGGCGATGCAGTCTGGTCGCGCGTCTGCTGGCTGATCGACACCCAGGAGAGGCTGGCGGAATATGGCGGGCTCGCCGACGAACTCGGCGCCGAATTGCGCATCGCTTTCGAAATCGATGTCGGACTGCACCGCGGCGGCTTTGCCGAACCGGCGGCCCTGTCGCGGGCGCTGAATGCGCTGCCCACCCACAAAGGGCTGCGCTGCGAAGGCGTCATGGCCTATGAGGCGCATGCGCCGCACATACCCGGCCTGTTCGGTGGACCGGCCAAGGCGTTGGCGCAAGCCTCCGAACAGGCCGCCGCTTTCGTCGCGCGCCTCGGCGCCGACCAGCGCCATATCCTGAACATTGGCGGCAGCAAGACCGCGCTGCTTCATCATGGCGGCATTGCCAATGAAGTTTCGATGGGCTCGGCCTTCGTGCTGCCCGTCGATTTCGACACGCCCGGCCTTGATGGCTTCCAGCCGGCGGCCTTCATCGCGACGCCAATCCTGAAAGTGGTCGAGCCGATGCTACCTGGCCCGCCGGCGGTCTCGCGCCTGCTGCAGGCGCTGGGCCGGTTTCCGCGCAAGGGCTGCTATCTCTATGGCGGCAAGTGGATGGCCGAACCGGTGTTTCCCGAACGCATGACGAGAAACGGCCTGCTTGGCCTGTCTTCCAACCAGCAATTCATGGGTCTGCCCGCCCAGGCCGTCGTCAGGCCCGGTGACTATGCGTTCCTGCGGCCCACGCAGAGCGAGGCCGTGCTGCAGCACTTCGGACCGATCGCGGTGCTTTCCGGTGGCAGGATCGTCGACCGCTGGCCGGTGTTGCCGATGATGTAAGCATCTCGGGCGCCTTCCCTAATAGTTGACTCCGTCAAGTAAATGATCGATCCTGTGCCAGCAGGAGATGACTCGCATGACAATCCACCATCAGCCAGACAAGGCTGCGCCCAACAAGGGCCTGATCGATGCGGTGCGGGCGTTCAACCGCTTCTACACCCGCCAGATCGGACTGCTCGATGAAGGGCTGCTGAAGAGCGCCTTCTCGCTGACCGAGGCACGCGTGCTCTACGAACTGGCGCATCGTGACGGACTGACCGCGACCGATCTCGGGCGCGATCTCGGTCTCGACGCCGGCTATGTCAGCCGTTTGCTGAAGAAGTTCGAGCGCCTTCACCTCATCTCCAGGGCCACGCTGGCTTCGGACGCTCGGCAATCGTCGATCGCGCTGACGCCGGCGGGCAGGAACGCCTTCGCGCCGCTGAACAAGGGTTCGCACGATCAGGTCGCGGCGCTGCTCGATCGTCTGCCTGCGTCGGAACAGGAGCGTCTGGTCAAGTCCATGCGCACGGTGCAGCGTCTGCTGGATGACGATGCCGAGCCCAAAATCCCTTATCTGCTGCGGCCGCTGCAGGTCGGCGACATCGGCTGGATCATCCGCCGGCAAGGCATGCTCTACGCGCAGGATTATGGCTGGGACGAAACCTATGAGGCGCTGGTCGCCGAAATCCTCGCGGCGTTCGTAAAATCCTACGAGCCGAAATGGGAGCGCGGCTGGATCGCCGAGCGCGAAGGCGAGGTCGTCGGCTCGGTCTTCGTCGTGCGCAAGTCGGATCAGGTGGCCAAGCTCAGGCTGCTCTATGTCGAACCTTCGGCGCGGGGCCTCGGCATCGGCAAGCGCCTGGTCGAGGAATGCATCGGCTTTGCCCGCGCCAGGGGGTACAGGACGCTGACCCTATGGACCAACGATATTCTGACCGCCGCCCGGCACATCTACCAGGCGGCCGGTTTCAGGCTGATCGAGGAAGAGCCTCACCATTCCTTCGGCAAGGATCTGGTCGGCCAGAACTGGGAACTGGAGCTGTAGCAGCGCGTCATGCCTTGACGGGCACCCAGATCTCCAGCCCGCCCTTGCCGGTGTGGGCATCGAATTCAGGCCCGTAGCGCTCGAATTCCGGCGCATCGGCAACCTCGTGGCCGGATGCCGGCAGCCAGCTGTTCCAGATCGTATTGATCGTTCGCCGGATGGTCGAGATGTGTTCGCGATGCGTGAAAACGGCGTATCTCTGCGCCGGCACCCGCACCCGTTGGAACTCCTTCGGCAGATCGGCGAAGTCGCGCACCTCGACGCCGACGACATAATCGAAATTGCCGGCATCGTCGCCATTGAGGCAGACGCCGTAGAAAACGCCGGCCACTTGCCCGGGGATGTGGCCGATATGGGGAGCGAAGCGCTGCCATTGCATTGGAATGCCGGCGCTGGACTCACAACTGTAGCGCTCGCCCAGTCCGGCGATGAGGAATGGCCGGCTGGTCTCGAAGCGCGGTGGTTCAAGTGTGGTCAAAAGCGAATTGTCCATCAGGATGGGCTCCACGAGGTCGAGGGTCTCAGTCGAACCTTGCGCGCGCACCAGTTCCGGCGTGGTGCCGAACTGGTCGCGGAAGGCCCGGGTGAATGCCTCATGCGAGTTGTAGCCGGCGTCGAGCGCGACGCACAGGATGTCGGGCGCCCCGCCGGCCAGCCTGCGCGCCGCCTCGGTCAGCCGGCGCGAGCGCATGTAACCCATGACGGAGCGGCCGGTGGCGGCGCCGAAGGCGCGCGTCACATGAAAGCGCGACACGCCGCTGCTTTGGGCCACGTCGTCGAGCGTAACAGCCTCCGGCAGGTGGCTTTCGACAAACCATAGCGCCTTCTCGGTCGGGTTCATGTGTTCCTCGCATGTGGCGTCCTCACTCTGACGCCTCGTTGCCCGGCCAGCTTGATCGAAATTGCGCATCGCGCAAATAGGCGATCGGGCCCGCGCGGTGTCGTCCGCCCGGCCCGTCGTCTATCGTTGGCTCGGATGACCGGCAAATCGCCGTTGAACGGCCGACTGGTTCAGCGGTAGCGCGCCTGATTCCATTTGTGGCCAAGCAGCGAAAGGATGATGATCAGCCCGTTGAAGAACTGGACGTAGAAGCCGCTGAGCCCAGCCGCCACGACGCCAGTTTGGATAAACGACACCGTGACGGCGCCGATCGCGCCGCCGGCCACGGTGCCGATGCCACCCCAGGTCGGCGTGCCGCCGACGAACACCGAGGCCAGCACCGGCAAGAGATAACCGTCGCCGGCGGTTGGCCACCAGGTGAAGTTGATCATTACCGAGAACGTGCCGGCGATCGCGGCCCCGATGCCGACGAAGACGAACACTTTCACCCGCACGCGCTTGACATCGATGCCCATCTGCTGGGCACTGTCGGGATTGTCACCGACCACCTTCACCTGCGCGCCGAAGCGGTGGCGGTTGTAGAGCATCGCCGAAAGGACGACGAAGGCGATGGCCCAGAAGATCTGCACCGGAACGCCCAGGACCTGGCTGGAGAAGATCCTGTAGGCCCAGCTGTCGGCAAGGCTGGTCAGCGAAGTCGATCTGCCCTCATTGATGATCTGGATCAGGCCGCGCAGCAGGAAATTCATGCCGAGCGTGGCGATCAGCGACGACAGCCCGCCATAGACCACCAGCGACCCGACGAGGAAGCCGAGCAGCGTGCCGGTGACCAGCGCCGCCGCAATGCCGAGGAACGGATCATAGCCCGCCTGCACCACCAGCGCGAAGACCCAGGAGGCAAAACCCATCGTCGCGGGAAACGACAGGTCGATCTCGCCGCAGGTGACGACGAAGACCAGCGGCACGACCACGAACAGCGCCACGGGAAGCGTGGTGAGCACGGCGCTGTAGAGATACCAGGTTGTGAAGACCGTCGGGTTGGCGATCATGAAGACCGCCATCATGACGACGAACACGCCGAGCGTGCCAAGCGACGCGCGGTTGTCAAGGATGAAGCCGCGCATCCAGTGATCGGACGGGTGCTTCCACTCGTTCTGGGAACTGCCTTGGCGGGAAATGCCGGCCGACGGCTCGTGCAGATCGGGCTCCATGGTCTTGCTCATCGTGCTCTCTGCTCCGCGTCGCCGGTGTCGTGCAGCCCGGCCAACCCGCCCGGATGCGCGACGTCTTCCATGAAGTTGATGAGGTCTTCGGCCGACTTGACCTCGCTGCGATCGGCGGTGAGCGCGACCTTGCCGCGATCCAGCACCACGAAGCGATCGGCGATGTCGAAGACATGATGGATGTTATGGCCGATGAACAGGATCGAGCGGCCGCTCGCCCGCACCTGGCGCACGAAATGGAAGACCTTGGCGGTCTCGGTCAGAGACAGCGCCGTCGTCGGCTCGTCGAGGACGATCAGTTCGGCCTGCTTGTAGATGGCGCGCGCGATCGCCACGCCCTGGCGTTCACCGCCCGAAAGCTGGCCGACGATCGAATGCGGCGTGAACACTTTCGAGGTGAAGCCGATCTCGCGCATCAGCCGGCTCGCCTCCTCGATTTCCTTGCCGACCTTCAGCCAGCCGAAAGGGCCGGTGAGTTCGCGGCCCATGAAGATGTTGCGGACGATCGTCTGCTGCACGGCCAACGCCCGGTCCTGGAACACCGTTTCGATGCCGGCCTCGCGCGAACGTGCCGCATTCCATCCGGTCACCGGCTTGCCGCGGATGAGGATCTCGCCGCTGGTCGGCTTGACCACACCGGAGAGGATCTTGATCAGCGTCGACTTGCCGGCGCCGTTGTCGCCGATGAGGCCGACCACCTCGCCGCGATCGACGCTGAGATTGACCCCGCCAAGTGCGTAGACATGGCCGTAGGACTTAGCGATATCGCGCAGCTCTATGAGACGTTCGGCCATAGCATCCTCGCTTGATTGTCTGGCGCCAGCCTTCTCGCCAGCGGCCCCGCCGGCCGGGGCCTGATCCCGGCCGGCGGCTTGGGAGGTCAGCGCAGCGCCTGCTTGGCGAGTTCTGCGACGATCTCGTAATTTTCGGGCGTGACGAAACCGGCGCCGGTGTCGACGTTCATCGGCGCCAGACCCAGCACCACCTGCTGGCACAGGCTGAGGATCGGCAGATAGCCCTGCAGGAATGGCTGCTGGTCGGCCGTCAATTGTACCCAGCCGCCCTTGAAGCCCTCGACGATCTGCGGGCTGGTGTCGAAGCCGAAGTTGAAGATGTCGCCAGGCTTTCTGCCAGCTGCCTGCATGTAGGTGGCGACATTGCCGAGCATCTGTCCGCCGGGATAGCCGACGGCCTTGACATCGGGATTGTTGAGCAGCGCTGCCGTAAGCACCGGTATCGCCAGATTGGGGTCGGAAGCCCATTCGCCGCTCGGCGGCGACGACAGCTGGATGACTTCGACGCCCGCCTCCTTCAAGGCCGCCACCGTGCCGCGCTCGCGTGCGCCGCGGCTCTCGTTCTCGAACGGGCCGATCATGATCGCCTTGTCGCCGGCCTTCAGCTTACCGAGCTTGAACGCTTCGGCGCCAAGTGCGCGGCCCTGCTGTTCCTGCTGCGCGCCGATATAGCCGCCACCGAACGCCGCCGTCACCTTCGGCACCGGGACGTTCTGGTACATCATCTTGATGCCCTCCTTATGGGCCTCGTCGGCGAGCGGCATGATCGCGGCGTCGCCTGGATGGCCCATCATGGCGATGCCCTGGGGCTTGACCGCGACCGCTTCGCGCAATTGCTGCACCATCTTCTCCGCGTCCCACTGGGAGAAGATGTAGTCGACCTTGGGTCCGAGATCTGCCGCCGCCTGCTTGGCGCCATTGTAGACGATGGTGCCGAAGGCGTCGCCCTCGGCGCCGCCGACGAAGAAGCGGATGTGGACGTCCTTGCACCATTGGGCGTCGAGCGCCTGCGCCGGCAAGGTCAAGATTGTGGCGGTAAGCGCCGTGGCCGCCGCCACGACGGCCGTGCGCAGAAGTGTCGTCCTGATCGCGATGCTCATGCACGTTCCTCCCATTGTTTTCCTCGTCAGCCGAGGGGCCTTTGAACGATTGCTTTGGCAATGCCACTTGCGGCCGGCTCCTCCCGCCGACCGATCCTCACGCCGGATTTGGCAGGTAGCTCGCACCTCCCCGGCATAGTTTGAGATACTCCAGGGCGCGTGCCTGCCCCGTGATCTCGAGGTCGCCGCGATAGACCGGGTCGTGCCAGCCTTCGATGTCGATGGCGCCCTTGTACCCGGCCAGCCTCAGTTCACTGATCACCCGGGACCAGTCGCTGTCGCCGAAGCCGGGCGTGCGCATCTGCACGAAGGGCAGGCGGCCGAACACGCCGTTCTCGCGGATGACGTCCCAGCGCACCGTGGCGTCCTTGCCGTGGACATGAAAGATGCGATGCGCCCATTTGCGGATCTGCGGGATCGGATCGATCAGGTAGACGAGTTGGTGGCAGGGCTCCCATTCGAGACCGAGATTGTCGTTGGGCAATTCGTTGAACATCAGCTCCCAGGCATCCGGATTGTGGGCGATGTTCCAGTCTCCGCCGGCCCAATTGCCGTCCATCGCGCAATTCTCGAAGGCGATGCGCACGCCCTTGTCGGCGGCGCGTCTGGCCAGTTCGCCCCAGACTTCGCGATAGCGCGGCAGGCTGTCGGTCAGCGGTTTCCCGCGGATGCGGCCGGTAAAACCGCTGACCAGCCTGGTGCCGAACAGATGGGCGTTGTCGATCACCGTTTTCCAGGCCTCGAGCACGCCGCGGTCGGTGTCGCCGCTCTCGAGCGGATTGCCGAACACGCCGATCGAACTGACGGTGACGTCGGCATCGCCGATCGCCTCTTCAATCTCTCCGGCGAGCCGCGGCAGATCCTTGCCGCCGAGCGTCTGCCAGAAAAAGGGCTGGATGCTCTCGAAGCCGAGCGGCAGGATTTGCCTGATATAGGCGGCCGGGTCTTCGAGATTGGCCCGCACCATGGTGCCGATCCTGATGTCGAGAAGCGGGTTCGGCATGGTCATCCTTCCTGCGATGCGATGTTCACGCGACGACCGGTCTCGGCGCTCTGGATCGCCGCGAAGACCATGGCCAGGCTCTTGATGTTGTCCGAGCCCCGTGTCTCCGGCTCGGTGCCGGTTTCCACGGCTTGCACGAAGTCGGCAATGACGCCGAGATGCCCGCCGATACGGTCGGACGGATCGAGGGGAGGCACTGTCACCGGCCCGACCTTGTCGATCAGGCCTTCGCGCTCCGGCAGCACGACTTCCGCCTTCACCTCGTCATGGCCGTCCCAGATCAGGCTGCCGCGCTCACCGACGATACGCCAGCTGCCCTCCCAACTGGTGCGAAAGCCGTCGGCGCACCAGCTGCCACGATAGGTGAACATCCTGTTTCGGCCGAGCCCGAAAGTGGCGCTTGCCGACGACCCTTGCCGATACCAGGAATTGGCCGGCTCCCATTCCTGGCAATAGACATCGGCAGGTTCGCCGTTGACCATGTAGCGAGCGGCATCGAAGGTGTGGATCGCCATGTCGAGCAACAGCACGTGGCGCATCTCTTCGCGAAAACCGCCAAAGTGCGGCGCCACGAAAAAATCCGCGTGGATGCTGGTCGGCGCGCCGATGGCGCCTGAATCCAGAAAGCGGCGGATGCGCCGGACATTGGCGACATAGCGGCGGTTCTGAACGACGGCGTGGACGCGGCCGGCGCGCCGCGCGGCGTCGACGATGGCGCGGGCGTTGGCCGGACTGTCGGCGAGGGGCTTTTCCGTCAGCAGGTGACAGTGATGGGCAAAGGCCAAATTGGCCACCTCGCCGCGGGCGGCCGGAACGACCACGTCGAACACCGCATCGGCTTTGGTTTGATCCAATATGACGTCGAGATCGGTGCCGATCGCGGCCCCGGCAAGGTCATATTCGCGGGCTCGCTGGCGTGCCCTGTCGGCGTCGAGGTCGACGAGACCGGCAATCCTGATTTCAGGGGACTGACGGGCGGCCTCGAGCCATGTTTTGCTCATGGCTCCGCACCCGACCAGGACGACATGCAGCATCCGGCGCTCCTCCGCCAACCCCTCCCGGTTGGCATTCACGGTTCTTCCGTAAACGTTTACGATGACACACCCGAAGGCGTAGAATGTCAACCGGATTTGTGGGCCGTTCGTCTGAGTGGCCTTGGCCGCAAGGTCCGCTAATGTTAGCGGGAACGGAAGGGGATTGGTCTTGGCATCCAGCATTCACGATCTTGCGCGTCATTTGAATATTTCGATCGGCACGGTGTCGCGGGCGCTCAATGGGCGCGCCGATGTCAATGCCGAGACGCGGCAGCGCGTGCTCGATGCGGCGCGCCTACTCAACTATTCACCCAACCAGTCGGGCAGGAACCTGCGCCGGGGCACCACGCATGCCGTCGCGTTCATGCTGCAGCCCCACCCGGGTGATCAGCAATATGGCGAGCCGTTTTTCATTCCGTTCCTGAGCGGGTTGCAAGCGGCACTGGCCGAGCACGGGCTCGACCTGATCATCGTCATGGGCGCGCCCGCCGACTATCAGCAGGAGCGCCTGCGACGGGTCGTCGAGACACGCCGCGCCGATGCCGTGCTGCTGGCCTGGACCCGGCGTGAGGACGATCGCATCGACTATCTCAGCAGGGCCGGCTTTCCCTTTGCGACGCTTGGCCGAAGCCAGTCCGGTGACGAGACCTATCCCTCGCTCGACCTCGATTTCGAGAAGGCGGGCGCCGACGCAGTCGACCGCCTGGTTGCACGCGGCCACCGCCGCATCGCCGCCATCCGGCCGTCACTCGACCTCACTTTCGGCTATCTGTTTCTTGACGGCTATCGCAAGGCGCTGCGGCGGCACGGCATCCACATCGATCCCGAGCTGATCGCCGACGGCTTCATCAACGAAGCCGGCGGCTACGCGGTGACGCCGCAAGTCATGCGCTCGAAGGATCCGCCGACAGCGATCATCTTCAACAATGACGCGATGGCGCTCGGCGGCTGCAAGGCGCTTGCCGAGATGGGGATCATGCCCGGTCAGGGCATCGCGGTGATGGTCATCGTCGATACGCCGCTCTGCCGCTATTTCTCCCCGGCGCTGACCGCTTTCCGCCCGGCATTGGAGCCGATGGGACGGCGGCTCGGCGAAATCCTGCTCGCCTCGCTGCCGGCTTTCGCCGGGCCCACGGGGCCGCAGACCATCAGGGAGGTCTGGCCGCTGGAACTGGTCGCGCGCGACAGCGATTGACCACACGCCTGTTTCCGCCATCCGCATTTGCCGGCTTTCATAGCGAAGTGGCATCTTGAATAGTAAGCACGCTTATTATATGTATCGCTCATGGTTTCAGATGGCATCGATAGATTGGGATTTTTGATCCACGACGTGCAACGCCTGATGCGCAAGCGCTTCGAGGCGCGCGCCAGCGGGCTCGGCCTGTCTTCGGCGCAATGGCGGCTTCTGGTCCGCGTTGCCAAGGAGGCGGGCGTTGCACAGGCGCGGCTCGCCGAACTGCTCGAAATCGAGCCGATCAGCGTTTCACGCCTGGTCGATCGGATGGAGGAGGGCGGCTGGATCGAACGCCGCTCCGACGCGACCGACCGGCGCGTGCGCATGATCTTCCCGACCGAGAAGGCGAATGCGGCCTATGCGGACGTCAAGAGCCTTGCTGGCGAGGTCTATGAGGAATCGCTCAGCGGCGTTTCGCCGGAAGACCGGCGCATCCTGATCCGGGCGCTGGATGTAATCGTGCAAAATCTGACGGACAGCGAAGCTTCGTCGCTTGAAAAGATCAAGAGTGCGGAAGGTGCGGCAGCATGAACGCGGTAGCCAAGGTAGAAGAAAACGCTCCCAAGGTGGAGATGGAAGCGCCGGTCCAGCCGGCATCAGCCCCGGTCGCGGTCGCTCCTCCCGTGCAACCCGCGCCGGCGCCGAAGAAGAAGCGCCGCTTCGGCCGCTTCTTCTTGATGTTCGCCTTGCCGGCGGCATTGATCATCGGCGGCGGCTATGTCTGGGTGACCGGCGGGCGCTACCAGGAAACGGAAAATGCCAATCTGCAGCAGGCCAAGGTGTCGATCGCCTCTGATACGGCCGGTCGTATCGTCCAGGTCGCCATAACGGACAACCAGACGGTCAAGCAGGGCGATCTCCTGTTCGCCATCGACCCCGAGCCCTACCGGATCGCGCTCGCCCAGGCGGACGCCGCGGTTGCTACCGCGCGCCTCAATGTCGAGCAGTTGCGCGCGGCCTATAGCCAGGCGCTGTCGCAGCAGAAGTCCGCTGCCAGCGAGGTCGACTATGCGCAGTCGCAATTCGATCGCGCCGCCGATCTTGCCCAGAAGGGCATCAACGCCAAGTCGTCGCTGGATCAGGCCAAGAACGATCTCGACAAAGCCAGGCAGCAACTGGCTGTTGCCGAGCAAGGCATCATCAGCGCCAAGGCGGCACTCGGCGGCAACCCCGACATCGAAACCGACAAGCATCCGACGGTGATGTCGGCGCTCGCGGCGCGCGACAAGGCTGCCTATGATCTGGAGCAGACCACCGTGAAGGCGCCTGCCGATGGTGTCGTCTATCAAGCCGCGTCCTTCAAGGTCGGCCAATATGTCGGCTCTGGCACACCATTGTTTGCGCTGGTCGAGACCGGCGACACCTGGGTCGACGCCAATTTCAAGGAAACCCAACTGACCAACATGAAGCCGGGCCAGAAGGCGGAGATCGTGGTCGATACCTACCCGGGCAGGACCTTCGAGGCGACGGTCAGGGCTATCGGTGCCGGCACCGGCGCGGACTTCTCGCTGCTGCCCGCCCAGAACGCCACCGGCAACTGGGTCAAGGTCACCCAACGCATCCCGGTGCGCCTGGAACTGACCGACCCCGACGCCAAGATGGCGCTGCGCACCGGCATGAGCGCCTCTGTTACGGTCGATACGGGCGTCGCGCGTGGCTGGCCGTCGATTTTCGGTCACGCTACGGCCGGCGAGCCCGCGAAGTAGTCGGCAGAAGCCCGCGGAGACCAGGCGGGTGAAAGCGAGTTGAAGGATTGGTCTGACGGGAGGGTGGGAAGGATCAGCGTTTGGGCCGAGCCGCGTGGCAGCCGTCCAAAATTTGAAATCTTCGACACGGACCTGTCGGTCCTCAGGTTTCCGGGCGGCAGGCATCCGCTCATCAGAGACTTTCAGTCGATGTAACCCCCACATCGATAATCGCGTCCCACCGCGACGAAGGTCTCTCAACGGAAGGCTTTGCCGCCCGGAAACCCGTTGTACACGTTTCTGTTACCTTCTGGAAGTTCTGCGCCATGAGCACGTCCGAGCCATTCAAAGAAGTGCCGCATCGTGGCCTGATCACGGTCGCGCTCATGCTGGCGACGATCATGCAGGCGCTCGACACCACCATCGCCAACGTCGCGCTGCCGACCATGACCGGCGATCTCGGCGCCTCGCCCGACAACATCAACTGGGTGCTGACCTCCTACATCGTCGCCGCCGCCATCATGACGCCTGTCACCGGCTGGCTCGCCGACCGTTTCGGCCGCAAGGAACTGTTCCTGACGGCGGTGGTCGGCTTCACCATCTTCTCGATGTTGTGCGGCCTGGCGTGGAGCCTGGAAACCATCGTGCTTTTCCGGCTGATGCAAGGTGTGTTCGGCGCCGCGATCGTGCCGCTGTCGCAGACCTTCCTGCTCGACATCAACCCCAAGGAGCGCCATGGTCAGGCGATGGCCATATGGGGCGCCGGCATCATGCTGGGACCGATCCTCGGCCCCACGCTCGGCGGCTGGCTGACCGAGAATTTCAACTGGCGCTGGGTGTTCTTCATCAACCTGCCGGTCGGCATCGTCGCCTTTCTTGGCATGGCGGCCTATCTGCCGGCGGTCGCTCGGCGGGTGCGCAGCTTTGATTTCTTCGGCTTTGCCATGATATCGCTCGGCGTCGGCGCCCTGCAGCTGATGCTCGATCGCGGTGGCGAGGTTGACTGGTTTTCCTCGGTCGAGATCTGGATCGAGCTCGGTCTTTCGCTCACCGGCTTCTGGGTGTTCATCATCCACACGATGACATCGGAACATCCGTTTATCGATCCGAAGATTTTCCTCGATCGCAATTTCGTCACCGGGCTGGCGTTCATCTTCGTCATGGGCGTGCTGATCCTGGCCTCGATGTCGCTGCTGCCGCCGATGCTGTCGACTATCTTCGGCTATCCGACGGTCACCATCGGCATCGTCATCGGGCCGCGCGGTGTCGGCACCATGATTTCGATGCTCGTCGTCGGGCGCATCATGGGCAAGGTCGATGCCAGGATTCTCGTCGTCATCGGTTTCCTCCTGACCGCGCAGTCGCTCTACACCATGGCAAGCTTCACCCCGCAAATGGACAACTGGCTGATCCTCAGCTCCGGCGTGATCCAGGGCCTCGGCATGGGCATGGTGTTCGTGCCGCTGTCGACGGTTGCCTTCGCCACGCTCGACGCCCGCTACCGCACCGATGCAACCTCGCTGTTCAGCCTGGTGCGAAATCTTGGCTCGTCGATCGGCGTGTCGGTCGTGACCGTGCTGCTGGTGCGCAACACGCAGATCAACCACGCCGAGCTTTCAACC
Organism: Mesorhizobium australicum WSM2073; assembly: GCF_000230995.2. Classification (NCBI taxonomy): domain Bacteria; kingdom Pseudomonadati; phylum Pseudomonadota; class Alphaproteobacteria; order Hyphomicrobiales; family Phyllobacteriaceae; genus Mesorhizobium; species Mesorhizobium australicum. Next base: position 4,711,823 of record NC_019973.1, on the reverse strand, counting down.
TTCATCAACCCCTTCAATCCCAATCTCTGGGCGGTCTCGCCGGCGGCCGCCGGCGGCGACCCGACGGCACTGTCGCAGGTCGACCGCATGGTCAATCTGCAGGCGATGATGATCTCCTACGTCAACGACTTCAAAATCCTGATGATCATGACGCTGGCCGCCATCCCGTTCGTTTTCCTGCTGCGCAAGCCGAAAACAGCGCCGGCCGGCGGCGCGCCTGCCGCTCATATGGATTGATGTAGCGGCTGCTCGTCAGCGGATGTCCGCTGCCGGCGATGTCTTTGCTACCTGCCGAGCACCAGCGACCAGTAGCGCAGGTTGGGGTCGCGGCCGTCACGGACATAGGCAAGTCCGAAGCGGCTGAAGTCCGGATCGAGTATGTTGCGCCGGTGTCCCTGCGAGTGCATCCAGATATCGAACAGCTTCTGTTCGTCGAAGCGGCCGGCCGCGATGTTCTCGGCCGCGGCACCGTGTACGCCATTGTCCCTCATGCGCGAGGCGAAATCCTTGCCCCAGCCGGTGGTGTGGCTCATGTTTTCACGCTGCGCCATGTAGCCGGCCTGCTGCAATGCTGCTTGCTCCAACTGCGCGTCCGGGGTCAGCGGGCCGCGCCCGGCCGTGGCGCGCAGGCTTGCCAGCGTGCCGGTTGCCGAGGAGGAAACCCCGGCGCCTTGCCCTGTCGGCAGCGAGACGGTGCTGCAGGCGGCAAGCCCAAGCAAGGCCGCCAGGCCAGCCGCCTTGAGCCCAGCCGCCTTGAGCCCGCTGCGCCTGTTCAAGTTCGCGATCTGGTCGCAATCTATTTTCGAAGTGGTCATGCGTGCCTGACTCGGTCCCGATCATGGCTTTTGCCGGGCAGGCGGTGAAAAATCTCGATCGAAGCGGCCCCTAGTTCACAAGCGTGATGAGGCGGCTGGAGTACATCTCTCGATTTCCGAACACCGCCGTGCAGTCGGTCTTGATGGAAGAGTTGCCTGTCATCTGCACGGTCAAGCCAACAAGCCTCAGGCAGTCCCCCTGACCACTCATGTCCGAATTGCCGGCAAACGAAACGGCCGCGTCAGGCGCATAGACGAATCCGCTGATCACGGAATTTGCGCCGCCATTCAGGGTCAAGGCCGAAACGTTCCCGCGGCTCTGGAAGATGGTGATGCCGGCGTAAGGTCCGCTGGTGGGCGGGGAAAGGTTCACCTTTTCATTGGCATTTATGATGATCTGTGCCCCTTCCGTGAGGAATATGGTTACGCCCTGGCCGCTCAGGCTGCCATTCCCGCCCGGCTTCAGGGTGACGCCGCGCAAGATGTAGACGCCCGGGTTGAACGTGATGTTTCCTGACAATGTCTTGTCGCAATAGGTGCCGGGCGACAGCGTGTAGGTTTTGCCGTTCGGCACCGGCAGGCAAAGTGTGTAGGGGGGAGGGACGATGTCGGCCAGGGGATCGAAGGACGCATATTGATGTTCGAGCGGCGTGCCGCAGGTGAGGTTGGCAGCGGGCGGAGAAAGCCCGGAAGTGCCACCGACGGCCGATACGCAGCCCGCCGAGACCTGCGCGGAACCGCCCCTGCTGACGGCATCGGAGGCGTCCGAGTTTGCCGCGATCACGCAGTTGCTCATGGCGACATCGGTCGAGCCTTGCAGGCTCACCGCCGCCGACGCATGCGGATCGAGCGCCAGCACGCAGGCCTGGGCGCCCGGGTGCATCTTGACCGTCGCCGACCGGTGAGCTGGCCAGGGGCCAGCGCCATTGATGAAGCTCGGACGGTTGATGCCGGACGACAGCGAGATGTAATAGGCGCTCGGATCGCCGCTGGCGGTGGCCGAAAAGGCGGAAACGCTGTCTGAATACTCCTGCTGGTCGGCAATGCTCAAATTGGCTGCGAAGAATGTCAGCCCAAGCCCCTGGACATCGTTCGCGCTCATGCTGGGCAGGTATTTGGTGCCGACGGCAAGGCCAGCCGCGTCCAGCGAGTTCTGCAGTTGCGCGGCGTCATCGCTCGTGCCCGTCAGGTCGAGGGTGCCGGCGACGACAGCCATTATCGGCAGCAAGGCTACGGCGGTCGCCATGGCGAAATTGCCGCGTTCGCAAGACCAGAAGCCCTTCAACGTGAACATCGCCCCTCGCCAACGTTTGTAAAGCTCAGGTGATACGCTGTGGGTCTCTACGAGTAATTTAAGCAATAGCTAAAATGCATGGATTCTAAAATGAACTCAGTGGTTCGCCAGACGATGACCGCTCAGCAAACCTTATGAGACGCGGCGACAATCCCGGGAAGATCGGCTATCATGCGAGCGTTCTTCAAGTGGCAGCTACGGGCAGCCACCCTAGGCGGTGACCGCCCCCCGAGAAAAACGGAGGAAGGTTATGGCCGGCTTTCATGTCATGGCGGACGCGTACGGGATGCATGTGCAACCAGCGGTCCGCCGCATTTCCACGGCGGACCTCTGGGACGCGCTCAGGCTTGGCGCCGAGGACTTCTGGGCCAAGCCCTCGCATTACGTGTTCCTGTGCCTGATCTATCCGGTCGCCGGCCTGATCCTGACGCAGTGGACGTCCGGCTCCAATGCCATCCAGCTCGTCTATCCCTTGATGTCGGGCTTTGCCCTGGTCGGGCCGTTCGCCGCGATCGGACTCTATGAGATCAGCCGCCGGCGCGAGCTCGGCATGAACACCAACTGGCGGCATGCGCTCGATGTTCGCCATTCATCGGCGCTGCCCTCGATAGCGGTTATCGGAATCATGCTGTTCGCGCTGTTCCTGTTGTGGCTGTTCACGGCGCAGTCGATCTACACCAGCCTTTTCGGCGGCGAGCCGCCGGCTTCGGTCGGGGCCTTCCTGCGCGATGTGCTGACGACCAGCAAGGGCTGGAGGCTGATCCTTCTCGGCAACGCGGCCGGCCTGGTCTTCGCGGTGGTTGTGCTGGCGACCACGGTCGTTGCTTTTCCGCTTCTGCTCGATCGGGATGTCGGCGCCGTTTCGGCGATAGAGACCTCGGCGCGCGCGGTCATGGCAAATCCGCTGCAGATGGCGCTATGGGGCCTCATCGTCGCGGTGCTGCTGGTGATCGGCTCGATCCCGCTGTTTGCCGGTCTCGCCGTCGTCATGCCGATCCTCGGCCACGCGACCTGGCATCTCTACCGCAAGGTGGTCGAGCCGGCCCAGATCCGGCCGCCGCGCCGGCCGATGTGACGCTTCAGCGCTGCGCGTCAGTCGCCATCTTCAGCGCCAGCGCCGTCAGCACGGTTCCCATCATCCAGCGCTGGATGACCAGCCACAGCGGGCGTCCGGCGAGGAAGGTGGCGATCGAGCCGGCCGTCAGCGCGATGACGGCGTTGACGCTGAGGCTGATCGATATCTGCGTCGCGCCCAGCACCAGAAGCTGCGACAGGACATGGCCCTTGCCGGGGCTGATGAACTGCGGCAGCAGCGACAGATAGAGAACGGCCACCTTGGGATTGAGCAGATTGGTCATCAATCCCATGGCGAACAGCTTGCGCGGCCGGTCCTTCGGCAGGTCGCGCACCTGGAATGGCGAGCGTCCGCCCGGTTTTACGGCCTGCCAGGCCAGCCACAAGAGGTAGAGTACGCCGGCAAAGCGCAGCACATCATAGGCATAGGGCACCGCGATCAGCAGCGCCGTGATGCCGAACGCGGCCGACAGCACGTAGAACAGGAATCCGACAGCAACGCCGCCAAGCGAGATCAGTCCGGCCTTGGGCCCTTGCGACAGTGAGCGCGAGATCAGATAGATCATGTTCGGACCCGGCGTCAGCACCATGCCGAGGCAGACCAGCGCGAAGGCGAGATGGTTGGCGGTATCGGGCATTGTTCGTTCCCCAGCCTGCCGCGATGGATGAGAGACCATGCGAACGGCCAATCTGTGCCTGCCACGGCAGGCGCCCGCAAGGGCTTGACGGCGCCGGGCGTTGCGCCAGTGGAACGAACTCGGGTTAGCCGACCACGCGCAGGTTCGACAGCTCGTTGCCGATTTCCTTGAAATCGTTTGCCAGGCTGGCGCCGGTCGCATTCCAGAACAGCTTCGCCGGTTTGCTCGGATCGGTCGCATCCTTGCGGAAGCGTGAATTCGACGAGCAGGATTTCAGCGCATCGATCGCCAGCTTGTCGCTGGCCCTGGTCGTCGACAGGTCGAGCGCCACCGTCATTACCATGATGTTGGCTGCCTTGGCGTTGTTGCAGAGCGTGGCTATCTGCTCGTTGAGGGCATTGGTGTAGTTGCCGTTCGAATAGTCGAACTGACCGATGGCGCTCGATGTGCCCATGAACAGGCGTCCGACCGAGGTGCCGTTGTAGCCGGGGTTGAGGTAGCCGAAGGAGGCGTAGGTCGATTTCGAATTGGCGGGGTCGGAATAGCCCAGCGAGGATGGCGTATAATAGGTGTTGGCGCCGTCGGTCAGCACGATCACCACCTTGTCGTTGCCTCTTTCGGTTTCCGGGCGCCCTTGCGTGAACGGCTCTCCGCTCGAGACCACCCGCCAGCCCCAGGCCATGCCCTCGGGAACATTGGTGCCGCCATTCGGCTGCATCAGGTCGATCGCCGACTTGATCGAGGTGAGCCCGTCGGCGACGCTGACATCGGTCAGCGGCGTGATCGGGTTGGTGGTGCAGCTGTAATTCGGCCCGTTGCCGGCAGGCAGCGCCGGCGCATCGATCGGCCGCGGCTGGAAATATTTGGCCATGTTGCGCAGCCGCGATTGGCCGCTGCTGCTCGATGGATCGTCGTTCCACCAGCTGTTGATGGCTCCATAAGTTACCGGTGCGGCCTCGTCGGGGTCCTGGGTGAGTTTCCAGTGATTGCCGGGTTCGTCGGGCGCGAACATCGGCACGAACATCGTTGCCGGATCGCCGACGCCGATGCCGGTGTTGGCCGAGCCACCGGACGGCGTGGCGTCGTTGATATTGTAAGGGTAGGGCCGTGCCTCGACGCAGCCTTGCCAACTGGCGAACGGACCGTAGGAATCGACATAGTCATATTCGTTGTGGCTGCTTTTGCAGGTGTTGTTCGAATTGTATGCGTCGCAGACCACGCGCTTGCTATTGACGATACGCTCGTGGTTGGTGACGACCTTCATGTCGCGATAAAGCGAAAACCGGGTCAGCATCTGGCCTTCCTCTGTTCCCCAGCCGGTGCCGCGCTTGTACCAGATGCCGTTGGTCTGCTGGGCGTATTTGTTGGCCCCGTTCAGCGTCGACCAGTCGAAATTCTCGTTCGATACCGGCGACAGACCCTCGGTGTCCATCCACGAGGCGTTGCCGTTGCCGGGGCCGACATTGACGGAGGCGGCAAAGGGCACGAGGCCGAATTGCACCGGCCTGTCGACCTGCTTGATCATCGCGGCCTGCTGGGCAAGCGTGTCGACCAGTTGCTTGGCCGCTGTTTTGAGCAGATCGATGCGCATTTGTCCTGAGCCGGTGCCGGGCGTGACCATCGATCCGGAATTGTCGAGCACCAAGGCAACCTCCAGCGTGTTCTTCAGCCGGACTTGCGAGGTGACGTTGAAGCTGAGCCTCTGGTTGGCATCGGTCGCCGATTTGCCGACGAACTGGGCGAAGGCGGGGTAGAAATAGGGTTTGTAATTAAGTTGGGCGGTCATGGTCAGCAGGCCGCCGCCACTGGTGTTGCTCGGCAAGGTGACGTTGAGCGTCGCGCTGGCGGGATCGATGTCGTTCAAATTGGCGTTGAAAAAGTCGAGCGCGTAGGCTCTCAGCTGATCGTCGGTGGCGCCTTCCGTCAGCCGGCGGGCCGTGGCGAAGTTGGCGGCGTCGAGCGCGTTCATCACCATCTGCTTTTCACGGTTCATTTCCGTGAAATCGACCGCGATCGCCAGGCCGCCCATCAGCGGCACCATCGCCACAGCCGTCATGAGAGCATAGTTGCCGCGCCTGTCGCGGCGGAACTGACGCCAGATTTCAAACATGCTTGCAGCGGCCCCCGCCGACGGATTCTCGGCCGGCGCCAACTTTCCACAAAACGCTGAAGGACGGGTTTGGGAAACCGCTCTATTGCTTGGTCGGCGCTTCACCAACCGCTAACCAATCAAGGCCGCGGCTTGCGCCGCAATTCGCGCCGATCAAGGCGAAAGCTGGTGACAGCATGGGCCGGTTCGGATAATTCGAACCGGCCGCGGGGAACCGTCGGCCGCTGTAACCGCAACGATACTGAAGGAAACGGCATGGCGGATTCGCCTGAAATCGTCGGCTCGCTCGAAGACGTCTCGAAAGCCTATTCGGCAATTCTTTGCGATGTCTGGGGGGTCGTGCACAATGGCGAGTGGCATTTTCCGGCTGCCGCGGCTGCGCTGGCGGCGGCAAGGGCGGACGGCACTCCTGTCGTTCTGATCACCAATTCGCCGCGCCGCAGCGCCGATGTCGTGGCGCAGATGAGCGTGATCGGCGTCCCGCCATCAGCCTATGACCGTGTGGTGACCTCGGGCGACGTGACCCGTGATCTGATCGCGGAAGGCCCGCGCAAGGTCTTCCACATCGGCGCCGACCGCGATCTGACCCTTTATGACGGCCTCGATGTCGAACTCGTCGAGGAGTTCGAGGCCACCGGCGTCGTGTGCACCGGGCTGTTCGACGACGAGGTCGAAAAACCCGATGACTATACGGAACTGCTGCGCCGGTTGCGCGCCAGGAACCTGCCGTTCATCTGCGCCAATCCCGATATCATGGTGGAACGCGGCGAACGGATCATCTGGTGCGCCGGCGCGCTCGCGCGCGACTACGCGCAGCTCGGCGGTCGCACGCTGATCGCCGGAAAACCCTACGCGCCGATTTACGAGGCCGCGATGAAGGAGGTGGCCGAGATCCTCGGCCGGTCGGTTGAGCGTTCGCGAATACTGGCAATCGGCGACGGCATGATGACCGACGTCAAGGGCGCTGCCGACAATGGTTTCGACGTCCTCTATGTCTCTGGCGGCATTCATGCCCGCGACTATGGCGATCCATCCCGGCCGGATCCGGCAAAGCTCGGGCTCTTCCTGGAGCGGCACGGCTATCGTCCGGTGGCCGTGATCGCAAGACTGCAGTAGGTGGCAATGGTCGCGTTCCAGCATCTTACGACAACCGCGCCGCTGCCCGCCGATCTGCGAGGGGGCGTGGTCGCGATCGGCAATTTCGATGGCGTCCACCGCGGCCATCAATCCGTGCTCGAACGGGCATTGGCGGAGGCCGTGCGGCGTGGCGTACCGGCCCTGGTGCTGACCTTTGAACCGCACCCGCGAACGGTTTTCAGGCCTGATCTGCCGCTTTTCGTGCTGACGCCGCCGCCGATGAAGGCGCACCTCCTGTCGCTGCTGGGCTTTGCCGCGCTCGTCGAACAGCCGTTCACGCGCGACTTCGCCTCGCTGTCGGCGGAAGCCTTCGTCACCGATGTGCTGGAGAGGGCGCTGGGCATTACCCACGCCGTGACCGGTTTCGATTTCCATTTCGGCAAGGACCGCCAGGGCGGGCCGGCTTATCTGATGGCTGCCGGCGAGCGCCATGGCTTCGGAGTCACCCTCGTCGACGCCTTTCGCGACGAAGGCGCCGAGGTGGTTTCGTCGAGCCGCATCCGTGCCTTGCTTTGCAAGGGCGAGGTGGCCGAGGCCGCCGGTCTGCTTGGCTATCGCTTTACGGTGGAAAGCGAGGTTGTCGGCGGCCAGCAGCTCGGGCGAACGCTCGGCTTTCCCACAGCCAATATGAGGCTTCCGGCGGAAGCCACGCTCAAAGAAGGGATCTACGCCGTCCGCTTCCGTCGCGCGGACGGTACGCTGCACGACGGCGTCGCCAGCTTTGGCCGCCGCCCGACCGTCGACGACAATGGCGCGCCGCTCCTGGAAACCTTCGTCTTCGACTTTTCCGGCGATCTCTATGGCGAGACTTGCGAGGTGTCGTTCTTCGGCTTCCTGCGCAGCGAGATCAAGTTCGACGGGCTCGACGCACTGGTCGTGCAGATGAAGCGCGATGAAGTCGAGGCCCGCGCGCTGCTTGGCGGCGTCAAGCCACTCTCCGGCCTGGACGCCGCGGTGGCGTTCTGAAGCATGATCCCGAAAGGGGGAACGAGTTCCTATTTCTTCAACGCAAGACCGACGGCGATGAAGGTCCAGCCCTGGAAGATCAGGTCGATCGCCAGGAACAGTCCGAGCACCCACAGGCTGTTGACCGGCCAGCCCATGGCGATGATCAGGCCCGCGAGCACGCTGATGACGCCCGCCGCGACAATCCAGCCCCAGCCGCGCTCCGGACGGTGGCTGTAGCCGACCCAGGCCCGCAGCGCGCCGGAAGCTACGAGCGCGATGGCCAGCAGGAAGGTCAGCACCGCCGAGGCGAGCAGCGGATTGTCGAAAGCGAAGAACCCTGCGACCGCATAAAGCAGTCCGCTGAGCAGCCAGTAGAAGAAGCGGCCCCAGGTCTTGACCCCGAAAGCATGCATGATCTCGATGATGCCGGCCACCAGCATCAGCCATCCGACAACGTAGACGGAAGCCACCGTGGCGATGAACAGATTGCCGAAGGCTACACCGCCGAGGATCAGCAGCACCACGCCCAGACCGACGAACCATCCCCATTTGTCACGCGTCCGGCCGATCGCGTTCTTCAGAGTATCGCCGTGCAAGGTCATGTCGCCACCTCCATAGAGGACCGCCAGCATGCAGGGAGGTTACCCTCGGCGCCGACCCGCGTCCAGCCGATGGCGGGCGCGATGGTGCAGGCAATGCGCGCTGGATGTCTCGCCCTTAAATCAAATTTTACCAAAGCCTCGTCAAAGCTGTCGCCGCAGGGCAGTTGTATCGTGTTAGTGGAGTGACCATGAGTCAGGTCGGGAAGATTTCTGTAGCCGTGGCTACTGTCGTGCTCGCCATGTCAGGCGCGGCCGAAGCCGGTGATGGCGCTTTCGGCTGGCTGTCCGGCGACTGGTATCTGACGGTCGGCGCGACCGGCCTGGTGGCGCCCAATTTCGAAGGCGGCAAGAAATACATGCTGAGCGCCCAGCCCATCATTTCGCTGGGCAAGGCCGGCCCTGCGGCTCGCTTCACCTCACGCAACGACAATATTTCGCTGGCGCTTGTCGACGACGGCGGCGTCCGTGCAGGCCTGACCGGCAAGTTCCTGTTCTCGCGCGACGACGGCGATGCCGACGAGCTCAGGGGGCTCGACCCGGTCCGCTGGGGCGGCGAGGTCGGCGGCTTCTTCGAATTCTATCCGACGGACTGGATGCGCGCGCGCGCGGAATTGCGGCATGGCATCCGAGCCCATAACGGCTTTGTCGCCGACATCGCCGCTGATGCTTTCTACGACCTGACGCCAACCGTCAGGATCTCGGGTGGCCCGCGCGTGTCGTTCGCCTCGGCGAACTATTTCGATGCCTATTACGGTGTCAACGCGCAGGAAGCCGTGGCCTCGGGCCTGAGCCAGTACAATCCCGGCGGCGGCCTGAAATCCGTCGGCCTCGGTGGCGCGGTGACCTGGAAGGTGACCGATCCGATGACTGCCAGCCTGTTTGGCGAATATTCGCGCCTGGAGGGTCCGGCCGCCGATTCCAGCCTGGTCAGGGAACGTGGCGACCGCAACCAGTTCATGGTCGGCGTGTCGACCACCTACCGCTTCGACTTCAAGATGTAAGCGAATCGAACGAGACGCTTTATTCCTGCGCTCTTCTCCGCTAAAAGCCCAGCAATGACGAGCTTTTTGCGCCTTCACGCGCCGACGATACGAATTACCAGCCCGGTGTTCCCAGCAGCCTGAAGGCTGTAGGAGCCGCCGGGAATATTGCGCGCGGCCTCTCGCGCTTTTCCAGATCATCAAAGCATGTCGCCCCGAGTGGGCCCCGTTTTTGGGAACGGCATGCGTGTAAAATAGAGTTTCACGCCGCAAGCCACGTGGCCCGGCATGCACATGGCAGACCAATGACCGACGAAACCCAATCGACGATCGACTATTCGAAGACCCTTTATCTGCCGCAGACGGAGTTTCCGATGCGCGCCGGCCTGCCCGAGAAGGAGCCGGTGCTGGTCAAGCGCTGGCAGGACATGGACCTCTACCGCAAGCTGCGCGAGAGCGCGGCGGGGCGTACAAAATACGTGCTGCATGACGGCCCGCCCTACGCCAACGGGAACATCCATATCGGCCACGCGCTGAACAAGATCCTCAAGGACGTTATCACCCGCTCATTCCAGATGCGCGGCTATGACTCGAACTATGTGCCCGGCTGGGACTGTCACGGCCTGCCGATCGAATGGAAGATCGAGGAACAATACCGCGCCAAGGGCAAGAACAAGGACGAGGTGCCGGTCAACGAATTCCGCCAGGAATGCCGTGAATTCGCCGCGCACTGGATCTCGGTGCAGGGTGGAGAGTTCCAGCGTCTCGGTGTCATCGGCGACTTCAAGAACCCTTATACGACCATGGCCTTCCACGCCGAGTCGCGCATCGCCGGTGAATTGTTGAAGTTCGCCATGTCCGGCCAGCTCTACCGTGGTTCGAAGCCGGTGATGTGGAGCGTCGTCGAGCGGACTGCGCTCGCCGAGGCCGAGATCGAGTACCAGGACTACGAGTCAGACACGATCTGGGCGAAGTTTCCGGTGGCCAATCTCGTCGTCGCCAGTGTGGTGGACGGGCAGCCGGCGGAGCTCGATCCGGACCTGAGCGGTCGGTCGCTTGACCTGCTGGATGCTCATGTCGTTATCTGGACGACGACGCCGTGGACCATCCCGGGCAATCGCGCCGTCAGCTATTCGCCGCGTGTCGCCTACGGCCTCTACGAGGTGACGGCGGCCGAGAATGCGTTTGGCCCGCAGCCAGGCGAGAAGCTGATCTTTGCCGATGCGCTGGCAGAGGAAAGCCAGGCCAAGGCCAAGGTCATCTTGAAGCGTCTTCACGGCATCAGCGCCGAACAGCTTGGAAATCTTGTGCTTTCGCATCCCTTCAAGGGCCTCGGTGGCGGCTATGAATTCCCGGTTGCGATGATTGCCGGCGACCATGTCACCGACGATGCCGGCACCGGCTTCGTGCACACCGCTCCCGGCCATGGCCGGGAGGACTTTGATGCCTGGATGGACGCCGCGCCCGCGCTGCGCCAACGTGGCATCGACACCGAAATCCCGTTCACCGTCGACGATGCCGGCTTCTTCACCAAGGACGCGCCGGGCCTCGGCCCTGACCGCGAAGGCGGACCCGCGCGCGTCATCGACGACAATGGCAAGAAGGGCAACGCCAACCAGGCGGTCATCGACGAGCTGATCAAGCGCAATGCGCTGTTCGCGCGCGGCCGGCTGAAGCACAGCTACCCGCATTCATGGCGTTCGAAGAAGCCGGTCATCTTCCGCAACACGCCGCAATGGTTCGTCTACATGGACAAGGACCTCGGCGACGGCACCACGCTGCGGGGCCGCGCGCTGAAGGCCATCGACGAGACGCGCTTTGTCCCGGCCGCCGGCCAGAACCGCATTCGCGCCATGATCGAGGAGCGCCCGGACTGGGTGCTGTCGCGCCAGCGCGCCTGGGGCGTGCCGATCGCCGTCTTCGCCGACGAGGATGGCAATGTGCTGAAGGATGAGGCCGTCAACCGCCGCATCATGGACGCCTTCGAGGCGGAAGGCGCCGACGCCTGGTTCGCGCCCGGCGCCAAGGAGCGCTTCCTCGGCAATCACGATGCCTCCAAATGGAAGCAGGTGATGGACATTCTCGACGTCTGGTTCGATTCGGGCTCGACACATGTCTTCACCTTGGAAGACCGGCCCGACCTGAAGTGGCCGGCCGACGTCTATCTCGAAGGCTCCGACCAGCATCGCGGCTGGTTCCACTCCTCGCTGCTCGAAAGTTGCGGCACCAGGGGCAGGGCGCCTTACGACACCGTCGTCACCCATGGCTTCACCATGGACGAGGATGGGCGCAAGATGTCGAAATCGCTCGGCAACACGGTCGTGCCGCAGGATGTGATCAAGCAGTCCGGCGCCGATATCCTGCGGCTCTGGGTGGTGACGACCGACTATTGGGAAGACCAGCGCCTCGGCAAGAACGTGCTGCAGACCAACATCGACGCCTATCGCAAGCTGCGCAACACCATACGCTGGATGCTGGGCACGCTCGCCCATGACGATGGTGAGGTCGTTCCCCTGGAGACGATGCCGGAGCTTGAGCGGCTGATGCTGCACCGGCTGGCCGAACTCGACGAGGTGGTACGCCAGGGCTACGACGCCTTCGAGTTCAAGCGCATCACGCGCGCACTGCTCGATTTCATGGTGGTCGAGCTGTCGGCCTTCTATTTCGATATCCGCAAGGACGCGCTCTACTGCGACGGCCCATGGAGCGTGAAGCGCAAGGCCTCGGTCCAGGTGGTGCGCCATCTCTTCGATTGCCTGGTGAAATGGCTGGCGCCGATGCTGCCCTTCACCATGGAGGAGGCGTGGCTCGAGCGTCATCCCGATGCGATGTCGGTGCATCTCGACCAGTTCCTGCAAATCCCGGCGGGTTGGAGGAACGAGGCGCTGGCGGAGAAATGGCGCAAGGTCAGGCAGGTGCGCCGCGTCGTCACCGGCGCGCTCGAGATTGCGCGTGCCCAGAAGGTGATCGGCTCCTCGCTGGAGGCTGTCCCCGTGGTCACGATCAACGATGCGGCGCTCGAGGCGGCGATATCGGACGTCGACATGGCTGAAATGGCCATCACCAGCGATCTCGTCATTGCCCATGGCGAGGCGCCGCGAACCGCCTTCGCCCTCGATGATGTCAAGGGCGTTGCCGTGGTCGTCGAGAAAGCGGAGGATCGCGGCTTGGTCAAATGCGCGCGTTCCTGGCGCTACACCGCCGATGTCGGGCAGGATTCCGAGTTTCCGGATGTTTCGGCACGGGATGCCGCGGTGCTGCACGAACTGAAAGCGCTGGGAAGGCTCTAGTGCCTGTCGCCCAAAGAAGTGCACAAATGCCACGCCGCGCGGGTGCAAACCCGCCCGTGCGTTGCCCTTAACGAGTGGTTGAGGTAAACACGCGAAACTCCGGAAGACAAATTGTCGCCGGATTTCCGTCGCAAGTGCTTGCACGATGGGGACCGGACACAAGGCCGGTGCGATCGAGAGGTTGTCTAGAGTGGGACTTTTTGGCATGACCGAAAGATATAACGCGCGCCTTGCGCTGCTGGCGCCGCTTGTCGCATCGGGCCTCGCTTTGTCCGGCTGCATGGGCTCTCCGACCTACGGCACCGACAAGACCGCCGCCGAGCAACTGGCCGGCGATCTTACAGGCGCCGTTTCCTTCGCGCCGAAGCGCAAGGACCCGATCGACTACAAGCCGCGTCCCACCCTGGTGAAGCCGGCACCTGGCCAGAAGGAAGCGCTGCCTGCCCCGCAGGAAAGCATCCAGACGGCAAACGCCGGTTGGCCCGAATCGCCCGAGCAGCGCCGCGCGCGCCTGCGCGCCGACGCCACCGCACACCAGAATGATCCGGCCTACCAGTCGGAGATCGTCGATGACGTGCAGACGGATCCGGCTTCGGTGAAAAGGGCGATGGAGGAATCAGGATCCAGCCACCCGCCGGCGTGGAAACCCGCCGATTCCGACAAGGGCCGCGCCGCCGAGATCCAGCGCCGCCTTGCCGAGAGCAAGCAGGGCGATCCGAACACGCGTAAATACCTCAGCGAGCCGCCATTGGCCTACCGTGTCGCCTCCGATGCCGCGCCGCAGAACGAACTCGGCGAAGACGAGTACAAGAAAGAACGCGCTCTCAAGGCAAAGGCCGAGGGCAAGAAGGGCGGCTGGTTCGACTGGTTGCAGTAAGAACAAGTCGCGCAGGTCTTGCGGCGGCCTTGGCTCAGTCTCGACGTCCCCTGAAAAAATCCTTCAGCAGCAGGCCTGCTTCGGTCTCGGCCATGCCCGGATAGATGTCGGGCGTGTGGTGGCAGGTCGGAGAGGCGAAGAAGCGCACGCCGTTGACGACGGCGCCGCCCTTTTCGTCGGCCGCGCCAAAATAGAGACGGCGCAGCCTGGCGAAGGAGATTGCCCCGGCGCACATGGCGCAGGGCTCCAGCGTGACATAGAGATCGTGGCCGGTGAGCCGCTCGCTCGAGAGTTTGCCGCAGGCTTCACGGATCACCAGCATCTCGGCATGGGCCGTCGGGTCCGCAAGCTCGCGCGTGCGGTTGCCGGCACTGGCAATAACCGCGCCGCCATTGGCGATGACCGCGCCGACCGGCACTTCGCCACGCAAGGCTGCCGCTTCGGCCTCTTTTAGCGCCAGGGCCATGAAATCCGGCCTCTTCAAGGGGTTTGTCTTCCCATTATATCCTCGCCACCCGGCGGTGATCCTGTTATGGAGCGCATCAACCCGAAAAATCGGACTCGATTTTCGGAAATGATCATGCGCCAAATCAAAAGTGCTACAGCGTTCGTTGCGCGCCGAACGGATGCGCCACGCTGTAGCAGCGCAAACGGACAAAGGCCACATGGACGACAACGACAAGAAATCTCCGCGCAAAGCCGGCCCGGGCAGGAGTGGCCCGAAATCGGCAGGTGCACCTGGCCGCGGTGCCGGCAAGGGCGGGAAGCCGTCCTTTGCTGCGAAAAAACCTTATGCGCCACGTGGCGATCGGCCGATGGCCGCCGACGGCGACCGGCCGAAGCGGGACTTCAAGGGCGGCGACAGGCCATTCAGCAAGGGACCGCGCCCCGAAGGCAAGCCTTATGAAAAGCGCGAAGGCACGCGCAAGCCCTACGCGCCGCGCGGCGACCGCCCGATGGCAGCCGAAGGCGAACGCAAGCCTTATGAAAAGCGGGAGGGACCACGCAAGCCCTACGCGCCGCGTGGCGACCGTCCGGTTTCTGCATCGGCGGAGGGCGGTGAAAAGCGCTTCGACCGTCCCAAGCGTGATTTCGGAGATCGTCCGAAGCGGGATTTCGCTGACCGTCCAAAGCGTGACTTTGGCGGCGACAGACCCAAGCGTGATTTCGGTGATCGGTCGCAAGGCGCGTCTGGCGGCGGCTTCAAGCCGCGCTCGCGGCCTGCCGAAGCAACGGAAGAAGCCGGCGAGCGCATCGCCAAGCGGCTGGCACGCGCCGGGCTCGCCTCGCGCCGCGACGCCGAGGAGTTGATCGCCGCCGGCCGCGTCAAGGTCAATGGCAAGGTGCTGGCCTCGCCGGCGTTCAACGTCATGCCCAATGACATCATCCATCTCGATGGCATGGAAATCCCGCCGATCGAACGCACGCGCCTGTTCCTGTTCCACAAGCCGGCCGGCGTCGTCACCACCAACCGCGATCCGGAAGGGCGCAAGACTGTCTTCGACGTGCTGCCCGCCGAACTGCCGCGGCTGATGACCATCGGCCGCCTCGATATCAACACCGAAGGCCTGCTGCTGCTGACCAATGATGGCGGCCTGTCGCGCGT
Organism: Mesorhizobium australicum WSM2073; assembly: GCF_000230995.2. NCBI lineage: Bacteria > Pseudomonadati > Pseudomonadota > Alphaproteobacteria > Hyphomicrobiales > Phyllobacteriaceae > Mesorhizobium > Mesorhizobium australicum. The sequence continues at coordinate 4,696,452 of NC_019973.1, read as the reverse complement.
ACTCGAACTGCCGGCCACTGGCTGGTTGCGCCGCTACCGCGTGCGCGTTCATGGCAAGGTCGAGGAAAGCGCGCTCGCCGGCCTGCGCGAAGGCATTGCCGTCGACGGCGTCTTCTACGGCGCCATCGAAGCCAGCTTGGATCGCGAGCAGGGCTCCAACGCCTGGCTGACGATCGGTCTGCGCGAGGGCAAGAATCGTGAAGTCAAGAACATCCTCGGCGCGCTCGGCCTCGACGTCACGCGGCTGATCCGCATCTCCTACGGTCCGTTCCAGCTCGAGGATCTCGCCGAGGGCCATGTTCTGGAGATCAAGGGCCGGGTGCTGCGCGACCAGCTCGGCGAGCGCCTGGTCGAGGAATCCGGCGCCAATTTCGACGCCGAGATAACAAAACCGTTTTCCAATCAGCCGGTGCGGCGTACCGAAGTCCGAGAAGTCGAGCCCGAACGGCCGAAGTTTACGCGAGACGGCGAGCGCCGGCCGATCGGCGAGGGTGGGCTGATCAAGAACCGCAAACGCCGGGAAGGCAGCCGCGACGAGGCGCTCGGCAAACTGTCGACGAGCCCCGACAGGGGTGAGAGACAAGAAAAGAGCTTCGGCGATCGCGGTCCGCGACCGGAGCGCGGTGGCTTTGGCGATAAGCCGCGTGGAAGTTTTGGCGACAAGCCGCGCGGTGGATTCGGTGACAAGCCTCGCGGCGGCGGCAAGAAACCCGAGCGCGAGCAACGGCCGATCGAGCCGCCCGGCCAGCGCAAGGCCAATGTCTGGATGGCGCCGGGAGCCCGGCCGATCGGCAAGGGCAGGGCGGAGGCCGATGCGGCCAAGGCGGCCGAGAACAAGGCACGCAAGGCCTCGTTCAAGCCGTCTTATGGCAAGCCCGCCGGCAAGCCAGGTGGCGCGAAACCGTTCGGCAAGCCGCGTGGCGAGCGTCCAGGAGGCGCCGGTGGCGGCGAGCGGCCGCGCGGCGGCCCCAAGGGCCCCCGGACAAGATGAGAATCGTCGGCGGTGAGTTTCGCGGGCGTCCGCTGGCGACGCCCCGCAGCAGCGCCATCCGCCCGACGACCGATCGCACCCGCGAGGCCGTCTTCAACGTTCTGGCGCATCGCTTTGCCGGGCAACTGGACGGCGCGCGCGTGCTCGACCTGTTCGCTGGCACCGGCGCGCTTGGCCTGGAAGCCCTGTCGCGCGGGGCATCCTATGGCGTCTTCATCGAGGAATCGGCCGAGGGCCGTGGTCTGATCCGCGACAATGTCGAAGCCTTCGGCCTGACCGGACGCACCAAGATCTTCCGCCGCGACGCAACCGGCCTTGGCGAGGCGGGCACGCTGGCGCCGTTCGGCCTGGTCTTTGCCGATCCGCCCTATGGCAAGGGCCTTGGCGAGCTAGCCCTGCGGTCGGCCCAGGCCGGCGGCTGGCTGCGGCCAGGCGCACTCTGTGTGGTCGAGGAGACGGCGGTGGTTCCCTTCGAGCCAGGCCCGGGCTTTTCCGTGCTTGATGAGCGCAACTATGGCGAGACCGTGATCCGCTTCATCGAAGCTGCCTGAGAGGCCTGCTTTCAGCCGTGGCCTCTTTGCCGCCGCCTTTGCCGGCAACATGACCAACAATTCACTTTGCTTGTCGCCAGCGCCTTGCCTATCGTCGCTGCATGAAACCGGAGCCATCGATGACATCAAGGACTGAATGGCTTCGGGCCACGCTGCTGGCGACGTCGCTGGCATTGTTCATGACCGCCCCCGTCCTGGCGGACGGCCCCGTATTGCCAAGCACAGTGCCGGCCGAGTTCAAGGTCACGGACTTCCTGCTCGACAACGGCATGGAAGTGGTCGTCATTCCCGATCACCGCGCGCCGATCGTCACCCACATGGTCTGGTACAAGATCGGCAGCGCCGACGAGCCGCCGGGCAAATCCGGCATCGCCCATTTCTTCGAGCATCTGATGTTCAAGGCCACGGCCCACCACGCGGCCGGCGAGTTCGACCGCGCCGTCTCCGACATTGGCGGCTCCAACAACGCCTTCACCTCCTACGACTACACCGCTTTCCACGAGACGGTGGCACCGTCGGCGCTCGAGCTGATGATGAGCTTCGAAGCCGACCGCATGCGCAACCTCATCCTCACCGATGACGTCATCAAGACCGAGCGCGATGTCATCCTGGAGGAGCGCCGCTCGCGCATCGACAACAATCCGCAGGCCGTGCTCGACGAAGAGGTCGATGCCACGCTATGGCAGAACCAGCCCTATCGCATCCCGGTCATCGGCTGGATGCAGGAGATGGAGCAGCTGAACCGCACCGACGCGGTGGCGTTCTACAACAAATACTACCGGCCCAACAACGTCGTGCTGATCGTGACCGGCGATGTCGAACCGGACACGGTGAAGGCGCTGGCCGAAAAGACCTATGGCAAGGTGGCCCGCGGGCCGGACCTGCCGCCGCGCGTCCGTCCGGTCGAGCCGGAGCAGAACACCAGGCGCACGGTCACGCTCTCCGACGCTCGCGTCAGCGTGCCGAGTTTCTCGACACAATGGGTCGTGCCCTCCTATCACACTGCGAAGCCCGGCGAGGCCGAAGCGCTCGATCTGCTGGCCGAGATCCTCGGCGGCGGCAACCGCAGCCGGCTTTACCAGGCCCTTGTCGTCAAGCAGGGCATTGCTTCCGGCGCCGGTGCGTACTTCCAGGGCACCATGCTCGACGACACCAATTTCACCGTCTACGGCGCGCCGCGCGGTGACGCCAAGCTGGCCGACGTCGAAGCCGCGGTCGATGCGGAAGTGGCGCGCATCGCCAGCGACGGCGTCACCCCGGACGAGCTCGAAAAAGCCAAGGACCGCTATGTCAGGTCGATGATCTTTGCTCGCGACAAGCAGGATTCCATGGCCAACATCTATGGCTCGACGCTTGCCACCGGCGGCAACGTCCAGGATGTGCAGCAATGGCCGGACCGCATCCGCAAGGTCACCACCGACGAGGTCAAGGCCGTTGCCGCGCGCTATCTGGTATTGGCCCGCTCGACGACCGGCTATCTCTTGCCGCAGCAACAGGCGGGGAATTGATGATGACGAACCAGTTTAGCGGCGCGTTGACGTCGCCCCGCCAGGCTCCCCCTTCTCCCCTCGTGCGAGAAGGGAAGGCCCTCCACGCCCTCGCAACCTTCTTCCTCTCCGTCCTCTTCCTGGTTCTGCCGGCACTTGCCGCCCGCGCCATGGAGATCCAGTCCGTTACCTCCTCGAAAGACGTCACGGCCTGGCTGGTCGAGGACTATTCCGTGCCGGTGGTCGCCGTCCGCTTCGTCTTCGGCGGCGGCTCGACGCAAGATCCGGTGGGGAAGGAAGGTCTCGCCAACCTGATGACCGGCCTGTTCGACGAGGGTGCCGGCCCGCTCGACTCGGAAGCCTTCCAGATCAAGCTCGACGATGCCGGGGCGGAAATGAGCTTCGACGAGACCCGCGATGGCATCTACGGTTCCATGCGCATGCTGGCCGAACAGCGCGACGAAGCCTTCGACCTGTTGCGTCTGGCGGTCAATGAGCCGCGCTTCGACCAGGCGCCGATCGACCGCATCCGCGCGCAGGTCCTGTCCGGCATCATCGCCAACGAGAACGATCCCGACACGGTGGCGCAGAACCGGTGGGCGCGCGCCGTCTATGGCGACCACCCTTATTCGCGTTCCGACCAGGGCACCAGGCAGAGCATCGCCGCCGTCACGCAGGCCGATCTCGAGGCCCTGCACAAGGCGGTGTTCGCGCGCGGCGGCTTGCATGTCGCCGTGGTCGGGGCCATCGACCCCGAGACCCTGAAGAAGAAGCTCGACATGGTGTTCGGCGACTTGCCGCGGGACCAGGCGCTCGCTCCTGTAGCCGATATCGAGCCCAAGCTGGCGCAGCATATCGAGGTCAATTACGACCTGCCGCAGACATCGCTGCAGCTCGCCTGGCCGGGCGTGAAGCGCAAGGCGACGGATTTCTTCCCGGCGGTGCTGATGAATGAGATCCTCGGCGGTGGAACTTTCACCTCGCGCCTGTTCCAGGAGGTCCGCGAAAAGCGCGGGCTCGCCTACAGCGTCAATTCCTCCCTGGTCAACCAGGACCATGCCAATGCGCTGATCGTCACCACTGGGACGCGCTCCGATCGCGCGGCCGAGACGCTCGCTATCGTGCGCGACGTCGCCAAGCGCCTGGCCGAGGATGGCCCGACTGAGGCCGAACTGGCGGCGACCAAGAAATATCTGATCGGCGCCTATGCGATCAGCAATCTGGATTCGTCGAGTTCCATCGCCGCCACGCTTGTCGAGCTGCAGATCGACGATCTCGGCATCGACTACATGCAGCGCCGGGCAGGCTATATCAACGCGGTGACGATCGATCAGGTCAAGGCGGCGGCGAAGAAGCTGCTGACGGCGGAGCCGACCATCATGGTGGTCGGGCCGCCGCTGGCGGGAGCCGGCAAGGGATGAGCCCCACTTTCGGCATAGCGTTCGGCGGTGGCGGCGCGCGCGGTCTGGCGCATATCCATGTCATCGAGGCGCTGGACGAGCTCGGCATCAAGCCGGTGGCGATAGCCGGCTCGTCGATCGGCGCCATAATGGGCGCCGGCATGGCCTCGGGCATGACCGGCAAGGATATCCACGACTATGCTCGCTCGATCCTCGGCCGCCGCGCCGAGGTGGCGAGCCGTATGTGGCGGGCGCGGCCGGGCACGATCGCGGAAGCTATGCAAAATGGCATCCGCGTCAGCCAGTTCAATGTCGAGCGCATCCTGAAGGCGTTTCTGCCCGAGGCTATTCCCGAAACCTTCGCCGGATTGAAAATCCCGCTGAAGGTGACGGCAACCGACTATTTCGGCCACAAGCTCGCCGTGTTCGACGATGGCGACCTGCATTCCGCCCTTGCTGCCTCTGCCGCCATTCCTGCCGTCTTCCGTCCGGTGACGCGCGACGGCAGGCTGCTGATCGACGGCGGCATCTACAACCCTGTGCCCTTCGACCTGATCGAGAAGGATGCCGATATCATCATCGGCGTCGACGTGGTCGGCGCGCCGGAAGAGGCCGACCGCAAGCAGCCGACCTCCGTCGACCTGATGTTCGGCGCCACGCAATTGATGATGCAGTCGATCATCGCCAACAAGCTGAAACAGTGCCAGCCTGACATACTGGTCCGCCCAGCGGTATCGAAATACCGCGTCCTCGATTTCCTGAAGATCGAGGCCCTGATGAGCGAGACGGTTGAAATCAAGGATCGGCTGAAGCGGGAGGTGGAGGTCGCAATTGAACGGCGTTCCGCCAAGGTCGAAGCAAAAAGGACAAGAACACCAGCCAGGTCGTGATCGCGGTCAGCGAGACTGCGAGGCTACTTTGTGCCGTGTCGGCGGGGCATCAATGCCGAGGCGGCAACAATGCCTCCGCTTCGCTCAGTCCTTCGCCCGCTCCACATAGGATCCGTCCGCAGTCATCACCACGACGCGGGTGCCAGGCGCGATGTGCGGCGGCACGGTGGTGCGCACGCCATTGGAAAGCACGGCCGGCTTGTAGGAAGACGATGCCGTCTGGCCCTTGGTCGTCGGCTCGGTCTCGACCACTTCGAAGGTGGCACGCTGCGGCAGCACCAGGGCGATCGCGATGCCGTTGAACTGTGACACCTGCACCGGCATGCCCTCCTTCAGATAGGGCGCCGCGTCGCCGACCACGGCTTCAGACACCGCCACCTGGTCGTAGGTTTCCGGGTTCATGAAGTGATAGCCTTCGCCATCGGCGTAAAGGAAGGTGTGCTCGCGCTCCTCGACATAGGCGCGCTCCACCTGTTCGGTGGTGCGGTAGCGCTCCGACACCTTCACCCCGTCGCCGATGCGGCGCATATCGAGCTGCGTCACGGGCGTGCCCTTGCCGGGGTGGATGTTTTCGGCGAAGAGGATCACATAAAGCTTGCCGTCCTTGTCGACGACATTGCCTTTGCGGAGCGAACTGGCGATGACTTTCACCACGGTTTTAAATCCTGCGAGAGTTGACTGGCGTTTGCCGGCTTGCGCGGCGCTGGATGGGGGCCTAGCGCATCTTGGCGCGAACCGCCAGCCCCCTCGGCGAACCGAAGCGCGCTGATGACCGCCGCGTCGCCCTGGTGGACGCCGCATGTCCATGCCGACCGCCGTCCGCGCTTGATGCTGCGCAACGGGATGACGGCTGCCTTGCGCGACTGGTTCGCCCGCAACGACTTCATTGAGGTGGAGACGGCGGCGCTGCAGGTCTCGCCCGGCAACGAGGCGCATCTGGCGGCCTTCGCCACCGAAGCGGTCGGGCCGGATGGCGCCCGCTCGCCGCTTTATCTCCACACCTCGCCGGAATTCGCCTGCAAGAAACTGCTTGCGGCGGGGGAGCAGCGCATTTTCAGCCTGGGGGCCGTCTACCGCAACCGCGAGCGCGGTCCCTTGCATCATCCCGAATTCACCATGCTCGAATGGTATCGGGTGGGCGAGACCTATGAAAGCCTGATGCGCGACTGCGCCGATCTGCTGGCGCTGGCCGCGACACGGGCAGGGGCCACGCACTTCTCTTTCAGGGGCCGCGACTGCGATCCGTTTTCCGAACCGGAGCGGCTGACCGTGGCGGACGCCTTCAGCCGCCACGCCGGGATCGATCTGCTGGCCACGGTCGCGCCCGATGGCGGCACGGCCCGGGACGCGCTGCATGCCGCTCTGATCCAGGCCGGTCTGCGCACCGCGCCTGACGACAGCTGGGCCGATTTGTTCAGCCGCGTGATGGTGGAAAAGATCGAACCCAATCTCGGCCTCGGCCGCGCGACCATTCTTTGCGAGTACCCGGTCGCCGAGGCGGCACTGGCGCGGCCGAGCCCGAGGGATCCGCGCGTCGCCGAACGCTTCGAGCTCTATTGCTGCGGCGTCGAGCTCGCCAACGGCTTTGGCGAACTGACCGACGCGGCCGAGCAACGCCGGCGCTTCGTCATCGAGATGGACGAGAAAGAGCGCGTTTATGGTGAGCGCTACCCGCTGGACGAGGACTTCCTCGCCGCGTTGGCCGTCATGCCGCAGGCCAGCGGCATCGCGCTCGGCTTCGATCGGCTGGTGATGCTGGCGACCGGCGCGCAGAAGATCGAGGACGTGATCTGGACTCCGGTCCCGGCATCTTGAAGACGGGCTGCCGCCCCTTTGATCTCAATGCGCGAATACCTGCTCCAGCGAGCGAAAGCCCTTGAATTCCAAGGCATTGCCCGAGGGATCCCGGATAAACAATGTCGCTTGTTCGCCGGGCTCGCCCTTGAAGCGGACCATTGGCCGCTCCAGCCAGTCTATGTCGTCGCGCGCTTCCAGCCGCGTCGCCAGGCGCTGCCAGTCGTCCATCAAGAGCACAGCGCCGAAATGCGGGATCGGCACCAAAATGCCGTCGACCTTGCCGTCGCTTGCAGCTCGCGCGGCCTGCGGCCGCAAATGCGCCGACATCTGGTGGCCGTAGAGGTCGAAATCGACCCAGGTCGCCGACGAGCGGCCGATCGCACAGCCCAGCACCTCGCCATAGAAAGTTCGGGTTTCATCGAGATCACGGACTGGAAAGGCAAGATGGAAAGGCGTCATGGCGAAGGCTCCAGTTAGGCAAAAACCGCGACGTCCGCTCTTTGCGGGCGCTTCGATGGCGATTTGGTCGCAACATCCTGATTGCCCTTCGGCCATTGCACAAGCGGCAGTGGAACAATAGATGGTGCGGCAGCACCTGCCTTCCGGACAGGCTGAAGAAAACAGGATCAAGTGCATGACCGACAAGCTCGACGCCGCGAAATTGACGGACCGTGTCGCGGCCCTGGTCGAGGCCGCCAAACGCGCTGGCGCCGATGCCGCGGACGCCGTCGCGGTGCGTGGCCGCTCGACCGCTGTTTCGGTGCGGCTTGGCAAGGTCGAAAACACAGAGGCGTCCGAGGGCGACGACGTTTCGCTGCGGGTGTTCGTCGGCCAGCGTGTGGCCAGTGTATCGGCCACCGCAGCGTCCGACCCGAAGGCCCTTGCCGAGCGCGCCGTCGCCATGGCCAAAGTGTCCCCCGAGGATCCCTACCAGGGTCTTGCCGACCCCGCGCTGCTCGCCAGACAGACGCGCGATCTGGACCTGTTCGATGCAACCGAAGTGTCGGCGGACCAGTTGAAGGAGGCGGCCCTTGCGGCCGAGGCGGCGGCTCTCGCCGTCAACGGCGTAACCAATTCGGCCGGCAGCAATGCCAGCGCCGGGCTGGGCGGGCTGGTTCTGGCCACCTCGCACGGTTTTCTCGGCCAGTATGTCGCCTCGCGCTTTTCGCGCTCGGCCAGCGTGATCGCCGGCGAGGGCACCGGCATGGAACGCGACTACGAATTCTCCTCGCGCCAGCATTTTGCCGATCTCGACGCGGCCGAGGATATCGGCCGCCGGGCCGGCGAACGGGCCGTGCGTCGCCTTGGCGCGCGCAAGGCGGCGACCGGGTCGGTCGACGTGGTGTTCGACCCGCGCGTCGCGCGCGGCATTGCCGGCCATATCGCCGGGGCCATCAACGGCGCTTCCGTCGCGCGAAAAACCTCGTTCCTGCGCGACATGATGGGCAAGCAGGTGGCCGCGTCCGCCATCACCGTCACCGACGAGCCGCTGCGGCGCCGTGGCCAGGCCTCGCGCCCGTTCGATGGCGAAGGCGTCGAGGGCGAGAAACTCCTGATGATCGAAAAGGGCGTCCTCAATCACTGGTTCCTGTCGACATCGGCGGCCCGGGAGCTCGGCCTCGTCACCAACGGGCGCGGCACGCGCGGCGGCTCCTCCGTCTCACCGTCTTCCACCAATCTTGCCATCGAGCCAGGCGAAAGGTCGCCGGAAGACCTGATCGGCTCGCTCAAGAGCGGCTTCTACGTCACCGAAGTGTTTGGCCAGGGCGTAGACATGCTCACCGGCGAATACAGCCGCGGCGCTTCGGGCTTCTGGATCGAAAATGGGGCGCTTGCCTATCCGGTCGCCGAAGTCACCATCGCCTCGAACCTGAAGACGATGTTCCTCAACATGATGCCCGCGAATGACCTTGATCGCAATTTCGGCACCGCCGCCCCGACGCTCCTGATCGAAGGCATGACCCTTGCCGGAGCATGAGCTGACCACCGCCGGTGCCGATCTGGACCTGCCGCTGCTGCGCGACGCCGCCCGCGAGGCGGGTCTCATCGCCATGCGCTACTTCGGCAATAATCCGCAGGTCTGGATGAAGGGCGGCACCTCGCCGGTCAGCGAAGCCGATCATGCCGCCGATGCGTATCTGCGCCAGACGTTGCTTGCGGCACGGCCGGATTATGGCTGGCTGTCGGAAGAGACGGCCGACGACCCGGCGCGGCTTTCGGCGCGCCGCACCTTCGTTGTCGACCCGATCGACGGTACGCGCGGCTTCCTTGAAGGCCAGCGCGCCTGGTGCGTCAGCGTCGCCGTCGTCGAGAATGGCCGCACGCTCGCCGGCGTGCTCGAATGCCCGGCGATGGACGAGACCTATTCCGCGCTGCCAGGCCAGGGCGCATTCCGCAACGGCAAGCGCATTGCGGTGCGCAAGCCAGGCGACAAGCCCGAGATTTCCGGCCTGAAGCAGTTGATCGACCTGATGCCGGCCGGCTGGCAGGAGCGGCTGCAACGGGCGCCCTACAGCCCTTCGCTTGCCTACCGCCTGGCGATGATCGCCAGTGGCACGCTCGACGGCACCTTCGTCAAGCCGAACGCGCATGACTGGGACATCGCCGCCGCAGACCTCATCCTGCGCGAGGCAGGTGGCCAACTGCTCGACCCGCATGGCCACGCGCCGTCCTATGCCGGCGAGGTGACCCGCCACGGTGCGCTCGCGGCCGGCAGCGGCGAACTGCTGGCCGTGCTGGTCGACGTCATAGCCGGGCTGGATGGCTGAAAGCGTTTTTCGAAGGTTCCAAAGTCGGCGGCTTTGGTCTAGACCTGTCACAAACTCACGATATGTGAAGGACCGACATGGCCGCGGAAGACGGAAAGAAACAGCTTTTGCATCTGGTGTTCGGCGGCGAACTGAAGAAACTTGGCGGCACCGAGTTCCGCGATCTCGATGCGCTCGACATCGTCGGCGTCTATCCGGACTATCAATCCGCGCACACGGCGTGGAAGGCCAAGGCGCAGGCCAGCGTGGACAATGCCCATATGCGTTATTTCGTCGTTCATCTGCACCGTCTGCTGGATCCCGATAGCAAGGCCGCCGGTTGACTTCGATGGAGCATGATCTGGCGAAAGAGCCAGCCGGCGAGGCCGCGCCCACGGGCAGGGGCCGCAGCCGTACGACCAAGGCCTTCTGGCGCAGGATTCGCGAACCGCTCGCGCAGTCGCGATTCGTCAAGAACGCCATTGCCAGCCTGCTCGCGCAGTTCGTGCGGCTGGTTCGCGCGACCAGCCCCCTGGTCGCCGGATCGGCGCGCTTTTCGGGCGGCGCCTATGCCGAGTTCGAGCCGGGGATCATTGCTCTGTGGCATGGCCAGCATCTTTTGACGCCGGCCTATTACCCCAAGCGCAAGCCGCTGGTTGCCATGGTGTCGCGTAGCGCCGATGCCGAGCTCAACGCCCTGATGCTGGAGAAATTCGGCATCGAGGCGGTGCGCGGTTCGGGCGGGCGCGACAATGCCAGGCATCTCGACAAGGGCGGGGCCAAGGCGCTCATCGCCCTCAAAAAGTCGCTCACATCAGGCAAGAACGTCGCCATGATCGCAGACATTCCCCATGGTACCCCGCGCGATGCAGGGCTCGGTATCGTTCTCCTGGCTCGCCTCTCCGGCCGGCCGCTGCTGCCCGTCGCCATCGCCACCAGCCGCCGCAAGGTGCTGGAAAAGAGCTGGGACAAGACCACCATCAACCTGCCCTTCGGCCGCTCCGCCGTGACCATCGGCACGCCGATCTTTGTGGCGGCGGATGCCGATGACGCCGAAATGGAACGCAAGCGCCAGGAAATCACCACCGCCCTCAATGCCGCGACCGCCGAGGCCTACCGCCTCGTGGATGGCCCGCGGTGAGCGGCCGCTGGGCCCGCACCATGTTGTCGGCATACCGTTTTGCCGGCGCGGCCGCCTATCCGCTGGTCGGGCCTTACGTCGCCTGGCGCACCTCGCGCGGCAAGGAAGACCGCAATCGCCGCCGCGAGCGCTACGGCGTCGCCGGCCGGCCGCGCCCCGAGGGCCCGGTGATCTGGATCCATGCCGCGAGCGTCGGCGAGACCTTGGCCGTCGTGCCGCTTGTCGAAAGCATCCTCGACTATGGCGTCAACATCGTGCTGACGACCGGTACGGTCACCTCGGCCCAGGTCGTCGACGAGCGGCTCGGCGACCGCATCATTCACCAATATGTGCCACTCGATCTGAAGCCGGCGGTCAGCCGCTTCCTCGATCACTGGAAACCCGATCTGGCGATCATCGCCGAATCCGAGATATGGCCGATGACCATCCTCGAACTTGGTGCCCGCCACGTGCCGCAGGTGCTGGTCAATGGCCGGCTCTCCGATCGCTCCTTCATGTCTTGGAAGAAGCGGGCCAACATCGCCGAGGCCCTGTTCGAGAATCTGGCCCATGTCGTTGCCCAGTCCGACGTCGACGGCGAGCGTTTTCGGGCGCTCGGCGCCCGGCCGGTGACGGTGTCGGGCAATCTCAAGGTCGACACCAACCCGCCGCCGGTCGACTTGCGAGCGCTTGGCACATTGCAGCGGCAGATCGGCGATCGGCCGACCTGGGCGGCGATCTCGACCCATGATGGCGAGGAAGTGGTCGCCGCGGAAGTTCACGCGACGCTGCACAGGCGTCACCACGGCCTTTTGACGATCGTCGTTCCGCGCCATCCCGATCGGGCCGAAGCCCTTGCCGCGCAGATTTCCGGCATGGGCCTTAAAGTCGCGCGGCGCAGCAAGGGCGACCGTATCGGGGCCGATACCGATATCTTGCTTGGCGATACGATCGGCGAAATGGGCTTGTATCTCCGGTTGACCGAAATCGCTTTCGTCGGCCGCTCGCTGACCTCCGAAGGCGGCCAGAATCCGCTTGAGCCGGCCATGCTCGACACCGCCGTTCTCGCCGGGCGCAACGTGCAGAATTTTCGCGAGGCCTATCAGCGCCTGCTCGACAGCGGCGGCGCCAAGCTGGTGCGCGACCGCGACATGCTGGCCGGCGCCGTCAATTTCCTCCTGACCAACGAAGTGGCGCGCCACGAGATGATGGCGGCGGGGATCGCGACTGTCGAAGAGATGCGCGGCGCACTGGCACGCACGCTCAAATCGCTCGAACCCTATATCCAGCCGCTGGTGGTCAAGGCGCGCCTGAAGGGCGCCAACGGGCGTTAGAATGGCCTCCGAAGCACCGCCATTCTGGTGGGAAGAGCCGGACTGGAAGGTCCTGGCGCTGTCGCCGCTGTCGGCTGTCTACGCGCTGGTTGCCGGTCGCGGCATGCGGCGGGCCCGGCGCGAGAAGATCCAGGCGCCGGTTCTGTGTATCGGCAATTTCACCGTCGGCGGCACCGGCAAGACGCCGGTGGCGATCGCGCTCGCCCAACAGGCCAAGCGCATGCATCTGAAGCCCGGGTTCCTGTCGCGCGGCCACGGCGGTTCCTTCGCCGAGCCGCATGTCGTCGATGTCAGCCATGACAGCGCCAGGCATGTCGGCGACGAACCGCTGCTGCTGGCCGAACATGCCCCGGTGGCGGTGACGCCGAACCGTGCCGCCGGCGCCCGGCTGCTGCTGGAAAAACACGGTTGCGATTTCCTGATCATGGACGACGGCTTTCAGAGCGCGCGCATCCACATCGATTATGCGCTGGTCGTGGTCGATGCCCGCTACGGGATCGGCAATGGCCGCGTCATCCCGGGCGGTCCACTCAGGGCCAAGATCGTCGACCAGCTGGTTTTCACCAGCGGGCTGCTGAAGATGGGCGAGGGCACGGCCGCCGACGCCGTGGTCCGCCGAGCCGCGCGTGCCGGCCGGCCGATCTTCGAGGCCCACACGGAGCCGAGCAGCACGGCCGGGTTTGCCGGAAAGCGGTTCCTGGCCTTTGCCGGCATCGGTCATCCCGAAAAGTTCTTCGACACGGTGCGTGACGCCGGCGGCGAAGTGGTCCTGTCCAGGCCCTTTCCGGACCATCACTTCTACGCCGAGGACGAGCTTGCCGAACTGGCCGCGACGGCACGCGCCGAAGGCCTTGGCCTGATCACCACCGCCAAGGACGCCGCCCGGCTCCGTCACGGCGCCCCGCAGGACTTTCTCGACCGTCTCGACGTGCTGGAAATCGACACTGTGTTCGAGCTTGATCACGTGCCCGAACGCATCATCGAGGAAACGCTCGATGCCTGGCGGCAGCGCAAGTTGAGGAGATGAAGCTACTTCAGGAAAAAGTGCGTGGCGGTCTTCAGTCCGGAATTGCGTAAAACAATGAAGGAGAGCGGGTCAGATTCTATCATAGACTGAGCCGCTTTTAACTTCGTTTGCGCAACTCCGGATGCACCTCGATTTCGCGGCGCAGCGATGCGGTGGCGTTCACGTAGGGTTCCTGCCTGGCGACGCTCCAGTATTTCAGCTCGTCCAACGGGATGTTTTCGCCCGTCACCGCGCAGCGCACGAACGAGCCCGGGCTGGTGACCTGGAAATCGCCATCGAGATAGCGGATGCGGGCTTCCTTGCCGCCCGGGCCTTCGAAACGGTTCATCATGCAACGGTACTTGAGTTCATCGGGATTCAATCGCCATAAATCGTGGGCAAGGTCAAGCTTGGCGCAATGCTCATATAATATTGCGGTATGGCACAATGGTTGTCAGGAAGCGCCATGGACATCGCCAATGCCAGTATGACGTCTTTGCTGAAAGAAGCGCTCATTCCCGGGCCGGTGCCTTCGCCCAGGGCCGATCCCGCGACCGCGGCTCTGGTCAAGGCGCTCGTCCAGCCGGCGGCGCCCGCGATGGTGCAATCGGCGCAGTTCGCCGCCCAGGCGCTGCAAGGCTCGCTACCGCGGCCGGCCGGTCAAACCTCGCAACGCCTGTCCTCCCCCGAGATCGAGGATGCCTACCGGGCCGTCATGGAACCTGACGCCGCCACCCACCATGCATTGGCACGGGCCTCGACGGGTGGGGCAGGGACGGACACCGATCAGGCTTCGCGCGGCTTCGCTCCGCCGCGGATAACGGCCAACGACAGCCCCCCCAAACTCGCGGCGCCGCCGGCCCTATCCACATTCTCGCCGGCCGTCGCTTCGGCCGCGGTGCTGGTCGCGGCCAATGCCAACGCGCCGCAACCGCGCGGCGCCTCCATCCGTCCAGCGGGCCATGCTCCCCGATCCGAGCCAGTTCCGTCGTCGCTGTGGACGATATCGATCGTGACGGCCATCGTCTCGGCCGCAACCACCACGATCGTGCTTTTGCTGTTCCGTTAAGCGAGTATCACGCGATTTCCAGCAGCGGCCGTCACGTATTCTCCGAGATGCGTCAGAGCCTAATCCTCATCCTGCAGGAAAGCTTCCAGCCTTGCCGAAGCAAGCCCGGCCTGTTCGGCAATGCGCCTGGCGAGATCCGCGGCGGCCGCGCGCGGCCGGCCCACCGGACGATCCAGCCAGTAGGAAACGGGATTGAGCACGGTGCGATCGTCAACGGCGACGAGGCGGCCGGACTGTATCTGGTGCTCGGTGAGCGGCGGCCGCGCCAGCGCGATGCCGAGGCCATGAGCCGCTGCATCGAGCACCAGATTGTAATCCTCGAAACGACGGTCTTGCGGGCGCGGCCGGTAGTCCATGTCCTGCGCGGCCAACCAGGCGCGCCAGCCCGAAGCGTCGGAATCGTTGATCAGCGGGAATTTGAGCAGCCGGGCTGGATCGCCGCTGCCGATCTCCCGTGCGAGGCCCGGCGAGGCGATCGGGAAGAGATATTCTTCGAACAGTTGCACCGAGACACGGCCCGGGATGCGGCCGCGACCGCAGCGCACCGACAGATCGATGCCTTCGTCGGCGAGATCGGCCTGGCGGTTGTCAACATCGAGCACGATGCGCAGGCGGGTGGGATCGTTCTCCAGCGCCGCCATGCGCGGCATCAGCCACAGGCCGCTCACCGAAGGAATGGAGGCCAGGCGCACCACCGCGGTGCCGCGCGGCTCCACCCACCGGTCGGAATTGACCGAGATCAGCGCGAAGGCTTCGGTGGTCCTGAGATGCAGGCGATTGCCTTCGTTGGTCAGCGTCACGCCGCGCGCGCCGCGCTCGAAAACCTTCAGGCCAAGCCAGTCCTCGAGTTTGGCGACCTGCCGGCTGACCGCGCCATGTGTGAGGTTGAGTTTTTCGGCGGCGGCCGAGAAGCTCCCCGTGCGCGCCGCCGCGTCGAAAGCGCGCAACGTCTCCAAGGGCAGCATACTGTTCGAGCTGTGATCCATGCTCACAGGTGACCCTCGATTTGGTCGTTTGTCAATTGACCTGGAAAGGCGTTTCCTGCTCCCGAGACCTGAAGAATCCGAGGCACTGGGATGAGCATGACGACAGGCACGTTGAATTCGACACAGCGGATGGACACCACGGCCGCCATTGCCGTGGCGCTGACGGTGATCGGCTGGGCCTCCGCCTTCCCGGCGATCCGGGCCGGGCTCGCCGCCTTTCAGCCGCTGGAGCTTGGCGCCCTGCGCTTTGCCATCGCCGCCGTGCCGGCGGCGATCTTCCTTGCCGTCAAGCGACCGGCTCTGCCCAGGATTGGCGATCTCTGGCGCTTCGCCTTTGGCGGCGCCATTTTCGTCGCGCTCTACACGGCGATGCTCAATTTCGGCGAACTGACGGTCTCGGCCGGAGCGGCGGGCTTCATCATCAATGTCAGCCCCATCTTTACCGCCATCATGGCAATGGCGCTGCTCGGCGAGCGCTTCTCCGGCCTGGCCTGGATCGGCACGGTCATCTCCTTCGCCGGCATCGGCATCATCGCCGTCGCCGACGGGCATGGCCTTCATTTCAATGCCGGCGCGCTGCTGGTACTTGGCTCGGCCCTCTGCTCGGCCGTCAACACCATCGTCCAGAAGCCGCTGTTTGCCCGTCATCATCCGCTGACGATCGCGGCGTCCAACATGGTGCTCGGCGCGCTCTGCCTGGCGCCCTTCCTGCCCACCGCTCTGCAACAGGCCGCTGTCGCCAACACTGCCGGCCTCGGCGCCGTCATTTATCTCGGCATCGTGCCGAGCCTGATTGCCTATGCGGCGTGGGCAACCGCGCTGTCGCGCCTGCCGGCGGCGCGTGCCTCGAACTTCCTCTATCTGGTCTCGCCGATGTCGGCCCTGATCGGCTTCTTCTGGCTGGGCGAGGTGCCGACGCTGCTCGGCATCCTCGGCGGCGCGCTGGCGCTCGGCGGTGTCATCGTGGTGAATTTGAAACGCTGATTCAAAAGCTTGCGATCTTTCCCTGACTCGTGTCGGGAACCACCGATTTCATCGCCAGTTGACGGCTGCCGCAAGGCAAGGCAACTGTCACTCGGTCTTGGCGGATGGTCGTCGCGGGCGCTGCGAGGTCGGGATGGGAAGACGTTTTATCTCAACGGTCGTTTGCTTGTTGCTGCTTAACGCGAAAGCCGTCGCGGGTTGGTACCACGTGGAAAACTACGAGGGTTTCCTCGGGCCGTCTCCCATCCATTTCTCCATACAGACATATGATAGCTTAGGCAGCGCGCCAAAGGTCGATGGAAGCTACTTCTACGACGCGAAGCAGAGCCCGATTGCGCTGTATGGCACGGTCACCGGCACCAAGTTCGTGCTTTGCGAGATTTCAGACGACAAGGAATTCTATCGGATAATTGTGCAGGGGCCGAGACCCGCTGTCGATACCACAAGCTGCCCATTCTCCCTCGACCTCAATGGAAACGCAGTGACCGGAAGCTGGAGCAAGGGCACGGATAGATATCCCGTCACCCTCAAGAAAATAGCGAGCCTGGATGACACCGGCGAGGCGAAGATCGACGGCACCGTCGAGATTTCCTTCTGGGCGCAGACAGCCACCGACAGGTTTTCGGGAATTTACACGAATACCAGCGCCGGCCTCTGCATGGAAAAAATGCGTGTCATCAAAAAGAGCAGCCGCAAGGTTGTCCAGGAAATTACCTTCGCCGATGATGACGTGTGCAGTGCCGGCATGCTGATGACGACCATCTATATGAACGTCGAGAAATGGGTGGAGCGAGGCAAGGACGTCATTTCCGTGAATTTTCGAGGCGGTGGCGCCGGAACCGCGGTCGATTACGTCTTCAATTCACGGACAAGGAAATATCAGCGGAGGAAATGAGGGCTGGCCGCCGGGCAGCCGTTTCACCGCCGTCCGAACAGCCGCTCGATGTCGGCCAGCTTCAGCTCGATATAGGTCGGGCGGCCATGATTGCAGGTGCCTGAGCCCGGCGTCGCTTCCATCTGGCGCAGCAGAGCGTTCATCTCCTCGGCCTTGAGCAGCCGCCCGGAGCGCACCGAGCCATGGCAGGCCATGGTGGCGGCGATCTTGTCCAGCCGTTCCTTGAGCGTCTCGACCGTGTCGTTGTCGGCAATCTCGTCGGCGAGGTCGCGGACCAATTGCTGGACGTTGGTCTCACCGAGCATCGACGGCGTCTCGCGCACGGCGACCGCACCCGGTCCGAAACGCTCGATGCCGAGGCCGAAGCGGGCGAGCGTTTCGGAATGCACGGCCAGCCGCTCGGCGTCCTCCTCCGGCAGGTCGATAATCTCGGGCAGAAGCAGCATCTGTGACGGCACCGGCCGCGCGTGCAGCGCGTTCTTCAGCGCCTCGTAAACCAGCCGCTCATGGGCCGCGTGCTGGTCCACGATGATGAGCGAATCCCTGGTCTGGGCGACGATATAGTTCTCATGCACCTGCGCGCGCGCGGCCCCCAGCACCGCGCCGAGCAGCGTCTCCGCCGCCTCGCTCTGCCCGGCGCGCGCATCGGCGCTGGCAAGCGGGCCGGCATCGAACGCGGCTTGCTCATTTTCGCCAAATCCGCCCTGTCTTGCGCCGGTGTGTTCAAAGCCCGGGCTGTCGAATTGCATGTCGAGCGGCCGCTGCGGCGAGCGCGCGGGATCGAAGCCGGCGGCGCCTGAAGCGCGATAGGCCGCGTCGTAGCTGCGATGGCCATTGGCCGGGCCGGGATGCGCATAGGACGGGCTGCCCGGCCGAAACGCTGCCATCATGCCGGCGGCGCCGGTGGTGGCCGAGCGGATGCCGGCATCGGCCAATGCCTGCCGGATCGCGCCGACGATCAGCCCGCGCACGAGGCCCGGATCGCGGAAGCGGACATCGGCTTTGGCCGGATGGACGTTGACGTCGACGATGGCCGGATCGAGCGAAAGAAACAGTACCGTCACCGCATGGCGGTCGCGCGGCAGGACGTCGGCGAAGGCGCCGCGGATCGCCCCGGCGATCAGCTTGTCGCGCACCGGGCGGCCGTTGACATAGGCATATTGCTGCAATGCGTTGGCGCGGGTGAAGGAGGGGATCGACACATGGCCGGTCAGGTGCACGCCTTCGCGCATCGCGTCGATGGCAATGGAATTGTCGGGAAAGTCGGCGCCCATCACCTGCGCGACCCGGCGCAAGCTGCCGTCCGCGCTGTCATCGGTAGCCGGCAGTTCCAGAGTCGTGCGGTCGGAACCGGCCAGCGTGAAACGCACTGTGGGGAAGGCGATGGCGATGCGCTTGACGATGTCGCTGATGGCCGAGCTTTCGGCGCGTTCGCCCTTCATGAATTTCAGCCGTGCCGGCGTGGCGAAGAACAGGTCGCGCACCTCGACCGTGGTGCCGCGATTGGCCGCCGCCGGCTTGATTGGCAGGACGCGGCCGCCCTCGATGCCGATCTCTGCGGCGCTGTCGCTAGAGGCCGTGCGCGAGCGGATCGACAGCCGCGACACCGAGCCGATCGATGGCAGCGCTTCGCCGCGAAAGCCGAGGGAACGAATGTCGTTGATATCCTCGGTGAGCTTGGAGGTGCAGTGGCGTGCGATGGCCAGCGCCAGTTCCCGTTCAGGAATGCCGAAGCCGTCATCGGTGACGCGGATCAGGTTCAGCCCGCCGCCCGATGTGACGACTTCTACCTTGCTGGCCCCGGCATCGAGCGCATTCTCGACCAGTTCCTTGACCACGCTCGCCGGACGCTCGATGACTTCGCCGGCGGCGATCTGGTTGATCATCGTTTCGGAAAGCTGGCGGATGGGCATGCTCTGATCTTACACGGATTCGGTGGGCGCGCGCGAGGCCACTTTACGCCTGCGCCAGAAGCCAATCCCTGACCTTGCGCGCATTGTCGCTGAGCTCGCGGTTCTTCGGCCAGATGACGTAGAACGCGGTGCCCGTCTTCATGATGTGGTCCGTCACCGGCACCAGCAGCCCGGTCGACAGCAGCCGCTCGACAAGGTGGCGCCAGCCGAGCGCGATGCCTTGCCCCTCCATGACCGCCTGGATCACAATCGCATAGTCATTGATGCGCAAGCCACGCTCCGCATTGCGGAGACTGGCTCCGGCCGATTGGAACCATTCGTCCCAGTTCGGGGCCTCGCGATAGGGCTCTTCCAGATGAATGAGGCGGTGTGTCGCCAGTTGCTCGACGGTCTCGGGCCGGCCGAATTTCGTCAGATAACTGGGACCCGCGACCGGAAAGATCTCTTCGTCGGAGAGCGCTAGCGAGTGGTAGTCCGGCCAGTCGCGTGGCACGCCTCCGCGCACGGCAAGCGGAATGCCTTCGGCGATGATGTCGAGATCTCGGTCGCCGGTCTGGATGCGCAGATCGATGCCCGGCAATTCATCGCGGAACCGCTGCAGGCGCGGCATCATCCAGAACGAGCCGAAGGCCGTCGAGGCGGCGAGCGTCACATGGCCGCCAGTCGCCTGCAGACGCAGGTCCTCCGCCGACTTGCGGATGTGGGAAAGGCCGAGCGAGACGTCGGCATGGAAGCGCTCGCCGGCCTCGGTCAGGCTGACCTGGCGGTGGCGGCGCTGGAACAGCGTGGCGCCAAGCTGTTCCTCCAACCCACGCACGGCATAGGAAACTGCGGCCTGCGTCATGCCGAGCTCGCGCCCGGCGGCGGTGAAACTCGACAACCGGCCGGCCGCCTCGAAGACGATCAGGCTGCCGGCGGAGGGCAGGAGGTGGCGAAGGCTTCGCATAAGCTCAGCTTATACAAGAGATCAGGATTTTCCAGCGTCACAGTCGAATTTCACCTCGCTAAGTTGACCGGGATCGAAGGGATGGAGGCTCCATGAACGCACCGGCCACTGAATTGACCGAGCAAACCCATCGCCGTGGTGGTGGCCGTCTCGGGCGCAAGGCGATGAGGAGCGCGCCGATTGCCTCGTTCCCGACCCTGGTGCGCCAGATCCCGGTCTATGAGATCGTTCCCGATGAGGCGGTGGAACTGATCCACGAGGAGTCGCTCAAGATACTCGAAGAAGTGGGCTGCGAATTCCGCGACGACGGAGCCATCGAGCTCTGGAAGGCGGCTGGCGCCGATGTCAGGGAGACGCGCGTGCGTATCGACCGCGCGCTGCTGATGGAGCTCGTCTCGAAAGTCCCATCCGAATTCACGCTCCATGCGCGCAATCCCGAGCGCACGGTCCGCGTTGGCGGCAAGAACTCGATCTTCGTGCCGATGTATGGCGCGCCCTACATACGCGACCTCGACAACAACAGGCGCTACGGCACGCTTGCCGACCTCAACAATTTCCACAAGCTCGCCTACATGGCGCCGGCGCTGCATTCCTCGAGTTCGGTCATCTGCGAGCCGATGGAAATCGCCGTGCCGAAGCGGCATCTGCACATCATCCATTCGGCGCTGAAACATTCCGACAAGCCGTTCATGGGCATCGTGACGTCCAAGGAGCGCGCCGAGGACACGATGGCGATGGCTGCAATCGTCTTCGGCGAGGAGTTCGTCCGCGAAAACCCGGTGCTGGTGGCGATCACCAACTGCAATTCGCCGCTGGTCTGGGACGCCACCATGATCGATGCGATGCGGGTCTATGCAAGCCACAATCAGCCGCTGATCCTGGCGCCGTTCGCGCTCTGCGGCGCCTCTACCGCGGCGTCGGCCGTCGGCGCGGTGGCGCAGGTCAATGCCGAGGCGCTCGCGGGCGTGGCCCTGACCCAGCTCATCCGTCCCGGTTCGCCCCAGATCTACGGCCAGTTCATGGTCACGGTCGACATGAAGACCGGCGCTCCCATGGGCGGCACGCCGGAGGCCGCCCAGATGATGTATCTGATGGGTGCGCTGGCGCGGAAATACAAACTGCCGTGGCGCACATCGGGCTTTCATGTCGGCTCGAAGCTCAACGATGCCCAGGCTGGCTATGAGGCGAACATGCTGATGCATGCAGCCATCCTCGCCGGCGCCAACTACATCTGGCATTCGGCCGGATGGCTGGAAGCGGGGCTCACCTGCGGTTACTCGAAATTCGCCACCGACTGCGAACAGCTTGTCGGCTGGTACAAATATGCCGGCGGCCTGCCTTTCGACGATTTCAAGGAAGCGATGGCAGCGATCCGCGAAGTCGGGCCGCAGGGCCATTTCCTCGGCACCCAGCACACGCTCGAGCATTTCGAGAAGGCTTTCTTCATGCCGAGCATCATGGACTTCAACTCCTACGAACAATGGAAGGCGGAAGGGGCGAAGGACCACGACACGCGCGGCCGCGAGAAGGCGCGCAACATGCTTGCCGACTATGAGGAGCCGAAACTCGACGAGGGCATTGCCGACGGTCTCAAGGATTTGATCGCGCGGCGCGAGGAAAAACTGCCTGACAGCGTTAGTTGAAAAAGCAGGCAAAGACCTCACGGGAACAACAAGGGGAGAATGACATGACGATTTTCAGAAGCAACGGCGATCGTGTACCGCCCGCTATCGAAGCGATGGCGGCGGAAGCGAAGGCGGGTCGCATGGACCGGCGCGAGTTCCTGGCGCTGGCCAGCGCGCTTGGTGCGTCGACGGCATTTGCCTATGGCATGATCGGCCTCGCCGCGCCGACGCAAGCTGTGGCCGAGGAACCGAAGAAGGGCGGGACGCTGCACGTCTCGATGGCGGTGAAAGCGCAGAAGGATCCGCGCACTTACGATTGGGTGGAACTGGCCAATATCTCGCGTTGCTGGCTGGAGCCGCTGGTGCGCTACACCAGGCAATTCACCTTCGAGCCGGTGCTGCTCGAAAGCTGGGACATCAACGACGACGCCACCGAATACACGCTGCATGTGCGCAAGGGCGTCGCCTGGAACAATGGCGATGCCTTCAGCGCCGATGACGTGGTGCACAATGTGACGCGCTGGTGCGAGAAGGGCGTCGCCGGCAACTCGATGGCGGCCCGCGTCGGTGCGCTGATCGATGCCAAGACCGGCAAGGCCAGGGACGGCGCCATCACCAAGGTCGACGACAACACGGTCAAGCTGAAGCTCAGCGAGCCCGATATTTCGCTCATTCCCAATTTCACCGATTATCCGGCGCTCATCGTGCACCGCAATTTCGACGCCGATGGCGCCGACCCGATCAAGAAGCCGATCGGCACGGGAGCGTTTGAGTTGGTCTCTTACGACGTCGGCCAGAAGGCGGTGGTCAAGCGCCGCGAGAACGGCAAATGGTGGGGCGGCGAGGCGCCACTCGACGGTATCGAATTCATCGACTACGGCACCGATTTCAACGCCACGGTGAACGCGTTCGATTCCGGTGAAATCGACCTCAACTTCGAGTCGCCCGCCGACTTCATCGACATTCTCGACAAGATGGGGCTGCAGAAGTCTGAGGTCGCGACCGCCACCACGCTGGTTGCCCGCACCAACATCACGCACAAGCCCTACGACGATCAGCGCGTTCGCAATGCGCTGCAGATGGCGGTCGACAACAACGCGGTGCTGCAGCTCGGCTACAACGGCCGCGGCACGGTCGGCGAGAACCACCATGTCAGCCCGATCCATCCCGAATACTATGCCCTGCCCAAGAAGGAGCGCGACGCCGCCGGCGCCAAGAAGCTGATGGCGGACGCCGGGCAGGCCGACTTCGAGCACGAGCTGATCACCATCGAGGACGACTGGCAGAAGAACACCGGCGACGCGATCGCCGGCCAGCTGCGTGACGCCGGCATCAAGGTCAAGCGCACGGTGCTGCCGGGCTCGACCTTCTGGAACGACTGGACGAAATACCCCTATTCGATGACCATCTGGTACATGCGCCCGCTCGGTGTCCAGGTGCTGGCGCTGGGATATCGCACCGGCGAGGCGTGGAACGAATCGGCCTATTCCAATCCCGATTTCGACGCCAAGCTCAAGCAGGCGCTCTCGCTGATCGACGTCGCCAAGCGCAAGGAGGTGATGAAGGATGTCGAGCAGATCCTGCAGGACTCCGGCGTCATCATCCAGCCGTTCTGGCAGAAGCTCTACAGCCACACGAACAAGAAGGTGAAGAACTACGGCGTCCACCAGACCTTCGAAATGGATCTCCAGAACGTCTGGCTGGACGCCTGACGCCAGAAGTTCAGCCACACAGCGCCGGCGCTCCCTTGCGCCGGCGCAATGCCGCCGATGGGGAGAGAATTTGCATGTCCGGGCGGGTCTTCAAACGTTTGTTCGAGCCGGCCACCTTGCGTGGCAAAACATTGCGCAACAGGATCGTGTTTGGAGCCCATACGGCGAACATGGCCGAGAACGGGCTGCCGACCGAACGCCATGTCGGCTACTACGCCGAACGCGCCATCGGCGGGGCCGGCATGATCGTGGTCGAGCCGATGCCCGTGCATCAGGCCGCCGTGCTTACCCGTGGCAATTTCAGCCCGTCCGATGACCGCGTCATCCCGCATTTCCGCAAGGTGACGGAGGCGATCCGCGGCAACGGCGCCATCGCCATCCAGCAGCTCTATCATGTCGGTCAGCACGCGGACGCGGACAACTCGTTTCACCCCGGTTGGTCGCCTTCCGGCCTGCCGAGCTACCACGATTCCGACGGCTCGCATCGGGTGTCCGAAGCCGAGATCGAAGAAACGATCGACGGCTTCGTCCAGGCTGCGCGCCGTTGCCACCAGGCCGGCTTCGACGGCGTCGAGGTCTGGGCGGCGTACCATTCGATGCTGGACCAGTTCTGGACACCTTGGTCGAACCGCCGGGACGACCGATGGGGCGGCAGCCTCGAAAACCGCACCCGCATGAGCCGTGAGGTGATGACCAGGATTCGCCGGGAATGCGGCGATGATTTTATCATCGGTCTCGCGATCAATGATGAGCCCGAAGTCGAAGTGGCGCTGAAGCGCGAAGCGCTGGCCGAGATCATCGACCTCCACGACCGCGATGCCTTGATGGACTATGTCACTTGCGGAACGGGTTCCTACTTCGATTTCTACAAGATCATGCCGACCTTTGTTTACCCGGAGAAGCTCGGTGCCGACCTGGCGTCCGTGCTCAAATCCACCGTGCGTCACGCGTTGATCACCGCCGAGAGCCATATCCGCACGCCCGAGAACGCCGAGAGCGTGCTGAGCGAAGGCCGTGCCGATCTCGTTTCCATCGTGCGTGGGCAGATCGCCGATCCGCATCTGGCTGCAAAGGCTGCCGCCGGCCGGCCGCAGGACATTCGCGGCTGCCTGTCCTGCAACCAGATGTGCTGGGGCCGGCGCAGCCGTGACTACTGGATCAGCTGCGTCATCAATCCTTCCGCGGGGCGGGAATGGGAGTGGGGCGGCGACCGCTTTGCTCCGGCCGGCCAGCCGAAGCGCGTACTGGTCGTGGGTGGCGGCCCGGCCGGTCTCGAAGCGGCGCGCGTGGCGGCCGAGCGCGGCCATCGCGTCACGCTGGCCGAGGCATCCGACCGCCTTGGGGGGCAGTTCCGTCTTGCCGGACTGCAGCCGCGCCGTGCCCAGATTCTGGACCTGATCGACTGGTATGAGCGCCAGCTCGGCCAGCTCCAGGTCGACATCCGCTACGGGCAGTATGTCGAAGCCGACGATGTCGAGCGCGAAGGCGCCGATCACGTCATCGTCGCGACCGGCTCGATGCCGCCGGACGGCGCTTTCCAGCGGGCCTTGCCGCACTGGGAGAGCATTCCGGGCGGCGGTCCGGTGCTCTCGGCCGAAGCGGTGATGGCGCGCGAGGCGAGGCCGGGAAAAAATGTTCTCTTGCTGGACGATGGCGGCAATTGGAAGGGCTGCGGCACCGCCTGGAAACTCGCCGAGGATGGTCACAATGTAACGCTTGTGACACCGGACGCCCTGGTCGGCAAAGAGCTTCAGCGAATGGCCGTCGATGCGCCGCTGCGACGGGCACTCGCCAAGCTGAAGGTGCGGTTTGTGACCGAGAGCGCCGTCGTTCATTGGGACGGCAGGGTGGCCAGGATCGCTTCGCTGCTCGACGGGACCGAGCAGCAGGTCGAGGCCGACGCTTTGGTCTTCGCCACCACCAGCATGGCGCAGGACAGCCTGTCCATCGAGCTCGAAAGGCGCGGAATTGCGCATACCTCCATCGGCGATTGTACCGCCTCCAGACAGGCGGCATTTGCCATTCATGACGGGCGCAAGGTGGCGCTTGGTCTTTGACCATGGCGAAAGGCGCCAGACCAGGCAAGGCATGAACGAGGCTAATGTCTGAATGCGTATCAGGTCAATCAAAGTCTATCAGATGCTTCTGCCTGTTAAAGGCGGTGCCTACCGGATGGCCAGCGACACCGTGCAGAATTTGGACAGCACGCTGGTTGAAGTCACCACCGAGGATGGACTGTCAGGCTGGGGTGAGACTTGCCCGATCGGCCCTGTTTATCAACCCCAGCATGCTCTGGGCGCGAGAGCGGCAATTGCTGAAATAGCGCCGGGACTTATCGGCGAGAACACAGCGTCCATGCGCCGCCTCGCCAAACGAATGGACGAACGGCTGAACGGTCACAACTATGCCAAGGCGGCCTTGGACATAGCTCTCCTCGACCTCGCCGGCCAGCGGCTGGGCGTCCCTGTTTCAACACTTCTCGGTGGTGCGCTCACCGATCGCGTGCCGTCATACTACTCGACGACCGTCGGTGCTCCGGACGAGACCGCGCGTATTGCCGCCGACAAGGTCAACGCCGGATATCCACGGCTTCAGATCAAGATCGGCGGGCGGGATCTCGAACAAGACGTCGCCACTGTGCACAAAGTATGGGAGGCGGTTGGCTTCAGGGCCCGCATAGCCGTCGACGCCAATCGCGGCCTGACCGCTGCCGCGGCGCTGCACATCGATCGGCTTTGCCAGGCAATCCCGTTCGTGTTCGAACAGCCTTGCAACACCATGGAGGAAGTCGCTGGTCTCAAAGGGCGCGTTACGCATCCGATCTATCTCGATGAGAGTACCGAGGATTTGAATGCCGTGCTTCGGGCAGTTTCGTCAGGTATCGCCGACGGATTCGGATTGAAGGTCACCCGTCTTGGTGGTCTGACCAAGATGGCCACGGTCCGCGACCTGTGTGCGATACGATCTCTTCCGCACAGCTGCGACGATGCCTGGGGCGGAGACGTCATCGCAGCGGCATGCGTCCACCTCGCCGCTACCGTCGAGCCGAGACGTTTTGAGGGAGCCTGGATCGCGCAGGAGTACATCGAAGGGCATACTGATCCCGCAAACCCGATCGTGATCGAGAACGGGCATATACGCGTCCCGCAGATCCCAGGGCTCGGTGTCAAGCCTGAGCGCTCCCAACTCAACGCGCCGATCGCCACTTTCGGAAACTAAGGATCGTTGGATTTGATCTATGCAAGCAGACGCGCCGCCCGGAGGAGGCTTCATGAGCCGCAAAAAAGCCGATATGCACGATGCGTGGTATTGATTGCTTCCGCAGTCAAACATTCGGGGAAATCCATGAAACTGCTGCTCGCTGCCATCCTGTCGATTGCCGCACCAGCCGCGGCATTGGCCGGCCCGGCGTCCGACGCCGTGAAGTTCTTCTATGTCCCGCAGGTCAAGTTCGAGGCCGACGCGCAATACCGCGATCGCTTCACCGAGCCGGTGACGAAACTGTTCGACCTCAACGACCAGGCGACCAAGAAGAATCCGGACCAGGTCGCCTGTATCGACTTCGACCCCGGCCTCGACGCGCAGGATTTCGACCAGAAGGCCCTTTCCAAGACACTGAAGCTGTCCGAGACGGTGGAGGGCGATACGGCGCAGGTGGTGGCGAGTTTCAGTCTTTTTCCGGAAGGAGACGATTCGCAGCGCGAAATGCACTGGTCGCTGAAGAAGGTCGACGGCAAGTGGAAGATATCGGACATTGCATCGAAGACCAGCGACTGGACGCTGAGCCAACTCGAATGCATGGCGGGCCAAGATCCGGAGTGATGCGATGGCCGGTCGCACGCTTCTTTTGTTCTCGGCCGTGTGCCTGCTGGCGGCGGACTTGAACGGCACGGCCGCTCAGGGGCTGTTGGGCGCGCCGCCGGCAAAAGCTCCGGCCGGGACCGCGCCCGATGACAGCGTGACGCCGCCGGCAACCCCGCCTGGCGGCGCCGCGGAGCCGCCGACCCCACCCGTCGCATCGCCGCCAAGCGAGCCTGCCGCTCCAATCCAGCCGGGGTCGCCGACAGCGGTGGTGCGGCCGTTCTACGATCAGGTCGGCCTGGAGGTCGATCCTGCTCAGCGCGGCCATTTCATCGATCCGGCGAAAGCCGTGCTCGACAAGAGCGATGCCTTGCGCAAATCCGGGCAGGGCGAGTGCCTGGACCCCAACATGGCGCTCGACAATGCGGACTACGACAAGGCCGAGATCGACAAGAGCCTGAAGACGCTCGAAGCGATCAATGGCGACCAGGCCAAGGTGATCGTCGCCTTCGTCGTCGCCGGTAACCCGCACCGCCTCGAATGGAAGTTCAAGAAGGTCGATGGCGAATGGAAGATAGCGGACCTTTTGTCGGTGACTGGCGAATGGGCGCTCAGCCAGTACCAGTGCGAATGATGGCCGAACTAGCCGCGCCCGCGATAGGGGGTGACGCCGGTATCCGGCAGCCAGGCGCCTTCGGGCGGAGCGCCGGTCTGCCAGAACACATCGATCGGAATGCCGCCGCGCGGATACCAATAGCCGCCTATGCGCAACCAGAGCGGCTTGGTCGCGGCCACGATGCGGCGTCCGATCATCACCGTGCAGTCTTCATGGAAGGCGCCATGGTTGCGAAACGAGGTCATGAACAGCTTGAGCGACTTCGATTCCACCAGGGCGGCATCGGGTGCGTAGTCGATGACGATGTGGGCGAAATCCGGCTGTCCGGTCACCGGGCAGAGCGAGGTGAATTCCGGGCAGGTAAAGCGCACG
This sequence comes from Mesorhizobium australicum WSM2073, assembly GCF_000230995.2. Classification (NCBI taxonomy): domain Bacteria; kingdom Pseudomonadati; phylum Pseudomonadota; class Alphaproteobacteria; order Hyphomicrobiales; family Phyllobacteriaceae; genus Mesorhizobium; species Mesorhizobium australicum. Next base: position 4,668,210 of record NC_019973.1, on the reverse strand, counting down.
ATCGCCGGCGGCCCGTCGCCGCGCGAAAACGGCACGGTTTCCAGGACCGCGGCTTCGGGGCTCTGTGGCGTCTCGACGTGCGTGCCGAGCTGGGTGAGATTTTTGGTATCGATCATATGCGGTTTCCCTTGGATTTGCCGCTCATAGCACAAATTAAAACGGCAGGAAGACGATGACCAGCAACGACCCGCTTCTCCAACCCTACCAGCTCAAGCATTTGACGCTGAAGAACCGGGTGATGTCGACCAGCCACGAGCCGGCTTACTCGGAGGACGGCATGCCGAAGGAGCGCTACCGGCTCTACCATGCCGAAAAGGCCAAGGGCGGCATGGCGCTGACCATGACCGCCGGCTCGGCGATCGTTTCGCGCGACAGCCCGGCTGCCTTCGGCAATCTGCACGTCTATGACGACCGCATCGTGCCGTGGTTGGCCGAACTCACCGATGCCTGCCATGAGCATGACTGCAAGGTGATGATCCAGATCACCCATCTTGGCCGCCGCACGGGTTGGAACAAGGCCGACTGGCTGCCGGTGCTCTCGGCTTCGCCGGTGCGCGAGCCGGCGCATCGCGCTTTCCCCAAGACCATCGAGGACTGGGACATCGAGCGCATCGTCGCCGACTATGCGTCGGCCGCCCAGCGCTGCCAGGCGGCCGGGCTCGACGGCATCGAGTTCGAATCCTACGGCCATCTGATGGACGGCTTCTGGTCGCCTGCCACCAATCATCGCGATGACGAGTATGGCGGTTCGCTCGACAACCGCCTGCGCTTCACCAACATGGTGCTCGATGCGGTGCGGGCGGCGGTCGGCGAGAAATTCGTCGTCGGCATCCGCATGGTCGCCGACGAGGATTTCGACAAAGGCCTGTCGAAGGAGGAGGGCGTCGAGATCGCCAGGCGGCTGGCCGGCTCCGGCAAGCTCGATTTCCTCAACATCATCCGGGGCTCGATCGAGACCGACGCGGCGCTCACCAAGGTCATTCCGGTGACCGGCATGCGGTCTTCGCCGCATCTCGATTTCGCCGGCGAGGTGAGGGCGGCGACGAAATTCCCGACCTTCCACGCGGCGCGCATTTCCGATATCGCCACCGCACGCCATGCGATCACCACCGGCAAGCTCGACATGGTCGGTATGACACGCGCCCATATCGCCGATCCGCACATCATCAAGAAGGTGATGGAGGGCCGCGAGCACGAGATACGTCCCTGTGTCGGCGCTACCTATTGTCTCGACCGCATCTATGAAGGCGGCGAGGCGCTGTGCGTTCACAATGCGGCGACCGGCCGCGAGGCGGATATCCCGCACGTCATTGTCAAGACGGAAGGGCCCAAGCGGAAAGTGGTGGTCGTCGGCGCCGGCGCTGGTGGGCTGGAGGCGGCGCGCGTCGCAGCCGAGCGCGGTCATCAAGTCACGATCCTCGAGGCATCATCACAAGCTGGCGGCCAGGTGCGTCTGGCGACCCAGAACCCGCGCCGCAAGGAATTGATCGGCATCATCGACTGGCGGCTGGCCGAACTCGACCGGCTCGGCGTCGAGATCCGCTATGACACCTGGGCGGAACAGGACGATGTTCTGGCGCTGGCGCCCGACGTCGTGGTGATCGCCACCGGGGGCCTGCCGCAGAACCCGCCGCTGGCCTCCGGCGACAATCTCGTCACCTCGAGCTGGGACATCATGGCCGGCAGCGTCAAGTCGGCCGAAAATGTGCTGCTCTACGACGACAATGGCGGCCATCAGGGCATGGGCGCGGCCGAACTGATTGCCAACAGCGGCTCGAAGCTGGAACTGGTTTCGCCGGAACGCTTCTTCGCCCCCGAAATGGGCGGCATGAACCACGTACCCTATGTCAGGGCCTTCCAGGAAAAGGGCGTCACCGTCACCATCAATACCCGCCTGCGCTCGGTGCGGCGCGAAGGCAATCAACTGATCGCGGAACTCGCTTCGGATTTCGCCGGTGGCTGGCGCGGAGAGCGCAGGGTCGACCAGGTGGTGGTCGAGCACGGCACGGCGCCGCTCGACGATCTGTACCTTTCGCTGAAACCGCTGTCGAAGAACGGTGGTGCGGTCGACTATGAGCGGCTGGTCAACGGCGGCGACATTTTTCCCAAGCGCAACGCGAATGGCGGCTTCGTGCTCTTGCGCATCGGCGACGCGGTTGCCTCGCGCAACATCCACGCCGCAATCTATGACGGGATCAGGTTCGGGATCAGGATTTGATCACGATCGGGTGGCGCGCAACGGCCTTTGCAAGGAGAGCCACCTGCCGCTCTGGTCCGTTGCGCGCCGCGCATGATCGGCTTTCACCGGCCGTGCGATTCTAAAACATCTTGGCGGTCGCCATGCAAAGCACGGTGATGACCAGCAGCCCGCCGGCGATGCGTTCGCCCCTGGTCATTTTCGCGCGCAGCGCCGTTTGGGTCGCGGCATCGGCGCCGGCAAGCTGCCTGCTGGCGGAGCCCACAAGCGCGCCTTGCACGCCGGCGGCGATCAGCGCCGTCAAAATGCCGAGCGCCAGTATCTTTTCCATCGAGCCAAAAGCACCCTCATGAAAGAAATACCAGAGCAGCAAACCGGTCAGGAAAGCCAAACCGGCCGCGCCCATTTGCGGCCGGAAGAACCGCTCTGCCCGGATGTCCGGATCGCGGCCAACCGCGATGGTCGTGCCGGCCCAGAAGACGCCGGCCATGACGTGCAGGCCGATGACGGCGATATAAACATATTGCATGACCGCATTCCTCTCATTCGCCCACCGCCTACGCGCCGCAACCATGCTGCGATGCCATCAATAAGGTAAAATTAGATATCTAACGGTTAGATGTCAATCACGAAGCCAAGTTTCACATTCCCACTGCTTGCTCTACTGTCAGATCATGACACCATTTGACCGCCCGCCGGTCGGCATGAATCTCGGCCGAACCGCCAAGCTTGTCGCCCAGGCCTTCGACGCTGCCTTGGTTGAAGCAGGCGGCACATTGCCGGTCTGGCTCACGCTGCTGTCTGTCAAGTCGAGCGAGCTTGCCAATCAGCGCGAACTCGCCGGCATGATCGGCATCCAGGGCGCGACGCTGACCCATCATCTCAACGCGATGGAAGCGCAGGGCCTGCTGACGCGGCGGCGCGATCCCGTTAACCGCCGGGTTCACCTGGTCGAATTGACGGAGACGGGAGAAGCGCTGTTCGAGACGTTGCGGCAAGCGGCACTCGTCTTCGACAAGCGGCTTCGCAAAGGACTGTCCGACGAGCGTCTGGCGGAATTTGCGCAGGTGCTTGCGGCGTTGCGGAAAAACGTAGAGAGCTAGGAATGCCGGCCTGTTGGACGCACTGGCCTCGGCATGCATACCGACCATGAACAGCGTTGCCGGAACCGCGCTGCCTCCAAGACGTCGAGGATGTTGCTTGTACCGTTCAGCGGACCGTCGTCGAAGGTGAGATAGATGGTGCGATCCGCGCCATGGGCAGGCAACGCCGACATCAACATGGCTGCCAGGGCAAGCCGAAAGAATGTCATGGAGCCGCTATCCCCTCGCGGTCAGGACAGGCCGCCATTTCCGCGGCTGCTTGTCAAGGCTGGCCGGGTTACGCCAGGCTTCCCTGCAATACCGTCAGCCTGGCTTTCTTCGGCATGCGGGCGGTCAGCCATTCCAGCGCCTTGTCATGCGGCATCGGGAAGGCGATGGAATAGCCCTGCACCTGGTCGCAGCCGATCGCCATCAGCGAATCGAGCTCGGCCTCGGTTTCGGCACCCTCGGCGACGATGGAGATGCCCAGCCCCCGCGCAAGTTCAGTGATGGCGCGCACGATCTTGGAGTTGTCGCCATTCTCATGGATGTTTTGCACGAAGCGACGGTCGATCTTGAGCCTGTCGATCTCGTTGGGATTGACGTGGCTGAGCGAAGCGTAGCCGGTGCCGAAATCATCGAGCTCCAGATGCACGCCGGCCGCCCTGATATGACGCAGCTTCGCCGCGATGCCGGTCTTCTCGTCGTCCAGAATGACGGATTCGACGATTTCCAGCGACAGTTTCTGCGGCGGCAGTCCGGCTTTCTCCAGCGTATCGAACAAAAACGCATCGAAATCATGCTCGCGCAACTCGGTACCCGAGACATTGACCGCAAGCCGGCCGAAGGCAATCCCGGCACGGTTCCACTCGGCGGCCTCGTTGATCGCCTTGCTGATCACGATGCGGCCGATCTCCGGCATGAAGCCGCATTTCTCGGCCACCGGGATGAATTCGCCCGGCGAGATCATGCCGCGCTCGGGATGATTCCAGCGCACGAGCGCTTCGATGCCGCTGATGGTGCCGTCGGTCAGCGAGACCTGCGGCTGGAAATAGACCTGGAACGCCTTTTCGGAAATGGCGACCTTGATGTCATGTTCGAGCTGCTTGCGGTAGTCGAGTTCGCGGCGCAGTTCCTCGGAAAAGAACGAGAAGTTGCCGCCACCCATTTTCTTGGCGGAGTAGAGCGCCAGATCGGCATGGACGAGCAGGTCCTGCGCGTTGTCGGCATCGATCGGATAGACCGCGATGCCGCCGCTGGCGCCCGGGAGAATGGTGGTGCCCTGGAACACGATCGGCTCGTTGATGTGCACCAGGATGCGCCGTGCCAGCATGTTGATGTCCTCGGTGCTGCCGGCCCCGTTGAGGATCATCACGAATTCGTCGCCGCCGAGCCGCGCGCACAGATCCGAGGCGCGGCAGGAATCGCGCATGCGCTGTGCCGTCACGACCAGGACATAGTCGCCGGCGGCGTGGCCCAGCGTATCGTTGATCTGCTTGAAGCGATCGAGGTCGAGCTGGACTACGGCCAGGCGCTCGCGCCGGCGATGCGCGCCCTTGATCAGCGTCTCGAAATGGTCGGTGAGGAAGGTGCGGTTGTGCAGGCCGGTCAGGCCGTCATGCACCGCGATGAAGGCCATCGAATTGCGCGCGTCGACCAACTCACGCGTCTTGCGCAGGATCGCGTTGGACATCGGCCTGAAGATGAACAGCGCCACCAGCAGGATGACGCCGAGTGTGGCGTAGAACAGCGTGCGGTGGAGGGAGAGCAGCTTTTCGGAGCGCTCGTCGGCATCGGCGCTGATGCGCTGGCCGAGCGCGGCATAGCCCGACAGCGTGGCATTGGCGACCGAGGCATCGAGATTGACGCGTTCGGCGCCGCCCTTGTAGCCGCCATTGTCGCCAAGATTGAGCTGCGATTCCAGTGCAGAGACCAGCCGGTCGCCATTGGCGATCAGGCCAACCGAGAAATAGTCGAGATGGAAGGGCTTGGCGAAAAGCACGCTCTGGATCGACTTCGCATCGAGCTTGGCCGGCGATTGCGGATCCGCGCCCGTCTGCTTGAGCAGCAGATCGTAGTTCGTCTCGAACTCCGCCGTGGCCTGCTTCAGCGCGCTGACCAGCGCCGGCTGCTTGTCGCGCGAGGCGGCGCCCGTTGCGTTGGCCAGGAAGACGATGCGCTGCGACAGCGTCTTCTGCGTACCGACGATGTCGAGCAAGGTGTTGTTGTGCTGCTGCGTGGCCATCGTCTGCTGCAGCAGGACGAAGGAGGCCGCGACCATGGCGGCAATGATCAGCAGCGCCAGCCAGTAGCCAGCCTTGATCAGCAGTATGAGCTTGCCTGAAACGGTTTGCACCGGCTGCTGAGACATGTTCGGGGGCGGTCCTCTCGCCAACGGATTTATGCGAGCACCATTGAACTGCAAACGTTAACAGGACTGGAAATCGACGGCCGCCCGGCGCGGACGAGAGGCGGAAAGATCACGAAATGGTTATCGGGTTCTTTCGCGGCCGCCCCGCATTTGAGCATTCGTCGGCCCATGCGTTTCCGGGTGGTCACCTGGGCAATGTCGGAACGTCCCAGCTGATGCTGCCCGGCCACCTGATCCGGTCGCTTTTACGATGGATTTTTTGTGCGGGCGGGACGACAGTCTGCCGACGTCAAACGGGGCCCGATCATGACCGCAGCATTTCTCTCCCATATCGACAGCGAGCTTGCAGGGTTGAAATCCGCCGGGCTCTACAAGTCCGAGCGGGTGATTTCCTCGATGCAGTCGGCTGAGATCGAGGTCGGCGGCGAGAAAGTGCTGAACTTCTGCGCCAACAACTATCTCGGCCTTGCCGACAGCGCGGAGCTGCGCGCCGCGGCCGCGCAGGCGCTCGACCGCTACGGCTACGGCATGGCCTCGGTGCGCTTCATCTGCGGGACGCAGGAAGAACACAAGCAGCTCGAGACGACGATTTCATCGTTCCTCGGCTTGGAGGACACCATCCTCTACGGCTCCTGCTTCGACGCCAATGGCGGCCTGTTCGAGACGCTGCTTGGCGAGGAAGACGCAATCATTTCCGACGCGCTCAATCACGCCTCGATCATCGACGGCGTCCGGCTGTCAAAGGCCAAACGCTTTCGCTACGCCAACAACGACATGGCCGATCTCGAGGCACGCCTGAAGGAAGCCAAGGATTGCCGCTTCCGGCTGATCGCCACCGACGGCGTGTTTTCCATGGACGGCATCATCGCCAATCTCTCAGGCGTCTGCGACCTGGCCGAAAAATACGACGCCATGGTCATGGTGGATGACAGCCATGCGGTCGGCTTCGTCGGCGGAAACGGGCGCGGTTCGCCCGAGCATTGCGGTGTCGAGGGCAGGGTTGACATCATCACGGGCACGCTCGGCAAGGCGCTCGGCGGCGCTTCGGGCGGCTACACCTCGGGCAAGAAGCAGGTGGTCGACTGGCTGCGCCAGCGCTCGCGGCCTTATCTCTTCTCCAACACGCTGATGCCGGCGATCGCCGGCGCCTCGATCAAGGTGTTCGAGCTGATCCGCAATGGCGACGGATTGCGCGAGCGCCTATATGCCAATGCGGCGCGGTTCAGGTCCCAGATGGGCAAGCTTGGCTTCACGCTGGCCGGGGCCGACCATCCGATTATCCCGGTGATGCTGGACGATGCCACATTGGCGCAGGAGATGGCGGCGCGCATGCTGAAGCGTGGTATCTACGTCATTGGATTCTCATTCCCTGTGGTGCCGAAGGGCCAGGCCCGCATCCGCACCCAGATGTCGGCGGCGCACTCCAGCGCCGACATCGACCGGGCCGTGGAAGCGTTCGGAGCGGTCGGCAGGGAATTGGGCGTGATTTCCTGAAGGGCCGGTAGCGAAAAGCGATTCCGGATCAAAGATTCAAGGGACAAGAGAATGTCGAACATGATGAAGGCACTGGTGAAGGCCAAGGCCGAACCGGGCATCTGGATGGAAGAGGTTCCGGTGCCGGAGATCGGCCCCAACGATGTGCTGATCAAGATCAAGAAGACCGCGATCTGCGGCACCGATGTCCACATCTACAACTGGGACCAGTGGGCGCAAAAGACGGTTCCTGTGCCGATGGTGACCGGCCACGAATTCGTCGGCACGGTAGCCGACTTTGGTGCCGCGGTCACCGAATACAAGGTCGGCCAGCGGGTGTCGGGCGAGGGACACATCGTCTGCGGTCATTGCCGCAACTGCCGCGCGGGCAGGGGACATCTATGCCGTAACACGCTCGGCGTCGGCGTCAACCGTCCGGGCGCCTTCGGCGAGTACCTGGCCATTCCCCAGCACAATGTGGTGCCGATCCCCGACGACGTGCCGGACGAGATTGCCGCGATCTTCGATCCCCTGGGCAATGCGGTCCACACGGCGTTGTCCTTCGATCTGGTCGGCGAGGATGTGCTGGTCACCGGCGCCGGACCGATCGGCATCATGGGCGCGCTGGTGGCGCAGTGCGTCGGCGCACGCAAGGTTGTCATCACCGACATCAACCCGGTGCGCCTGGCGCTGGCGAAGAAACTCGGCGTCCAGCATGTCGTCGACGCTTCGCAGGAGAAGCTGCGCGACGTCATGCCAGCACTCGGCATGACTGAAGGTTTCGATGTCGGGTTGGAGATGTCGGGCGCCGCACCTGCCTTCCGCGACATGATCGACACCATGAACAATGGCGGCAAGATCGCCATCCTCGGCATCGCCCCGACTGGTTTCGAGATCGACTGGAACAAGGTCATCTTCAAGATGCTGCACTTGAAGGGCATCTACGGCCGCGAGATGTTCGAGACCTGGTACAAGATGATCGCCCTGGTGCAGGGCCCGCTCGACGTCTCGGCGCTCATCACGCACCGCATCGGCATCGACGATTTCCAGGCCGGCTTCGATGCGATGCGCAGCGGCAGTTCCGGCAAGGTGGTGATGGACTGGTAACGGCGCGCATAGCGCTATCCGGTGAAACGTCTGCGCGAGGCGCCCCCCTCTGTCCTGCCGGACAGAGGGGGGCGCTGTCCCCCCAGCCTATCCCCATTTTTTCAGCGCTACTTCTCTTCCAACGTCCTCTCAAGCGCCGCCACCCCACGCACAATCGCCGCACGTTCGTCCACGCCAAGTTTCGCCAGCAGTTCCCGCTCGAAACTCTGCGCCAGCGGCACCATCTCGCGATAGGCTGCAAGCCCGGCGTTGGTAAGCGTCAAGTGCTCGACGCGGCGGTCGTTCTCGTCAGGTGTTCGTACCAGCCAGCGCCGCCGTTCTAACTCAGCCACGGCGCGCGAGACCTTGGTCTTGTGCATGGCCGACTGCTCGCCAAGTTCCGTCGCGGTCATCGTGCCGCGCTGTCCCAATCCCGACAACGTGCGCCATTCGGGCCGGGTCAGGCCATGGCGGTCCTTATAGACCTTCGAGAATTCGCGGCTGACCGCATCTGCAAGGCGGTAGAGCCGGTAGGGCAGAAAGCTTTCGAGTTCGAGAATGTCCATTGTCCGCATCCGGGAAAAACGGAAGATTGATAGTTACATTTTCGATGGTTACAAATGAAACCAATTTGGTCAATCCGGGAGGAAGCAATGGCCTTTTCCTATATGCCGGGTTTCGGCAACGACTTCGAAACCGAAACCTTGCCCGGCTCACTGCCGCAGGGACGCAACTCGCCGCAGCGGCCGGCCTACGGCCTCTATGCCGAGCAGCTTTCAGGCTCGCCCTTCACCGCGCCGCGCGGCACCAATGAGCGCTCCTGGCTCTATCGCATCCGGCCGAGCGTCAAGCACACGGGCAGGTTCAAGGCGGCGAGTTATCCCCTGTGGAAGAGCGCCCCCAATGTCGGCGACCACGAGCTGGCGCTTGGCCAGTACCGCTGGAATCCGGTGCCGATGCCGAAAGAGCCGACCGACTTCATCAAGGGTATGCGCACCATCACCACCGCCGGCGACGTGCTTGGCCAGACCGGCATGGCTGCCCATGTCTATGTCGCCAACCGCTCGATGACCGACGATCATTTCTTCAACGCCGACGGCGAGCTGCTGATCGTGCCGCAGGTGGGCAGCTTGCGCTTCATCACCGAGATGGGCGTCATCGAGCTTCGGCCCGGTGAAATCGCCGTGCTGCCGCGCGGCCTCGTCTTCAAGGTCGAACTGGTCGACGCCGAAGTGCGCGGCTATGTCTGCGAGAATTACGGCGCCAAGCTGACGCTGCCTGACCGCGGCCCGATCGGCGCCAATTGCCTGGCCAACCCGCGCGACTTCAAGACGCCTTGCGCCTGGTTCGAGGAGAAGGAGACGCCGTGCCGGCTGATCGTGAAATGGTGCGGCAATTTTCACGTCACCGAGATCGGCCATTCGCCGCTCGACGTCGTTGCCTGGCATGGCAACTACGCGCCCTATAAATATGATCTGGCGAGCTTTTCGCCGGTCGGTGCGCTGCTGTTCGATCACCCCGATCCGTCGATCTTCACCGTGCTGACGGCGCCGAGCGGCGAGGAAGGCACCGCCAACATCGATTTCGTCATCTTCCCGCCGCGCTGGCTGGTGGCGGAAAATACGTTCCGGCCGCCCTGGTACCATCGCAACATCATGAGCGAGTTCATGGGCCTGATCCATGGCCAGTACGACGCCAAGGAGGAAGGTTTTGTCCCCGGCGGTATCAGCCTGCACAATCTGATGCTGGCCCATGGCCCGGATGCGCCTGGCTTCGAAAAAGCCTCGCGCGCGGACCTGAAACCGGTCAAGCTCGACAACACCATGGCCTTCATGTTCGAAACCCGCTTTCCGCAGATGCTGACCCGCTACGGCGCCGAACTCGAAACCCGGCAGGACAATTACATCGATTGCTGGGCCGACCTGAAGAAGCGGTTCAATGGCACGCCCGAGGGCGACTGGTCTTGAGCGGCAAGCCAATGCCGGACCGGCTGGTGCTGCTCGGGTCGAAAGGCGGTCCGGCACTGCGGCCGGGCGGGCCGTGGCCGAGCTCGACGCTGCTCGAAATCGGCGGGCGAGCCATCGTCGTCGATTGCGGGCTCGGCGTGACGCGCGGTCTGGTCGATGCCGGTGTCAGCCTGAAGGCACTCGACCTGATCTTCATCACGCATCTGCATTCCGACCATGTGCTTGAACTCGGGCCGCTGATCCACACCGCATGGACGGCTGGCTTGGCGACGCCGGTCACCGTGTTCGGGCCGCCTGGGCTTGGCCACTACTGGCGGCGCTTTTGTCAGGCGATGGAATTCGACATCGAGATCCGCATCGCCGACGAGGGCCGCCCCGATATTCGCGAGTTGGTTTCTGTCGACGAATTCGGCCAAGGGCATGTGGTCGAGCAGCGCGGACTGAAGGTGACGGCACTGCGCGTCGACCATCCGCCTGTGACCGATTGCTTCGCCTTGCGCTTCGAGCATGGGGGAAACAGCGTGGTGTTCTCGGCCGATACTGCTTTCTTTCCGCCGCTGGCCGATTTTGCCGATGGCGCTGCTATCCTCGTCCATGAAGCCATGCTGGAAGAAGGCATCGAGCGGCTGGTTGCCAGAACCGGCAATGGCGCGCGGCTCAGGGAACATCTGCTCGCCAGTCACAGCTTTGCCGAGGAGGCAGGCCGTATCGCCAGCGATGCCGGCGTCAAAAGATTGGTGCTCAATCACCTCATTCCAGCCGACGATACCGAGATCGGCGAGGTCGACTGGATAGCCGCTGTCAGGAAAACATGGGCTGGCGACTTGACGATCGCTCGCGACGGCCTTGTTGTGGAGTTAAGCGGCGCCAAGGCCGCATCAGGAGAGGGAACCGCATGAAGCTTGCCACGCTGAAGGACGGAACACGCGACGGAAAACTCGTCGTCGTTTCGCGCGACCTGACGCAATACACCGACGCCTCGTTCCTGGCGCGCACGCTGCAGGCCGCACTCGACGACTGGCGCAGGATCTCGCCGCATCTCGCGACCATAGCGGAATCGCTGGAGAACAATGCGTTGCCGGCGGCTCGTTTTCACGAGCATGACGCGCATTCGCCGCTGCCGCGCGCCTATCAATGGGCCGACGGCTCGGCCTATGTGAACCATGTCGAACTGGTGCGGAAGGCGCGCGGCGTCGAGATGCCGGCAAGCTTCTGGACCGACCCGCTGATCTACCAGGGTGGCTCGGATTCCTTCGTTGCCCCGCGCGATCCGATCCGTCTAGCGGACGAGGCCTTCGGCATCGACATGGAAGCCGAGATCGCCGTCATCGTCGACGATGTGCCGATGGGCGCCAGCCTCGAGGAAGCGCGCGCCGCGATCCGGCTGGTCATGCTGGTCAACGATGTCACGCTGCGCGCGCTGACCGGGCCGGAACTGGCCAAGGGATTCGGCTTCTTCCAGTCGAAACCGTCCTCCGCCTTCTCTCCGGTCGCGGTGACGCCGGATGAGCTGGGCGATGCCTGGGACGGCGGCAAGGTCAATCTGCCGCTGCTTGCCGACATCAACGGCAAGCCGTTCGGCCGCGCCGATGCCGGTGTCGACATGACCTTCGATTTTCCGGCGCTGATGGCTCACGCCGCCCGCACAAGGCCGCTGGTGTCAGGCACCATCATCGGCTCGGGTACGGTGTCCAACAAACTCGACGGCGGCCCGGGCAAGCCGGTCTCTGCGGGCGGAGCCGGTTATTCCTGCATCGCCGAACAGCGCATGATCGAGACCATTGTGTCAGGCGAGCCCAAGACACCTTTCCTGCGCTTCGGCGACACCGTGCGCATCGAGATGAAGGACAGATCAGGGCATTCGATCTTCGGCGCCATCGAGCAGAAGGTCGAGAAATACCAGCGGTAGGCACAATGAGAGGTTTGAGTGATGGACCTGCTGGATCATCTGCGTCGCATGGCGAAGAACAATCTCTGGTCGAACGACCGGCTCTATCGCGCCGTGCTTGCGCTGAAGCCCGGTGAATTCGAGGCCGAGCGCACCAACTTTTTCCCGTCGATCAAGGCAACGCTCAACCATGTCCTCGCGGTCGATCATCTCTATCTCGATTTTCTCGAAGACGGCCGCCTCGGTGCGGCTGCCTACGATGACTTCGTGCCTTTCGATGCCGCGCCCGAGCTTTACCTGGCTCAGCTTGCGGCCGACCGGCGGCTGATCGCCTTCTGCGATGGCCTGTCGAAGGCCGATCTCGATCGCAGCGTCGTCACCGACCGGCGCGAGGACGGCATGATCCCGGAAAAGACCGGCGATATCCTGGCGCACGTCTTCCTGCACGACATCCACCATCGGGGCCAGGTGCATGCCATGCTCGCGGGTACCTCCGTAGCACCGCCGCAGCTCGACGAGTTCCTGCTCGATTATGACGTTAAGTTGAGAACAGCGGAGGTCGAACGGCTGGGATTATGAAACGTCATGCCAGCGCGACGTCATAGAGAGCAAATTGCTTGTCCGCTGTCAGGATGGTGAGATTCTCGACCTGCGCTTGGGCGATCAGCAGCCGGTCGAACGGATCGCCATGGTGGCGGGGAAGGCGGCCGACAACATGCGCATGCTGAAACGTGATGGTCAGCGGCTGGAATTGCATTCTCGGGAGTAACGCCGGCAGGTCGTCCGGAACGTCGAGTTTGCCGATCGATCGCTTGATCGCGATTTCCCAAACGCTTGCCGCGCTGGCGTAAACGGTCGCGTCCGATGCAAGGACAGCCCGGTGCTCCTCGCTGAGTCGAGGGTCGTCCTTAATAGACCAAAGGATAATTTGCGTATCGGCAAGAAAGGAGCCGGCAGTCATTTGACGTATTCGTCCCATTCGGGACCGAGTTCGTCAAAATCGTCCGCTATCCAAATCTTGCCCTTTAAGGCGCCAATACGGGGCAGGAGATTTTCGCCGAGCGGTGGCACCAGCCGAGCCGCGATCTTGCCGTGACGTGTAAGCACGATCTCTTCGCCAGCTTGCGCACGGCTGATCAGTTCCGACAGTTTTGCCTTGGCTTCTGCAATGGAAACATTCATGGGCTCGACCTCTTATGACCAAAATTTAGGTCATAATTAGTCGAGCCGCAAGCGGAGCCGGAGAAATTACTCTGCCGCCTGAACCTTGATCACACCGCGCTTGATCTGGTCCTGCTCGATCGATTCGAACAGCGCGCGGAAATTGCCTTCGCCAAAGCCTTCGTCGCCCTTGCGCTGGATGAACTCGAAGAAGATCGGCCCGATCACGGTCTTCGAAAAGATCTGCAAAAGAATCTTGGTCATGCCGCCGTCGACCACACCTTCGCCGTCGATCAGGATGCCATGCTTCTTCATCCGCTCGATCGGCTCGTCATGGCCGTTCACGCGGTCATACGACATGTCGTAGTAGGTCTCGGGCGGGCCGGGCATGAATTTCAGCCCGTTCTCCGCGAGCTTGTCGGTGGCGGCGTAGATCTCGTCGGTTCCCACCGCGATGTGCTGGATGCCTTCGCCATTGTACTTCTTCAGATATTCGGCGATCTGGCTGGTTTCATCCTTGGACTCGTTGAGCGGAATGCGGATCTTGCCGCAGGGCGAGGTGATCGCCCGGCTGACCAGGCCCGTGATCTTGCCGTCGATGTCGAAGAAATGGATCTGCTTGAAACCGAACAAATTGCGGTAGAAATCCCACCATTTGTCCATCTGGCCGCGATAGACGTTGTGGGTCAGGTGGTCGAGGAAATAGAAGCCGACGCCTTGCGGCTTGGGGTCGCGTTCGCCGAGCCACTCGAATTCAGCGTCGTAGGCCGAGCCCTTCTTGCCATAGCTGTCGATGAAATAGAGCAGCGAGCCGCCGATGCCGACGATAGCAGGCACGTCGAGCGCCTTGTCGTCGCCTTCGTAAGGCATGGCGCCCTTCGAGACGGCATGCTCGAAAGCGTGCTTGGCATCGACCATCCGCCAGGCCATCGAGGCAGCACAGGGGCCGTGCTTGTCGGCGAATTTCATCGCATGCGAGCCGGGCTCGGCATTGACGACATAGTTGATGTCGCCCTGGCGCCAGACGGTGATGTCCTTGGTGCGATGCCTGGCTACCGCGACATAACCCATGCGGGTGAACAGCTCGGCCAGCTTCTGCGGCTCCGGATGCGCGAATTCGACGAACTCGAAACCGTCGGTGCCAGCGGGGTTGTCTTTGCTGATCGTGGCGGGCGGGGCGTCGTGCGGGAAAGGACCCATGATATCCTCCGGAAGCTGCTCGGCCTGAAAAGCCGTTCGAAACCATAATAGCGCGGAGCCCACGCACGGTGCTTGCATTCAAAAGCTTGAAATGGTGATGTCATGCGCGAACCGTGCATGGTGAAGGCAAAAATCGTGGATGACGCGCGCATTGATCAGTTCGACCGCAAGATAATGGCGCTTTTGCAAGGCGACGCGCGGCTCACCAACAACGATCTCTCCGAGCGGGTGAACCTCTCTGCTTCGCAATGCTCGCGCCGCCGCCAACGGTTGGAGGAGGACGGCTACATCAAGGGCTATCGAGCGGTGCTCGACCGCGACAAGCTCGGTTTCTCGCTGGTCAACGTCATCTCGGTGACACTGGCCACCCACAATCGCGACAATGCGCGCCGCTTCGGCGAATTGGTGGCACGGCTGCCCGAGGTGCAGGAGGCTCACGCACTGACCGGCGAGATGGATTACATCCTGAAGGTCGTAACGCCAGACCTCAAATCACTGTCGGAATTCGTCAACGGCGTGCTCCTGCCGCACGAATCCGTGCAGCATGTGAAGACGGCGATCGTGCTGGAGACGCTGAAGGAGACCGGCGCGCTGCCGATTTAACCCTTCGACTGCTGGATCAGCCCGTACAGATTGGTACAGCGGGCTCCGGAGCGGCAATAGGCGAACACCGGGCCGTCGAGCTCATCGAGCGCCTCGGCCTGGTCGTCGACATTCTCTCGCGTGATCTGGCCGCTGATCACCGGAATGTAGCGAAAGGCGAGGCCAGCGGCCTCGACCGCGGCCTTGAGCGTGTCCGCCGAAGGCTGTCCCGGCTGCTCATCATCAGGCCGGTTGCAGATCACGCTCTTGAAGCCGGCTTCCTTGATGGCGGCAACGTCCTCGGGCTGGATCTGGCCCGAGACCGAATAGTCTTCACTGATCTGGCGGTATTCCATGGCTCGTATCCTCGCGATCTCTTTGACGGCAGTCTTGCCACTCCGGGAGGGGGGCGGCAATCCGCATCGAAGGAATTCTCTGCCAAATAGACATCGCGCGCCAGAAAATCCAACCGGGCCGATACGGCCCGGCTGGCCGCAGATCAAACTCAGCTGCCGAGAATGGCGCCTTTGATCTGGCGGATGTTGTTGTGCATCATGTCGATATAGGTCGAGCCGGGGCCGTCGGGCTGCGACAGCGCGTCCGAGTAAAGCGTGCCGCCGACCTTGATGCCGGTCTCGCTGGCAATCTGCTCGATCAGGCGAGTGTTGGTGATGTTCTCGACGAAGATGGCCGCAGCCTTGTCCTGCTTGACCTGCTCGACCAACTTGGCGACATCGGCGGCCGACGGCTCGGAATCGGTCGAGATACCTTGCGGGGCGAGGAAAGTCAGGCCGTATTCGTGCTCGAAATAGCCGAAGGCGTCATGCGAGGTGATGACGACGCGCTTTGCCTCGGGGATCGACTGGATCGCCGCCTTCACTTCGCCTTCCAGCGCGTCGAGCTTCTTGGTGTAGGCGGCGGCATTGGTCTGGTAGCTGACGCAGCCGTCGCTGTCGGCCGCACAGAAAGCTTCGGCGATGTTCTTCACATAGATCCTGGCATTGGCGATCGACTGGAAGGCGTGCGGATCGGTGACCGTCTTGCCGGTGCCGGCGCCTTCGGCCGCGTCGGCTTCGGCGAATTCAGGCTTGAAGTCGATCGGCGTCACACCCTTGGTCAGCGTGACGATCGAGGCCTTGGTGGCGCTGGCATCGACCAGCCGCTGCAGGAAACCTTCGAAATGCAGGCCGTTGACCAGCACGATGTCGGCCTTCGCCATGGCGACCGCGTCGGCAGGGCTTGGCTCATAGACATGGGCGTCGCCATCCGGCCCGACGATCGTGGTGATCGCGACGCGGTCGCCGCCGACGTTTTTGGCAAAGTCGGCAATGACCGTAAAGCTGGCGACCACCTTCAGCGGCGCAGCGAAGGCCGATGATGCGCCAAAGGCAGTTAATGTTATAACGCTCAATGTCAGGCCGGCACGGATCGTTTTCAGCATAAGCGGGGTTCCTTTTAGAGGGTGAGGCGGATCAGGCCGTTCTGTGGCGGTGATGGATGATGCGACCGCGCAGGATGCCGCGCGTGCCAAACAGGATCGAGGCGAAATAAACGACACCGGCCGACAGGATGATGGCCGGGCCGGAGGGCAACGACGCATGATAGGACAAGAGCAATCCGGCAATGCAGGAGGCAAAGCCGATCAGCACCGCCAGCACGCACATCGGCTCGACGCGTGCGGTCCAGAATCGCGCGGCTGCCGCCGGCAGCATCATCAATCCGACGGATAGCAAAGTGCCGAGCGCCTGGAAGCCGCCGACGAGATTGAGCACGACGAGGCCGAGGAAGATGAAATGCACCGGGCTGCCCATGCGGCTGACCGAACGCAGGAACAGCGGGTCGAGGCATTCGGCGACCAGCGCCCGCCAGAAGATGGCCAGGCTGGCCAACGTCACCGCGACGATGCCGGCAATCAGCATCAATGCCTCGTTGTTGAGCGCCAGCACCGTGCCGAACAGCACATGCATGAGATCGACGCTGGAGCCGCGGATCGACACCATCAGCACGCCGATGGCGAGCGAAATCAGATAGAAGGCGGCCATCGAGGCGTCCTCGCGCTGGATGGTGAAGCGCGAGACAGCGCCAGCGCCGAGCGCGACGATGACGCCGGCGATCAGGCCGCCAATGGTCATAGGCAGGATTTCAAGGCCATAGAACAGGAAGCCGGCGGCCGCCCCTGGCAGGATGGCATGCGCCATGGCGTCACCCGACAGGCTCATGCGCCGCAGCATCAGGAAGACGCCGATGGGGCAGGCGCCGAGCGACAGCATCAGCGAGCCGAACAGCGCCCGCTGCATGAAGCCGAAATCGGCGAAGGGAGCAATGAAGAGACTGTAGAGCGCGTCCATCAGGCGGCCCTCGGTCCGGCGCCATGGTGATGGTCGTGATCATGGCCATGATGATCATGATCATGGCCATGAGCGTGCTCGTCAGGCTCGCACCAGGGGGCGTTCTCTTCCCAGGCTTCGTGGAAGCGGCGCGCGCGCAGCAGGTTCTCAGGCTTCAGCGTCTCCCGGGTATCGCCCCAGGCAACCGGCTGGCGGGCAAGCAGCAGTGTTTCGGGAAAATTCTGGCGCACCAGGTCCAGATCATGGACCACCACCATGATGGTGCGCTCTTCGCCATGCCAGCGCTTGATCAGGGCAATGAGGTCACCGACCGTCTTGGCGTCGACCGCGTTGAAGGGCTCGTCGAGCAGGATCAGGTCGGCATCCTGCAACAGCACGCGGGCAAACAGCGTGCGCTGCAGCTGGCCGCCCGACAGCGTGTCGATCGGCCGCTTCTCGAAGCCGCCGAGGCCGACGGCCATCAATGCTTGGCTGACGGCTTCGCGATCTTCCCTGGTATAGCGGCCGAGCATGCCGCGCTTCGGCCACAGGCCAAGCGAGACCAGATCGACGACGCGGGCGGGAAAGGAGCGATCGAGTTCCGACTGCTGCGGCAGATAAGCTGCCCGCACGCCCGACGCGCGGATGACCTCGCCGGCCATTGGCTTCAGCACGCCGACAATACCCTTCATCAGCGTCGATTTTCCGGAGCCATTGGCCCCGACCACGGCCGTCAGCGAACCCTTGCGGATCGTGCCATCGAGGTGATGGATCGCGGGATGGCTGTTGTAGCCCAGCGTCAGGTCACGGAAGGTTAGGCAGGTCTGGGTCATATCGTTCCGTTGGGAAGTCGAGCCTGGCCGCGATAGTGGCCGTTGGATATGTGATGTTATTACATTAGTCAACAGGCCAATCCGGTGGATTTGCGACCCGGCGGCTCAACTTGCCGTGAGTTTCTTCCGCGCTGGTCCAAGGAGATTTGGCGCCGGCGGCCTTGCCCGAAGCCCACGCCGACTCTAAACAAGCGCAACCCTCAAACGAAGGAACCTCGCAATGAGCATTCGTCGCATCGATGTTGGCCCGCGCATGAGCCAGATCGTCATACACGGCAACACCGTCTATCTGGCCGGCCAGGTCGGCGAGCCCGGCGGCAACGTCGCCGCGCAGACCCGCGACATCCTCGCGATCATCGACGAATTGCTGGCCAAGGCCGGCACCGACAAGACCAAGATCGTCCAGGCGATCATCTGGCTGGCCGACATGGGCACCTTCGCCGAGATGAATTCCGAATGGGACAAATGGGTGCCGCAGGGCCACACACCCGCTCGCGCCACCGGCGAGGCGAAGCTCGCCGGCCCCGAATATCTGGTCGAGATTATTATTACGGCTGCGCTGTAAAGCGGCTGTAGGTGCCGATCTTCCCCAAGCGGGAGATCGGCTTACCCCTGCGACGGCGTGAACCTTGCCACCAGCGTGTGGCTTTCCGCCGGATAGATGAAGCGCACGTGTGTAACCGGGTGCTCCGCGCTCCAGGTGCGGCGCTCCACGACCAGGCAAGGCGCGCCAGGATCGATATCGAGCACGTCGGCGATAGTCTCATCGGCGGCCACGGCGCGTATCCGATGTTCGGCCTCGCTCCACGGCACGCGGCCGATCAGCCATGGACCCGCCGCGATTTCCAGAAACTCTTCGTCCCCGGCTTCCGCGACCGCCGAAAGATTGATCAGACGTTGCTCGAGTGCGAATGGCCGTTCGCCGGCAAAATGAAGGCCTTCGACCGCCAGCACCGAACCCGCGGCGGACAATCCGAGCAACGCCCTGTCCTCCACGTTGCTGCGCCGCCTCAGGCGTTCCAGCCGTTCGTAGCGATAGGGCAGGCCGAGCGCCTCGACCTCGATCCTGATGTCGTGAAGCTCCAGCACCGCTGCCTGCGATTGCGGCTGGCGGACAAAACTGCCCGACCGGCGGCGGCGTTCAATCAGACCCGCCTTGGCCAACTGCGACAGAGCCTTGTTCACCGTCATGCGTGAGCATTTGTATTCGGCGGTCAGCTCATGTTCGAACGGGATACGGTGGCCGGGCGCCCAGGTGCCGGACAGGATCTTTTCGCGGATATCGGACAGGATGCGCTGATGCAGCGAGACGGTCTCGCTGTCGTCTATGTCCGTCCGTTCAGCCATGCTCATCTGCGTTAACCCTCGGAAAGCGCAGTCATCACGCTGCGAAACCGTGCGGCGATAGCCCCGCGCTTGGCGTGTCTGCCAGCGCTGACCTGTTTCTTGCCATGCACCCAGACGCAATCGACCTTGCTGCCATTGGCAAAGATCCAGGCATCGAGGATCGCGTCGCCGGTCTTGCCAGCCAGCGAGGGATTACCGACGTCGAGCGAGACGAGATCGGCGGATGCCCCAGTCGCGATTTGCGAGGCGCCGGCACCAAGGGCGACGCCACCGCCGTCAAGCGCTGCGTCGAACAGGGCGCGGCCTGTTGAGCCGCCGGCTACCGCAAGCACATTGCGGGCGCGGTGCGCGAGGCGCTGCGAATATTCGAGCTGGCGCAATTCGTCGGGCAGGCCGATCAGCACATTGGAATCGGAGCCGATGCCGAAGCGGCCGCCATGCTCCCTGAACAATGGCGCGGCAAAGGTGCCGTCGCCGAGATTGGCCTCCGTGATCGGGCAAAGGCCGGCAATGGCGCCGGTCTTCGCCATGCCGATGGTCTCGGCATCCGTCATATGGGTGGCGTGAATCAGGCACCAACGCTGGTCGACAGCGGCAGCCCCAAGCAGAAATTCGACCGGACGCGCGCCGGACCAGGCAAGGCAGTCCTCGACTTCCCTGACCTGTTCGGCGATGTGGATGTGGATCGGTCCGTTTGGCGCCATGGCGGTGACTTCGATCAGCTCTTCAGGCGTCGCGGCGCGCAGACTGTGCGGCGCGACGCCGACGACAGCTTGATTCAGCGCGCGAACCGATTCACGGCTTTTCTCCACAAGCCGGGCGAACCGATTCACATCGTTGATGAATCGGCGCTGGCCCTCATTCGGAGCTGCGCCGCCGAAAGAGGAGTGGGCGTAAAACACCGGCAGCAGCGTCAGGCCGATACCCGTTTCGCCAGCCGCGGCAGCGATGCGCTCGGCCATCTCGGCTGGGTTGGCATAGGGTTGTCCATCCCGATCATGGTGCAGATAATGAAATTCGCCGACGCGGGAAAAACCGGCCTCCAGCATTTCGACATAGAGCTGCGCCGCCACCGCCTCGACTTGGTCGGGAGTCATCGACAGCGCGAAGCGGTACATCACCTCGCGCCAGCTCCAGAAACTGTCGGCGGAGGGGCCTCGCAACTCGGCAAGGCCGGCCATGCCGCGCTGGAAGGCGTGGCTGTGCAGGTTGGGCATGCCTGGCAGCAGAATGGAATGGCGTTCATCACCGGGCAAAGCGGCGGCTTCAGGCTCCACGGCCGTAATGCGCCCATTGGCAAAAGTGATCCGCACATTGTCGTGCCAGCCGTTAGGAAGAAGCGCCTGTTCCGCAAAGATATCGGTCACTTTTCTCTCCGCTTTCCGGTCTCGTATGTGATGATGGCACTTGCAGTGCGTTTCAATATGTATATACATAATCGCCACCGATTGAAACGGAAAAGATGATGGCCGTAGAGAGCAGCAAAAACCACGCAGAGGGGCTTCGCCTGTGGCGCAATGCGCGTCTGGCGACCATGGCTGAAAATTCTGCCGGATTGGGTATCGTCGAGCATGGTGCGCTCGCCGCGCGCGACGGCCGCATTATCTATGCCGGTCCGCAATCCGAGATGCCCTCGGCTTTTGCCCAAGGCGAGATCATCGATTGCGAGGGCCGCTGGATTACGCCCGGCCTGATCGACTGCCATACCCATCTGATCCATGCTGGCAACCGCGCCAACGAATTCGAGATGCGGCTGGCCGGCGCCACCTATGAGGAAGTCGCCAGGGCCGGCGGCGGCATCGTCTCGTCGGTCAAATTCCTGCGTGCTGCCAGTGAGGGCGACCTGGTTGCCCAGACGCTGCCGCGCCTCGACGCGCTGATTGCCGAGGGCGTAACCACAGTGGAAGTAAAGTCGGGCTATGGTCTCGATCTCGAAAACGAGAAGAAATCGCTGCGCGCCGCGCGACAGCTGGGCAATGAACGCCCGGTGACGGTTCGCACCACATGTCTCGCAGCCCACGCGCTGCCGCCCGAAGCCAAGGGCGACAAGGATGCCTTCATCGATCTCGTCGCCAAAATGATCCTTCCCGGCGTCGTCGAGGAAGGCTTGGCCGATGCCGTCGATGGGTTCTGTGAAGGCATCGCCTTTTCGCCGGAGCAGATGGCACGCGTTTTCGATGTCGCCCAGGCGGCTGGCTTGCCCGTCAAACTCCACGCCGACCAGCTGTCCAATCTGCATGGCGCTGAACTTGCCGCCCGCTATGGCGCGTTGTCGGCCGACCATCTCGAATATACCGACGAGGCAGGCGCGGTGGCGATGGCCAAGGCGGGGACCGTGGCGACGATCCTGCCCGGCGCCTACTACTTCATCCGCGAGACCAAGAAGCCACCGATCGGCCTGTTTCGCCAGCATGGCGTCAGAATGGCTGTTGCCACCGACAACAATCCCGGCACCTCGCCGCTGACCTCGCTGCTTCTGACCATGAACATGGCGGCCACCCTGTTCGGCATGACGGTCGACGAATGTCTTGCCGGCGTCACCCGCGAAGCCGCGCGTGCGCTGGGGCTGCTCGGCGAGACCGGCACGCTGGTATCAGGCAAATCCGCCGATCTGGCGATCTGGGACATCGAGCGTCCCGCCGAACTCGTCTACCGCATGGGCTTCAACCCGCTGCATGCCCGCATCTGGAGAGGACAATGACCGAACTGACCCTGAAGCCCGGCAATGCGACGCTGGCCGACTGGCGCGCCATATACCGTGGCGCCGTGCCGAAACTGGACGATGCCTGCCGTCCGAAAATCAAGGCGAGTGCCGAAGCTGTCGCGCGCATCGTTGCCAAGGGTGAGCCGGTCTATGGCATCAACACTGGTTTCGGCAAGCTGGCCAGCGTGCGCATCCCCGCCGACGATCTCGAGACGCTGCAGCGCAACATCGTGCTTTCGCATGCCGCGGGCGTGGGCGAGCCGATGCCCGTTGCCGTTGCCCGGCTGATGATGGCGCTGAAACTTGCGAGCCTCGCGCAGGGCGCCTCCGGCGTGCGCTCGCAGACCATCGAGCTGCTTGAAGCGATGCTGGCCAACGACGTCATCCCGGTCGTGCCGGCGCAAGGTTCCGTCGGCGCCTCCGGCGACCTTGCCCCGCTGTCGCATATGACGGCGGTGATGATCGGCGTCGGCGAATGCTTTACTCCGCATGGCCGTTTCCCGGCCAAGGTTGCCTTCGTCTCGCACGGGCTGGAGCCCGTGACATTGGGTGCCAAGGAGGGCCTTGCGCTGCTCAACGGCACGCAGTTTTCGACGGCCTATGCACTGGCCGCTTTGTTCGATGCCGAGGTGCTCTACCAGTCGGCGCTTGTCGCCGGCGCGCTTTCGACCGACGCGGCAAAGGGTTCCGACGCGCCGTTCGACCCGCGCATTCATCTGTTGAGAAAGCACCGTGGCCAGATCGAGACCGCGGACGCACTGCGCGATTTGATGGCCGGCAGCGCCATCCGCGAGTCGCACCGGGTCGGCGACGAGCGTGTGCAGGATCCCTATTGCCTGCGTTGCCAGCCGCAAGTGATGGGCGCCGCACTCGATGTCCTGCGCAAGGCCGCCGATACGCTCGAAACCGAGGCCAATGGCGTCACCGACAACCCGCTGATCTTCGCAGAAGACGATACTGCTCTGTCCGGCGGCAATTTCCACGCCGAGCCGGTGGCTTTCGCCGCCGACATGATCGCGCTGGCCGTCTGCGAGATCGGCTCGCTGTCGGAACGCCGCATCGCCATGCTGGTCGATCCCGCGCTGTCAGGCATGCCCGCTTTCCTGACGCCCAAGCCCGGTCTGAACTCCGGCTTCATGATCCCGCAGGTTACGGCGGCCGCGCTTGTTTCGGAAAACAAGCAGAAGGCCTATCCGGCCAGCGTCGATTCCATCCCGACCTCGGCCAACCAGGAAGACCACGTCTCGATGGCCGCGCATGGCGCACGCCGCCTGATCGGCATGGTCGAGAATGCAACCGCGGTGATCGGCATCGAGTTGCTGGCCGCCGCGCAAGGCTGTGATTTCCATCAGCCGCTGGCGTCGAGCGCAGCACTGGAAGCCGTGCGCAAGCTGGTTCGCGCCGAGGTGCCGCATCTCGATAACGACCGGCATTTCCATCCCGACATGGAAAAGGCGATCGCCATGGTGCGCAGTGGTGCGGCTGTGAAAGCCGCGAGCGCTGTGGCACTGCCCTCGATTGCCGGAGCGGCGTGATGACGGCCAGCCCCTGGCTCACGGTCACGCGCGGCACGGCGCCGCTGTTGGTGTCGATCCCGCACACCGGTATCGACCTCGCCGGCCTCGAAAACCGGCTGGTCTCGCCTTGGCTCGGCCGTCGTGATTGCGACTGGTGGATCGACAATCTCTATGATTTCGCCGCCGGTCTCGGCGCCACTGTCGTGCACACCGCGATCTCGCGCACCGTCATCGACGTCAACCGCGATCCATCCGGCGCCTCGCTCTATCCCGGCCAGGCAACCACCGGCTTGTGCCCGACCGAAACCTTTGACGGCGACCCGCTCTACCGCGACGGCGAAGAGCCGGGGCCATCGGAGATCGACGAGCGCCGGCTGAAGTTCTTTGCACCCTATCACGCCGCCTTGCAGGCCGAGATCGACAGGTTGCGCACCTTGCATGGCAAGATTGTCCTCTATGACTGCCATTCGATCCGCTCGGTGCTGCCACGCCTGTTCGAAGGCACGCTGCCGGTGTTCAATCTCGGCACGAATGACGGCAAGAGCGCCGATCCGACGTTGCAGGCGATGGTCAACCAGATCATGGCCGAAACCGGCGAGACTTTTGTCGTCAACGGACGCTTCAAGGGTGGGTGGATAACGCGCCATTTTGGCCAGCCGCTACAGGGCGTGCACGCGCTGCAGATGGAACTCTCCAATCGAGGCTATATGCGCGAGCCCGAGGGGAAGGGCACGCCGGACAATTGGCCGGTGCCCTACGACGCCGCGTTCGCCGCTCCGATCCGCGCCACGCTGACGCGAATTCTTCAAACCGCCATTGACTGGGCCGGGCACTGACGCGCCGCCTCGTCCGAAAGGGACAATGATGAACAATCCCCGTCACAACATACGCGAAGTGCGCGCCCCGCGCGGCGACAAGCTCAATGCCAGGTATTGGACCACCGAAGCGCCGCTGCGCATGCTGATGAACAACCTGGACCCGGACGTTGCCGAAAACCCCAACGAACTGGTCGTCTACGGCGGCATCGGCCGGGCGGCGCGGACCTGGAACGATTTCGACCAGATCGTTGCTTCGCTGAAGATGCTTGGCGAGGACGAGACGCTGCTGGTGCAGTCGGGCAAGCCGGTCGGCGTGTTTCGCACCCACCCGGACGCGCCACGCGTGCTCATCGCCAACTCCAATCTGGTGCCGCACTGGGCGACCTGGGATAAATTCAACGAGCTCGATAAAAAGGGCCTGATGATGTACGGCCAGATGACGGCCGGCTCCTGGATCTACATCGGCACGCAAGGCATCGTGCAGGGCACCTACGAGACCTTCGTCGAGGCCGGCCGCCAGCATTATGGCGGCAATCTCAGGGGAAAATGGATATTGACCGGCGGCCTCGGCGGCATGGGCGGCGCGCAGCCGTTGGCCGCCGTCATGGCCGGCGCCTGCTGCCTGGCGATCGAATGCAATCCCGACTCGATCGATTTCCGCCTGCGCACCCGCTATGTCGACGAGAGAGCCGAGACGCTCGACGAAGCCATGGAAATGATCGAGCGCTGGACCAAGGCCGGCGAGGCGAAGTCCGTCGGCCTGCTCGGCAACGCCGCCGAGATCGTACCCGAAATGTTCCGTCGCGGCATCCGCCCCGACATGGTCACCGATCAGACCTCTGCCCACGACCCCATCAACGGCTATCTGCCGAAGGGCTGGACGATTGCCGAGTGGCGCGAAAAGCGTGTCAGCGACCCCAGGGCGGTCGAGAAGGCGGCTCGCGCCTCCATGCGCGAACATGTCGAGGCGATGGTGGCGTTCTGGAACGCCGGCGTGCCGACGCTCGACTATGGCAACAATATTCGCCAAGTCGCCAAGGATGAAGGGTTTGAAAACGCCTTTGCCTTCCCCGGTTTCGTGCCGGCCTATATCCGTCCCCTCTTTTGCCGCGGAATCGGCCCGTTCCGCTGGGCAGCACTCTCCGGTGATCCAGAGGACATCTACAAAACCGACGCCAAGGTCCGCGAGCTCACTCCCGGCAACACCCATCTGCACAATTGGCTGGACATGGCCCGCGAGCGGATCTCCTTTCAGGGGTTGCCGGCGCGCATCTGCTGGGTTGGCCTCGGCGACCGGCACCGGCTGGGTCTCGCCTTCAACGAGATGGTGGCCAAGGGCGAACTGAAGGCGCCCGTCGTCATCGGCCGCGATCACCTCGATTCCGGTTCGGTCGCCTCGCCAAACCGCGAGACGGAAGCGATGAAGGACGGTTCGGACGCCGTGTCCGATTGGCCGCTGCTCAATGCGTTGCTCAACACAGCTTCGGGCGCCACCTGGGTGTCGCTGCATCATGGTGGCGGCGTCGGCATGGGTTTCTCGCAGCATGCCGGCATGGTTATCGTTGCCGACGGCACGCCGGATGCTGCAAGGCGCCTGGAACGGGTGTTGTGGAACGACCCGGCGACCGGCGTCATGCGCCACGCCGATGCCGGCTATGACATTGCGATCGAATGCGCCAAGGAGCACCAGCTCAACCTGCCTGGCATTTTGGGCTAAGCCATGCGCGTTCTTCGTGCCGCCGACTACCGCGTCATGCCGTGGAAGAACGGCGGCGGTACGACGACCGAGATCGCCGTCTCGCCCGCTGGCGCTGGGCTCGACGATTTCGACTGGCGCGTCTCGATGGCCCGGGTCGAGACGAGCGGGCCGTTCTCCAGCTTTGCCGGCATCGACCGCACCCTGTCGGTTCTGGAAGGCGAGGGGATCGTGCTTAATGTCGCCGGCCGTCCGCCCGAGCGGATGACAGCGGCTTCCCAGCCTTTTTCCTTTCCAGCCGACCAGCCCACGAGTGCCGCGCTGATCGCGGGCCCGATTACCGATCTCAACGTCATGACCCGCCGCGGCCGCATGTTGCATCAAGTCGAACGCCTGCCGGTTTCGGCGCCTGTGGAAATCTCGACCGAGGCCTGTTCCACCCTCATCCTTTGCCACAGAGGCCATGCCATTTTCGCCGGCGCCACGCCTATCCGCCTCGAGCCGCTCGACACCCTGCTGCTCGGGCCGGATGTGCCTATCTTGCGGGTTGAGCCCGCCCCGGATGCGACCCTTTTCGTGGTCCGCATAATCAGGGCCGCCTGACGGGTTTGCCGCCAACGGTTACCGCCTGTTTCCAAACATGATCGCGATGCCGGCGAAATATAGCGTACACTGACGATGGCATCACGAAAAAGCCCGAATCCTCTCCGTCGATCGGTCCCGACGGGAGCGAGGGGCGCTCGTCTTTGAGTTGGTCGAAAGATGACGCTCCGTCGTGGTGCGGAAACAAACTTTCGGCATAGGGGTTGATGCAGCCGATTGCATTTGAACCGGTTTTAGGGCCATTGCCGTGGCGGTGACGCCGCTGAGTGCCCGCTTACGGAATTTTCAATGAATATTCAGACGAACCCAGCCCAGATCGAGAAGACAAGCGCGAGCTTCCCGGCCGTCACGGAAGAGCCGATACGATCGGTATTCCTGCCGGAGGAACGGCTCCGGCTGCTCGGCGAGAGCCTTGCCAAGGGCGATCTGACGGATCTGTTCGGCCTGATCCCGTTCGACTTCCAGGCCCGCATCCGTGACAGCGCCAAGAAGATCCTCGAGGTCTACCGGTCGACCAATGCCGCGCAGGGGAGGGGCGAAACCATCACGCCGGCCGCGCAATGGCTGCTCGACAACAACTATCTGATCGAGGAAACCATTTTCCAGGTCAAACGCGACCTGCCGCGCCGCTTCTACCGGCAATTGCCAACGCTGAAACTGCCCGATGGCGGCACCGTGCCGCGCGCATTGGCGCTGGCCTGGACCTATGTCGCGCATTCCGACAGTTCCGTCTCGGCGACCATGTTCAAGTCCATCGTCCAGGGTTTTCAGTCGGTCGAGCCGCTGAAAATCGGCGAACTCTGGGCACTGCCGTCCCTTTTGCGCTTCGTGCTCATCGAAAACCTCCGCCGCCTGGCGGTCAGGGTCAACCGCACCCGCCAGATGCGCCAGATCGCCAACGACGTGGCCGACAAGGTGCTGGCGACCGACGACAATCCGGACCGGCAGGCGATCCTTGCCAATTTCAGCGCGCATGCACAGGACACCACCTTCGCCACTCAGCTGCTCTATCGCCTGCGTGACGGATCGCAGAATGCCGGCAAGGCGCTGGAGTGGCTGGAAGGCGAACTCGAAAAGACCGGCTCGGATGCCGAGGAAATCATCATTTCCGAGCACCAGACGCTGTCCAGCGGCAATGTGACCACCGGCAACATCGTTCGCGGCCTGCGCCTCATCAACGACGTCGACTGGACGGTGTGGTTCGAAGGCGTCAGCC
Source organism: Mesorhizobium australicum WSM2073 (assembly GCF_000230995.2). NCBI lineage: Bacteria > Pseudomonadati > Pseudomonadota > Alphaproteobacteria > Hyphomicrobiales > Phyllobacteriaceae > Mesorhizobium > Mesorhizobium australicum. The sequence goes on along the minus strand of NC_019973.1, from coordinate 4,640,142 downwards.
GCATCGATACCGTGCTGCGCGAGCGCACTGATTTCGCCGCGCTCGACTTCTTCTCGCGCGATCAATACCGCACCGCGATCGAGGAACTGGCACGCCGCTCGAACCTGTCGGAGTACCGTGTCGCCGAAAAAGCCATCGAACTAGCCGGCCATGCTGTCAGCGAAACCGTCCCGGAGAGCGGTGAGGGGGTTGATGCCCAAGCTGCATCCGTTCACACCGATGTCGGTTTCTATCTCGTTGGCCCGCGTCGGCTGGAACTCGAAAAGACGATCGGTTATCGGCCCACGATCAGCCAGATCGTCAAGCGGACCTTCGCCAAGACCGGATGGCTTGGCATCGTCCTGCCCGTCTTCGCCCTGACCGTCCTGCTGCTCGTCCTGTCGGGCAACGCCCTTTCCAATCTCGGCCTGTCGGTTCCGTCCATCGTGCTGATGCTGGCCCTGTTTGCCGTGCCGGCCAGCGAAGGCGCGCTCGCTTTCTTCAACACCGTGGTCTCGCTCTTCCTCAAGCCGACACGCCTGATCGGCTATGACTACAGGCACGGCGTGCCGCCCGAGGCGCGCACCCTGGTGGTCGTGCCGTCGCTGATCGGCTCCCGTGACGATGTCGAGGAAAACATCCGCAACATCGAAGTGCATTACCTTGCCAATCTGGCGGACGAGATCCATTTCGCGCTGCTTTCGGATTGGCCCGACAGCAAGATCGAGATCGATGCGGCCGATACCGAGATCCTCGACTTCGCTCGCGCCGAAATCGCCCGCCTCAATGCGCGCTATCCCTCCGAAGGCGCGCCGCGCTTTTACATCCTGCACCGCCGCCGGCTCTACAATGCCGCTCAAGGGTCCTGGATGGGTTGGGAGCGCAAGCGCGGCAAACTGCACGAACTCGATCTCTTGCTGCGCGGCGACAGCGATACCACCTTCCTGCCGCTCGAAGTGCCGCTGCCGGAAAAAGTCGTCCATGTGATGACGCTCGACGCCGATACCCGCACCACCCGCGATGCGGTATCGAGCCTTGTCGGCAAGCTTTGCCATCCGCTCAACCGTCCGCATTTCGACGCCACCAGGCGCGTCGTCACCGCCGGCTATACCATCCTGCAGCCGCGCATCACCGCTTCGCTCACCAGCGGCGACGAAGCTTCGTTCTTCCAGCGCGTGTTCTCGGCCAATCGCGGCCTTGATCCTTATGTCTTCGCTGTTTCGGACCTCTATCAGGACGTCTTCAGCGACGGGTCCTTCACCGGCAAGGGTCTCTATCATGTCGATGCCTTCGAGGCCGCTTTGCAGGGCCGCATCGAGGAAAACACCATTCTCAGCCACGATCTGCTCGAAGGCGCGCTGGCGCGCGCCGCGCTGGTCACCGACGTCGAACTGGTCGAAGATTACCCGACCCGCTACTCGGTCGATGCCTCGCGCCACCATCGCTGGGCGCGCGGCGACTGGCAGCTTTTGGGGTACATCTTCAACCCGCGCTCCGGCGTTCCGGCCCTGTCGCGCTGGAAGATGGTCGACAATCTGCGCCGCTCGCTGACGCCGATCTTCTGGGTGATGGCGGCGATCGCCGGCTGGACCTTGCTGCCCTTCACGCAGGCCGCGCAGTGGCAGGCCTTGCTGATCCTGAGCCTGTTCATGGCGCCGACCTTCGACGTCGTCAACGCCATCCTGCCCAAGAGCGGCGACCAGACGCCGCGCGGCCATTTCTCGGCGCTGGCGCGCGACGTCGCCTTCGGCACCGCCATGGTGGCGCTGAAGATCGTGCTGATGGCACATAACGCCTGGATGATGGGCGATGCCATCGTGCGCACGCTCTACCGGCTGTTCGTCAGCCGGCAGAACCTCCTGGAATGGCGCACCGCCTCGCAGGCGCACAAGGCCGGCGACAACGATGTCGGCTCCTACTACGGAATGATGTACGGCGCCGTGATCATCGGCTTTGTCGGCCTCGCCATTCCGGTGCTGGCCGATTCCACCGGTGCCTTTGTCGCCTTTTTCTTTGCCTTGTTCTGGATCGGCTCGCCGGCGATCGCCAGCTGGATCAGCCGCTCCGCTGAAACCGAGGATCGGCTGCGCATATCGCAAGCCGACATCCACACGCTGCGCACCGTGGCGCGCCGTACCTGGCATTATTTCGAGAGCTTCGTGACGGCAGAGCATCACAATCTGCCGCCGGACAATTTCCAGGAGAGCCCCGCGCCAGTCGTGGCGCCGCGCACCTCGCCGACCAATATCGGCGTCTACTTGCTCTCGGTCGTCTCGGCACGCGATTTCGGCTGGATCAGCCTGTCCGATGCCATCACCCGCATCGACGCCACCATGACCACCATCGAGAGCATGCCGCGCCATCGTGGCCATCTCTTCAACTGGTACGATACCACGACGCTGAAGCCGCTTTATCCGCTCTACATCTCGGCTGTCGACAGCGGCAATCTCGCCGGCCACCTGGTGGCGGTGGCGGCTGCCTGCGCCGAATGGGCGGAAGCCCCTTCCGTCCACCTGCAGGGCGATTTCGAAGGCATCCTCGATACGGTGACCATCCTGAGCGAAAGCCTCGATGAACTGCCCGACGACCGCCGCCAGTTGCGCCCGTTGCGCCAACGCCTTGTCGATCGCCTCGACGGCATGCGTCGCGCGGTTGAGACGATCAAGGCACAGCCGGAAATGGCCTCCATCCGCACCATCAACCTGGCGGTGCTGGCCGGCGAAATCCGCAAGCTCGCCACCGCCATTCACACCGAAGCCGCATCGCCGCAAAGCGACGTCATCGTCGACTGGACGGCACGGCTCGAAACCACCTGCGAGGCGCACGTCCACGACGCCCACAGCGACGAGAACGCCGTCGAGGCTCTGCGTGCCAAGCTGCTCACCTTGCGCGAGCGCACCCGTCGTTTCGCCTTCGAGATGGAGTTCGCCTTCCTGATGCGGCCGGAGCGCAAGCTTTTGTCGATCGGCTACCGGGTCGAGGAACATCAGCTCGACGAAAGCTGCTACGACCTTCTCGCCTCCGAGGCGCGGCTGACCAGCCTGTTCGCCATCGCCAAGGGCGATCTGCCGACCGAACATTGGTTCAGGCTTGGCCGCCCGATCGTCGAGATCGGCTTCCAGGGCGCGCTGATGTCGTGGTCCGGCTCGATGTTCGAATATCTGATGCCGCCGCTGGTGATGAAGGAGCCGCAAGGCTCGATCCTCAACCAGACGAGCAAGCTGATCATCAAGCGCCAGATGCAGTATGGCCGGCAGAAGAATGTGCCGTGGGGCATTTCGGAAGCGGCCTACAACGCCCGCGACCGGGAACTGACCTATCAGTACACCAATTTCGGCGTGCCGGGGCTTGGGCTGAAGCGTGGCCTTGGCCAGAACACGGTGATTGCGCCTTACGCGACCATCATGGCGGCGCAGTTCAACCCGCGCGAAGCGGTGCAGAATCTGACCCGGCTGCGCGAGATCGGCGCGCTTGGCCGTCATGGCTATTACGATGCGGTCGACTTCACGCCGCAGCGCGTACCGGAAGGCACCAACCACGCGGTCGTGCTGAACTACTATGCCCATCATTCGGGCATGTCGATCGCCGCCGTCGCCGACGCCATCTTCGAAGGTCGCCTGCGCGATCGCTTCCACAGCGATCCGGTCATTGAATCGGCCGAATTGCTGCTGCAGGAGAGGGCGCCGCGCGACATTCCGACCGCCACCGTCCGCACCGAGGCCGACGAGCGCTCCAAGGACGAGACGGAGACCGAGAGCCCCGACACCCGCATCGTGCTCGATCCCGCGCGGGCGTTGCGTTCGACCAATGTGATGTCGAATGGCCGCTATTCGGTGATGGTGACCGCGACCGGCTCCGGCTACAGCCGCTGGGGCGATCTTTCCGTCACCCGCTGGCAGCCCGATCCGGTCGAGGATCGGCTTGGCTCCTACATCTTCCTGCGCGATGCCGCCACTGGCGACTGGTGGTCCGCGACTTCGGAACCCAGGCGCGCGGCCGAGGAAAAGACGCAGGCCCTGTTTTCCGATGACAAGGCGAGCTTCGTGAAGCTGGTCGGCACGCTGCGCTCCGAAGTGGAGTGCATCGTCATCTCCGAGGGCAATGGCGAAGGCCGTCGCATCACGCTCTACAATGAGAGCACATCCGACCGTCACATCGAGGTGACGTCCTTTGCAGAACTGGTCCTGGGTTCGGAAGCTTCCGACAACGCGCATCCGGCCTTCTCGAAAATGTTCGTGGAAACGGAAATCGCCGCCAACAACGGCGCGATCTTCGCCACGCGCCGCAAGCGTGAAACCAGCGAACCGGATGTGACGCTGGTGCATTTCGTCACCGATCCGTCGGGACCGGCGCGTGATGCCGAGGCCGAGACCGACAGGCGCGCCTTCATCGGCCGTGGCCGCACCATCGTCGATGCCGCCGCCTTCGATCCAGGCGCCAGGCTTGGCGGCCATTCCGGCTTCACGCTCGATCCCATCGCCTCGCTGCGTCGTCAGGTGCGCGTACCCGCCAACAAGAAAGTATCGCTGACCTTCTGGACCGTCGTCGGGGCAAACCGTGCCGAGCTGGAGGAGGCGATAAGCCGGCTCGACCATCAGGAGAGCTTTGCCCGGCAGGCGATGCTTGCCTGGACGCGTAGCCAGGTGCAGACCCGCCATATGGGCCTCAGTCTGACCGACGCGGCCAATGTGCAGAAGCTGGCGCGCTATCTGGTCTATCCCGACCCGTTCCTGCGGTTGCCGGCCGAGTCCATCGCTTCCGGGTTGGGCAAGCAGTCGAGCCTGTGGCCGACCAGTATTTCGGGCGATTACCCGATCTTCCTGGTCAGGATCGGTGACGTTGCCGATCTCGAGATCGTAGCCCAGGCGTTGCGCTTCCAGGAATACATGCGCACCCGCGGCATGATGATCGACTTCGTCGTGGTCAACGAGCAGGCTTCGTCCTATGTCCAGGATCTGCAGCGCGCGGTCGAGACGCTGTGCGAAAACAGCCGCTTGCGCGGCAAGGAACTCGGACCCCGCCAGCACATTTTCGCGGTGCGCCGCGACCTGATGGAGGAAACCACCTACAAGACGCTGCTCGCCGTCGCCCGGGTTGTGCTGCATACACGTAACGGCACCATCTTCGACCAGATCGAACGGGCCGAGGCGGCCGCGCTGCAGGCGCGCGATGGCTTGCAGCCGGCAGGATTGCCGGGTTCGCGCGAAATCGCGGCGCTCGCACCGCAGATGCATGCATTTGCCTCGCAGGCGGTGGCCGACGTCAGCGCCGATGGCTCCGGCCTCAGCCTGTGGAATGGTTTCGGCGGCTTCGACGGCGACGGGCGGCACTATGTGGTGCGCCTGGCTGGCCGGCGCACGACGCCGCAACCCTGGATCAACGTCGTCTCCAACGCGTCGTTCGGCTTCCACACCTCGGCCGAGGGAGCGGCCTTCACCTGGAGCCGCAACAGCCGCGATTACCAGCTGACGCCATGGTCGAACGATCCGGTGTCCAACCGGCCGGGCGAGGGCGTCTATATTTACGACCAGGCCAGCGGCAAGGCGTTCTCTCCGCTCGCAGCGGTGGTGCGCGATCCCGCGATGACCTACGAGGCTTGGCATGGCCAGGGCTTCTCGACCTTCCGCTCGAAGCGCGGACCGTTGTCGATGGACCTGACCCATGTCGTCGATCCCATCGATCCGGTGAAGATCACGCGGCTGCGCATCCAGAATTCCGGCCCGGTGCCGGCTAGGCTGCGTGTCTATGCTTACGCCGAATGGGTGCTTGGCGGGCATCGGTCGCGCACCGCGGCAACCATAGTGCCGTCCCGCGACGGGGCCACCGGCGCGTTGCTGGCGCAAAATCCCTACGGGCTCGATTTCAGCGAGCGGGTGGCCTTCCTCGCCGCCGACACCGGCGTCCACTCGGTGACGTCAGACCGGGCCGAGTTCCTCGGCCGGCACGGGTCCAGCGAGCTGCCACAGGCGGTGCTGAGCGGTTCGGCCCTGTCGGGTCGAGTCGAGGCCGGAGATGATCCTTGCGCGGCGATCGCTCGCGACGTCGAGATTCCGGCCGGCGCCGACGTCACGCTCATCTGGCTGCTCGGCGATGCCGATTCCGCGGCGCAGGCGAGCGCGTTGGTGCAGACGCACCGGGGCAAGGATTTCGACCAGCGCCTGGCCGACAATGAACGCGAATGGCGCGCCTTCCTCGACACCATCCAGGTGGAGACGCCGGACAAGGCACTCGATGCCATGGTCAATCACTGGCTGCCCTATCAGAGCCTTGCCTGCCGCATCCGCGCCCGCTCGGCCTTCTATCAGGCAAGCGGCGCCTTCGGCTTCCGCGACCAGTTGCAGGACACGCTCGCCTTGCTGGCGCATGACCCGAAGCTGGCGCGTGACCAGATCCTCAACGCCGCGCGGCGGCAATTCCCGGAGGGTGACGTGCAGCATTGGTGGCTGCCGCGCACCGGCGCCGGCGTGCGTACCTTGATCTCCGACGACGTGGTGTGGCTCGCCCACGCCACGTCCCGCTATCTCATGGTGACCGGCGACGCCGCCATCCTGAAGGAGCAACTGCCTTTCCTCGACGGACAGGCGCTGGGTGAAGGCGAGCACGACGCCTTCTTCACCCCGGAAATCTCGAAGAAGACAGTGTCGCTCTACGACCACTGCGCGCGTGCGCTCGACCTTGCCATCAAGCGCAGCAGTCCAGCCGGCCTGCCGCTGATCCTTGGCGGCGACTGGAACGACGGCATGAACCGTGTCGGCGAACACGGCAAGGGCGAGAGCGTGTGGCTGGGTTGGTTCCTGTTGAAGACGCTGGGCGACTTCGCCGCGGTCGCCAAGACCGAGGGCGACACCAAGCGCGCACAGGCCTGGGCAAAGCATGCCGACGCGCTGAAGCGGGCACTCGAAAGCACGGCATGGGACGGCGAATGGTACCGGCGCGGCAGTTTCGATGACGGTACGCCTTTGGGCTCGCGTACATCGCAGGAGTGCAAGATCGACTCCATCGCCCAGTCCTGGAGCGTGCTGTCGGGCGAGGGCGACCCGGCGCGGTCGACCACGGCCATGCAGCAGGCGACGAAGCTGCTCGTCGACGACCGTCTCAAGATCGTCAAACTGTTCACGCCACCCTTCTCGAAGACACAGAAGGACCCCGGCTACATCAAGAGCTATCCACCTGGCGTGCGCGAGAATGGCGGCCAGTATACCCACGCGGCGACGTGGTTCGTCATTGCGCTGGCCGAGATGGGGCAGACCGATGAAGCTTATCGCTGCTTCTCAATGCTGAATCCGGTCAACCACGCGTTCGACGAGGCCTCGGCCGAGCACTACCGCGTCGAGCCCTACGTGGTGGCGGCCGATATCTACGCCGGCGATGACAAGGGAGGTCGCGGCGGCTGGACCTGGTACACCGGCTCGGCGGGCTGGCTTTATCGGGCGGCGGTCGAAGGCATCCTGGGCATCGAACGGCGCGGCAAGCAGATCACATTCCGGCCGAAGCTGCCCAGCCACTGGGATGGCTACCAGGCTTCACTCAAGATGCTGGGCGCCGAGATCAAGGTCCAGGTCATTCGCGACAAAAAGGCCAAGACGATCTCGCTCGAAGTCAATGGTTCGAAGACAAAATCGACGTCCTTCGCACCCAAAGCTGGTGACCAGACCGAGGTCGTGGTCAAGATACCGGCATGAAATCAACCATTTAGTGATTAGATCGCGCGTCCTCCAGGACGCGCGATGCCGTGCATTGTTTACTTGCGCGTGGGGTGCCGACGACGTTGGCCAGCCGCCCGGACGAAGTCATGCCGGCCTGCCGTGATTAAAAATGTGGCACAGCTCGACCACTGCCATGATTTTGCCGCAAGGCTGACATTTCACCTTTTATCTCAAACTGTTAGGTGATCACGCCAGATTTCGTATCGTCGTCATCTTTTGTTCGCTAAATGGGAACGGAAGAGATAGACGGGCATTGTTTTGCGACGCATCAACCGTTACGTGTCAGGAAATGGTGCGGTGCACAATATTGGTATTGGGCACAATAGAACGTTGGCGGAGTAGCTGAAGTGTCACTTCTGCAGATCTATTGGAGAGCGCTGGGGTATCTGGCTGCCGACAAGAAGCGCGTCGCGCTGATCTGTTCGGCCAACGTCGCTCTTGCAGCCATCGCGATCCTTGAGCCGATCATGTTCGGCCGGGTCATCGACGCGATTTCCGCGCACGGTTCGGTTTTCTCCACGCTCGCCGTGTGGGCCGGCCTCGGCGCCTTCAATGTCATGGCTTTCGTCCTGGTAGCGCGCGGCGCCGACCGGTTCGCGCACGCCCGGCGCAGCGAAGTGCTCTGTCAGTCGTTCGAGCGCGTCATCACCATGCCGCTCGCCTGGCATCATCAGCGTGGCACCTCGAATGCCCTCCACACGCTGCTGCGCGCCGTCGAGACTCTGTTCAGCCTCTGGCTTGAATTCATGCGCCAGCACTTGTCGACCGCTGTCGCGCTCGTTCTGCTGGTTCCGACGGCGCTCAGCATGGATGTGCGCATGTCGATGGTTCTGCTCGTGCTCGGCGTGCTCTATGTCGGCATCGGCCGCCTGGTGATGAAGCGCACCAAGGAAGGCCAAGCTGCGGTCGAGCGCCACTATCACAAGGTATTCGCGCATGTGACGGACTCGGTGAGCAACGTCGCCGTGCTGCAGAGCTACAACCGTCTCGGCTACGAGGCCGAGGCGCTGCGTGGCTACGTCAAGAACCTGCTCGACGCGCAGAACCCGGTGCTCGACTGGTGGGCTATCGCCAATGCGCTCAATCGGCTGTCGTCGACGATCTCGATGATGGTGGTGCTTCTGATCGGCGCTTACCTGGTCACTCATGGCCAGCTGCGCATCGGTGACGTCATCGCCTTCACCGGCTTCGCCACGCTGCTGATCTCACGGCTCGATCAGATGTCGGCTTTCGCGAACCAGATTTCGGAAGCTCGCGCCAAGCTCGAGGATTTCTACAAGCTCGAGGACTCGGCCGCCGATACCGCCGAGCCGGATGGTCTGCGCGACCTTGCCAACGTCACCGGCCATGTTCGTTTCGAGGATGTCAGCTTCGAGTTCGCCAATTCGGGGCAGGGCGTCAGCGACGTGTCCTTCGAGGTGCAGGCCGGCCAGACCGTCGCCATCGTCGGACCGACGGGTGCGGGCAAGACCACGCTCATCAACTTGCTGCAGCGCGTCTTCTCGCCGTCCAGTGGCCGTATCCTGATCGACGGCATCGATACCCGCACGGTGACCCGCAAGTCGCTGCGCCATTCGATCGCCACCGTGTTCCAGGACGCCGGGCTTTTGAACCGCTCGATCGAGGACAACATCCGCGTCGGCCGCGCCGATGCGACCAACGACGAGATCCATGCCGCCGCCACCGCGGCCGCGGCGCAGGATTTCATCCTGGCCAAGAGCAATGGCTACGACACGGTGGTCGGCGAACGTGGCGGCCAGCTCTCGGGCGGCGAGCGCCAGCGCATCGCCATTGCCCGTGCCGTGCTGAAGGATGCCCCGATCCTGGTGCTCGACGAGGCGACCAGCGCACTCGACGTCGAGACCGAGGACCGCGTCAAGGAAGCGATCGACGAATTGCGCCGCGACCGCACCACTTTCATCATCGCCCACCGCCTGACCACCGTCCGCGACGCCGATCTGGTCGTGTTCATGGACAAGGGCAGGGTGGTCGAGATGGGTGGCTTTGCCGAACTGTCGCTGCGCAACGGCCGCTTCGCCAGCCTGCTGCGCGCCGGCGGCCTGCTCAACGACGAGGAAGTCCGGCGCCTCAGCCGGTCGGTGCAGGGCGAGGCCGCCTGAGCCGTTAACGGTTCCGCCTTCTCCCGAACGGGAGGAGGCAAGACCAGAGCTGCGACACCGCCGCTCGATTGCCCCAAACGCATCGGCGGTCTATGTAAAGTCGCATGAGTGACACCACCTCACGCCTGAGCGGCCTGACCGATCTTGCCAATCCGACGCGGTTCGTCGGGCTTGCCGACAAGCTTGTGCCGTGGCTGGCGGCGCTCGCCGCGCTCATCCTCGCGATTGGCCTCTATATGAGCTTCACCGCGCCCGAGGATTTCCAGCAGGGTATCACCGTTCGCATCATGTACATCCACGTGCCTTTCGCCTGGCTCGCCATGATGTGCTATACGCTGATGGCGGTCTCCGCGCTTGGCACGCTGGTCTGGCGCCATCCGCTGGCCGATGTCGCGCTGAAGTCGGCCGCACCCATTGGAGCGGTGTTCACCGCGCTGGCGCTGATCACCGGTTCGATCTGGGGCAAGCCGATGTGGGGCACCTGGTGGGTGTGGGACGCTCGCCTGACTTCTGTCTTCGTGCTGTTCCTGATGTATCTCGGCATCATCGCGCTGACCCGTGCGCTGGATGATGCCAGCCGCGCCGCCTGGGCCGCTGCCATCATCACGCTGGTTGGCTTCATCAATATCCCGATCATCAAATTCTCGGTCGACTGGTGGAACACGCTGCACCAGCCTGCCTCGGTGTTCCGGCTCGGCGGCCCTACCATCGACCCGAGCCTGCTCTGGCCTCTGCTGGTGATGGCTTTCGGCTTTACCGTGCTGTTCTTCGCGCTGCACCTGATGGCAATGCGCACCGAAATCCGCCGCCGCCGGGTGATAGCCATGCGGCGGGTGGCAGCGCGGCAGGCGGAGCGTCCGGTCTAAAACCTCATGTCATCAGCCCGCGAGCCGCCACTGGCAGCGTTTCGAGAACCTTCTCGTCGTCTATCAGATTGACCTCGTTGAACAGGTTGGTGACGACGCAGCAGTGGTCCGGCACCACGCGCACGCGTTCGCCAATGCGCAGCCTGCCGTCGCCAGAAAGCGTGACCGTGCCGTGCTCCTCGCTCAGGCCCGTCACCAGTGCTCCGGGGACGCCCATCAACTCTCCAAAATCCTTTAGCCCTAGCGTATCGCTGGACAGGGCCTTGCTGCCGCTATCGAGAATGGCGCGGGTCGCTGTCGGATGGCTGACCACGGTCGCGAGCACCGTCAGCGCGCAATCGTCCAAGGTGCCGACGCCTTTGGCGACCTGGTAGCGATCGAGATAGATGTAGGTTCCCGGGCGATACTCCGTGACGACGGATGCGTCGACGGAGCGCCACATATCAGGCGTGCCGCCACTGGAGATGCGCTCGCAGGCAAGCCCCGAGGCAGCCAGCGCCTGCTTGGCGGTGGCGAGCCAGGCTTCGGCTTCAGCCGCGCGGCCGGCGGCCGGATAGGTCATCAGTCCGCCGAAGGTGAGGCCACCAGCCTTGTCGATCAGCCTTGCCAGCGCCACCGCTTCATTGGCTGTCTGTACGCCGCAGCGACCCATGCCGGTGTCGCATTCGACCAGCACGGACAGAGGATGGCCGGCATCGGTGAAAGCTGCCGCGAGCCCTTCCAGCGTGTCCATGCTGTCGGCCGTGACCGACAGGGTCACGCGGCCATGCAGCGCCTTCAGCCGCTCGAGCTTGGCGCGCCCCAGGATGTTGTAGGGAAGAAAGATATCGGTCAGCCCGGCGTCGGCCATTACCTCGGCCTCGCCGATCTTCTGGCACGTGATGCCGACGGCACCTGCCGCCATTTGCTTCTTCGCCCAATAAGGCAGCTTGTGCGTCTTGATGTGCGGCCTGAGCTTCAGTCCGTTCTTGTCGGCATGAGCCTGTGCACGAGCAATGTTGGCTTCGGCGCGTGCGACGTCGATCAGGATCGAAGGCGTATCGAGGTCATGGATGGTCGGCATCGGCTATCCCTGTGCAATTCGCAAGGGTTATGAGCCTCAAAGCACGCGATGTCACGCGGCCAGCGGGCCGCGATCTGTTGGCCATGACTGGCCCGCGCAAGGCTCGAACAGACAGGGCTCGAACAGGCAAGGTGGATCGACACCGCACCGGCGTTCGGCTATGCGATTGTCGGAAAAATCGACACGAGGGTCATCATCATGAAACGCTCCGCCATCAACGACATCATCCGCGAAGCCGACGCTTTCATCCGCTCGTTCGGCTATATCATGCCGCCCTTCGCCTACTGGTCGCCGGAAGAGATGAAGGCGCGCCAGGTCGATTCTTCGGCCATCTTCACCTCGCGGCTCGGCTGGGACATCACCGACTATGGCCAGGGCAAGTTCGACGATCTCGGCCTGTTCCTGTTCACCGTTCGCAACGGCCGCTACGAGGACATGAAGAAGGGCATGGGCATGCTCTATGCCGAGAAGATCATGATTTCGCGCAAGGAGCAGATGTCGCCGATGCACCGCCACAACATCAAGGCCGAAGACATCATCAACCGCGGCGGCGGCAAGCTGGTGCTTGAACTGTTCATGCATGATCGCGACGGCGGCATCGACCCCAAGGCCGAGGTTTCGGTGCCGGTCGACGGAACTATCCACAGGCTGCCGGCGGGCGGACTGCTGAAGCTTGATCCCGGCCAAAGCGTCACGCTCTTGCCCGGCGTCTGGCACGCCTTCTGGGCCGAGGGCAAGGATGTCCTGATCGGCGAGGTGTCGACCGTCAATGACGATCGCACGGACAACGTCTTCCGCGAGCCGATCGGCCGTTTCGCCGATATCGAGGAAGACACACCGCCGTTGCATCTATTGGTGGCCGACTATGACAAATGGCTGGGCTGACGGCATCCGTCCTCAACCCGCTTTGACCCCGATTTGCTGGGCCAGCACCCAAGCCCGAGGAGAAATAAGTCTTGAAATCAGCTCTAGTTCTAGCCATTGCCGCCTTGGCGGCGCTCAGTTTCGGTATGCCGGCCCAGGCGGCGGGCTTCACCAACATCGTCCTTTCCGCGACGAAGGACGGGGGAACGCCTCAGAGCAACTTCCCTGTCGAGACACCGGCGATCTACGTCTCGGCTGACCTTGTGGATATCGCGCCGACCTCGAAAATCACGTTCTCCTGGGTCTCGGTTGATTCCCACGGCGCCGCGCCGGAGAACTATACGATCGACAAGGTCGACCTCGACGTAGGAGCCAACAATCAGGCTGATTCACAACTCAGCAAACCAACGGCGGGATGGCCGGAGGGCACCTATCGGGTTGATTTGGCCATCGATGGAACGGTTGCTGAATCGGTGCCCTTCAGCATTCCATGATTGAACTGCCCGGGAAGGGTGCGATGGGCATCAAGGACAACAGCTGAGTGCCGATTGCACGCCCGTCCGGCACAGGCACGATGAGCTGATCGGCACATCGGCCTTGGCCAGCGCCGTGGCGAGTTTTGCCTGCAGTGCAGGCAGCTCTTGGCTCTCGCCGCGCCGCCCCAAACATTCCACCAGCCCGTGCAGCGCCCAGACATTGTCCGGGTGCCGGGCGCAGCGCTGCACATTGCCGCTCAGGCCGAGATCGTCGCGATAGACCTGCTCCGCCTCTTGCGCGTGGCCCTGGTCGAGAAGCAGCGCCGCCAGCGCATGGCGCGGCGGGTGCATCCACGCCCACGGCTCGGTGTAGGACAGATTGTCGTCCAGCTCGACCGCGTGCCTGAGATGGCCATAGGCCTGCTCGTGCAGGCCCTGATGGTAGGCAAGCTCGCCGTCGAGCAAGGCGGCACCGACGGCGAGCGAGGCGCGGGCCGGGTTGCTGAGAAAACGCCGCTCGGCTGGAATGCCTTCGAGATGCTGGTGGAAGCGTTCACGCTCGCGCTCGGCGTCGGTGAATTGCCTCAGCGTCGCATGCGCCACGCCCTTGGCGTAATGCTGCATGGCCGCCGTCAGCACATAGAGGCCGGGCTCTTCGGTTGCCGGCTCGTCGATGATTTCCCGCCAGCGACCGAAGCGCACCAGCACGTGCGATTTCATCGCATGGTAGCCTTCCACGGTCTGGGTGAGTTTGGGCCGATCCTGGATGGCGACCACGTCACGCGTCACCAGGCTGCGCACCTTGTCGGCGGCCCACAGCGCTGGCTGGTACTGGCCCGACAACATGCAGGTGAACATCATCAGGTGCAGATCGTGGCAGCAGCCGAGCAGATAATAGGTCGGCTCATTGGCGTAGGCGATATAAAGGTCGTTGGCCCGAACCGCCTTTTCGCTGGCGAGCTTCGCTTTCTCATACTCGCCGCACAGCACATAGATATGCCCCGGCATGTGGTTCATGTGCCCGGCATCGGGGCACATCTCGCCGAGCAGATCGGCCGAGCGCATGCCGCGTTCCGGGATGGTGGACATTTCCAGCAGATGGATGTGCAGATGGACGATCGCCGGATGCTGGGCGGTGCCGGCCTCGTCTGCCAGCAGGATTGACCGCTCGCAAACCTCCAGCGCCTCGACGACATCGGAATTCGGCGCCGGTTCACCGGTCTTGAGATTCCACAGGCGCCGCACCGTGCGCATCATCAGCGCCTCGACGAGAAGCGCCATCACATCATGATCGTCGGGAAAATTTTGATAGACCCGCCGCATCGCGGCGGCATAGGCGTCGTCCCATTGCTCGAATTCCTGTGGCGTCACCCGGTGCGGTTTCCGGAAGCGGCAGGCCAACGCCTCGATCAATTGTCTTTCGACCTCGCTGGCTGCAGCCGCACTGGCGCGCGCGAGCTGGACATGCTCGAAGCAACGCTTCGTCGCGCTGTTTGCCTCGGCCTCGCCATGCTCTTTCCAGGTCAGATTGTAGAAAGGCCCGGCTGCATAGGCGATGCCCCAATGAACCATCGGGCAGTCCGGATCGGTCTCCAGTGCCTTCTCAAAGCACTTGATGCCTTCCTCATGGTTGAAGCCGTAGCACCAGTTAAGACCGATATCGAACCAGCGCTGGGTTTCGGTGGAGCGGGTGGAGATCGGGCGGCGGTAGGCGCCGAGATTGAAGCGATCCATGGGGTCTCATTCAAGTCTGGTTCGCCACGAGCCAAGCCCTGGCCAGATTCTTCGCGATCAATGTGTTCCGAAATTCGTAGCCGTGGCAAACACCATGGTTTGGGGTGAGTGTGAAGAGCGGCAGCGCGCCGTCCTAGTCGGTTGCTTCGGGCGCCGCTTCGTCTTGCCAGCCGCCTAACTCCGGCAGGTCGTCAAGCCAACTTTTCTCGGTTATCACGGCATCGCCGGCCCGCGGGGCGACCTCGGCGGCGTTTTGAATCAGCCAGTCCACCCACTTCCGATAGGCAACCGGGTCCATCCGGGGCGGCAGCACCTTGGCCTTGAGCAGCATCCTCTTGCGGAAGCTGGTTTGCCTGCGCAGTTTGGTCGTCGTGAACTTGATAGCCTTGCCTTGGTATTCAACCGTCCAGCGGTCGCCCCCATGACCGACAAGCCTGTCTACCGAGAAACCGGCATCGACCGGTCTCTCCCGCCAGGGAAGCTCGATGGCGTTCCTCCTCAGATCGAGAACCCATCGCCTGTAGTTGGCCCCGGGACACTGGGGCGGCAGCACGCCGGCCTGTTCGAGCATCTTCCGTCGGAAGGTAGGCTGCTTCTTGAGCTGGCCGGTCGTCAGCTCGATGCGATGTCCACGGAATTCGACATGCCAGCGGATCCTCCCATTGCCGACATACTTCACCAGCCTGTCGATAAAGAACTCGCCATCGGCAAGCATCACGCAGCCTTGGCTGATGCTTTCGACGATGAACTCGGTGTCAGTGACCATCAGGCGGCCTTGCAGGATTTGTTCGCGAAGCGTGGCGACAGCGATGTGCCGGATTTATGCATCAGAAAAGTGTTCCGGTTCCGATTTTCGCTAAGTGACCATTTTCATTGAAAAATGCTTGGCTGGGGTTCCTGGAAGCTTTTCGAACTTTCTGGGTCGCGCCTCAGCCTGAATTGCGGGTGCTTACGGACAAAGTAGGATACTAGCTTCGGGTTTGTGAGGCATCGACTTCCTGGCGCGTTTGCCCACCTCATGTGCACGTCCGGAGGTATCCACCTAAGGTTTGGTGGCCAATGCGGAACTTTTGGCAGGCCGAGAGCTTCTCCAAGCTCGAGACCACAGGAGGAACGAGTGGCCAATCCTGGAAGACTTGCGATCGCTATGCTGGGGGTCTTGGCTTATCAAAACCGCGACACGATCGCAGAGATGATCCGTGGAGCGGGAGAGCGCGATGCAAACAATCCGCAAGGGGGGATACTGGACCAGGTGTCCAGGGGCGTTGCCGGCACCGCGCTTGGCGATATTCTCGACCGTTTTAAAAATGCAGGTGCTGGCCCGAAGGTGGACTCCTGGGTTGGCACCGGGCCGAACGAGCCGATCGAGCCTCATGAGGTGGAAAAGGCTATCGACGCGCAGACGCTGGAGGCACTTTCAACGCAGACTGGCCTCTCGCGCGAGGAGCTCATTGCGAGGATCACCAGGGATCTGCCGGACGCCGTTAACCAGATGACCCCAAACGGCAAGCTGCCAGCAGATCACCGAACGAACGACTCGGTCGAGCCGACCCTACTAGACGACGTGCCACGGACAGGGAGCGGGACGCCGAAGCAATAGGAACAGCTATGAGATATGGTCCCCATATTCTGCTGAGTTTACTTGTCACCACGGTGCCCACGTCGCTGCTCGGTGCTCAGGGATGGCAGGGCTTCGGGATCAAACATCTCGGCTTCGTGTTCGATGTCCCCCCGGGGTTTGTACTTACCCAGCGCTCCGACCAAGGGGCAGCCTTCGAGGGCAAAAACAAAGCGTTTCTCGCAGTATGGGGGGCGCAACTCGGCAAGGCGAGTTTTCGCACCGAGATAGAGCATCGCATGGCAGTGAATGAGCACGACGGCTGGAGGTTGACCTATAAGCGAGTGACGCCGCAATGGGCCAGCTATTCTGGGCTGAAGGACGGTCAGATACTGTATGTCCGGGCCGTCAAAGTATGCGACGGCCGCGCGGCATTGTTTACGGCCACCTATAGTCGTGACGAAAAGCTCCCCTACGATCCCATTGTCGTTCGCATGGTAAGATCGCTAAGGGCCGATGGTTGTTAACCAAGCTGTATACGACCCGGCTGGATGGCGCTGCTTGCATGTCCTGCTGGTAGGGCATCGCATCGATCTCCAGAGGCCAGTCCGATCAAAGCGACGTCAACGGTTCTACGCCTCCTGGTTGTCCACGCTTGAGAGTCACGGCCCTGGACGCGACCGCTCGCCGGCGAGGCCCTTCGCTGCCGGCATCCGTCGAGACGGGTACGCGTGAGCACGGCATCGAAGCTCCAGGAACAAAGTGGTTCCGCTAATGTTGGGAGAAAAATTAGCGGAGACTAATATGAAATTCTTACCCGTTCTGGAACCGTGCGACACATGGGCGGTATTCGACACCACGAGCGACGAACCGGCCGAGTTTGCAGGTGAGTGCCTCATTGGTCTGACAAAGGCCGCCGCTATTTGGCTCTCGGCAAGAGCCAGCGACGATGAAAGAAGAAACCGTTGCCGGCATGCATCGAGCATCAGCGTACTGGGTAGCGGTGGGTTTCTTCAGCAGCAACCGCGTGAACAGTCGTGGGGGTGATGAGTGACGAGGCCATGGCCGCCGTGTTGGGCTCACGTGATGATGAAGTGCAGGTCCTCGGTGTATTCGACGCAGCGAACAAGAAAGAAGCCGCCCTTGAACTTCGCCGTCTTGGAGAGGCAGTTCACTTTTTGGCAAACGCGTCGGTATTGGGCTACGACGTTCGTTCTGCGATAATCTTTCATAAAGTTGCGGGAGCGCCATGCTTGAGGGCGAAGCAATGTGAGCAACTTTGGGCGAAACACGGCGCGCTGCTGGTAAAGTAACACTGCAGTTCTTGATGGAAGGCTTGTCGGTGACGGGCTGGCCCGACTGTGTCTGCGATCCTGACGGCTGGCCCGGGCCTCGCCCGATCCGGCTGCTTTACGGATGACTGCGTTGAAAGGATCTATGTGAGGACATCTGGCCGGATGCCCGCTCAACTTGACCTTAGGTCGCTGGATGGGCGATTGGGAACCGGCAGCGGGCTCCGGGGGAGAACGCGCCCACGGCCGTGTTGCCTCTCCCCAAAGCCCCTCATGGCGCCTGTGGTGTTCGCCAAACTCCGAGCCGCTTTTTGACTAGCCGGATTTCAAGCTAAGACACTAGCCAATCACGGCATTTCTTCACGACCGCCAGAGCCATGCGAGAAGGACTGGATTTCATCCATGTCGATCTTCCCGTCACCGTTCTGGTCGATTGCAGAGAAGATTCTGCCGACAGCCTCCTGGACCTCGTTCTCGGACAGCGATCCGTCACCATCCGTGTCCAGAAGCGCCAGTACAAGTCGCATCCCGGTGCCGCGCATCATGCGAGGACCATGATTTCCGACCATTCCATGCTCACCGGCCGGCCCGCCAGTGCGGTGCCGCTGCCAACCGTCTCGATGACGGGAAGCTTCCTCTTGACGGTTGTCACCTTCCTCTTGCCGATTGTCACCTTCGTTAAAGCTCCGATCCTGTTGCATTCTCTCCTGGACGGCTTGCTCAATCATCTGGCGAATCATTTCATGCGTCGGCCCACCCGTCTGTCCGCTCACATCCGGCAGTTGCCCAGCTCCGGGCTGTTGGGTCGCCGGGGTTGGTGCAGGTGTTCCGTTCGTCTGGGCGAGCGCAGGGAAGGCCGCGAACATCAAAGTGGCGGCCGCGGTGGTCGTGCAGCGTGGAAATCTCATGACATGCTCCATTGGTTGGTCGTGGTCTGCCTCAAGCTGATTGGCTGGCCCCCAACTTGGAGTTCATTCTGATTGTTCCTCCCTGGAGATCGGGTCACGATGAAGTTACACGACCATGGAGTATGGGCTTCAACATACTGTGCCGACAGCAGCCGCACGTCACGGCCACGTGCAGTCAATTCTCGCCCAACAATGCAATGAGCTGCAGGCTTCGATCCCGACCAGGCAGCGTGGCAGGCCCTCGAAGAATGGCAGCACGCGCCCACGCGTCAGCTTCCTGCGAACGACAATCTCACCTCGTGGACTTGCAGAATCGGCAGCTGCGGCGGCCTCATGCGAGCCGACCGGGGCGAAATCATCCGTAGGACATCCAGTTTGGCTGGGGAACCTGGATCTTCGGTAATCCGGCCGACGATGTGGTGACGCTGGAACCCTAACCGGCCGGATCCTCGACGCCGACCAGAAGCCCGCCGCTCGCCACGGCGGGCTTTTCACTTGCCTCGCCGTTCCCGTCATACTCGACCGGACCGAGGCGCTGCACGAAACCGAGAATTCATAATCTTGTTGCAGCGTAGGGAATGAACAAGAAAACGAAGATCATTTCTTATGCCGTGGTGCTGGCGTGCCTCGCCTTCGCAAGCTGGCGGCTTATTTTGCTTGTCTCGGCCGGCCAGTGGAAGGGAAGATTCGGCGGCTGGAGAGAATGTGAAACGTTTTGGTGCTATTCGACGGGCATCTTGTCTTATGCGAGCGTGGTTGCGTTCTGCCTCTTCGCGCTCTACCTGTTGCGCTACCGCGAAAACTATGTCGCGAAGCTCTATCGAGATTACCACGAAATGAAGGGAAAGGGCTGATGCCCCCGGGTGAGACATCCATTTGGGTGTAACACTTAGCAATTTCTAATGTTCGCTAAGCAGCTGAAAACAACGATTAAAGAGGTGTTGGCTGGGGAACCTGGATTCGAACCAGGACTAACGGAGTCAGAGTCCGTGGGTCTACCGTTAACCTATTCCCCAGCAGGCGTGACTATCACTGTAAAAAGTGAAAACCGCGCGGGCCGAACGGCTGAGCCGCTTGAGCGCTGCCTTGTAGCCGCCAGTGGAAAATAGTCAAGTCTGCTTTGCGGTTCAATTGCCAGGTTTCATCACCGGTTCCGAACACCAGCTTTTCCGGTGGCGTGCGAACCTCCAAGCCTCAGCTCTCCTTGCGGCTGAACTGCGAGCGTTCGAAGAACAGCACGATGCCCAGGCCCAGAAACAGCGGGACGATGAGATAAAACAGCCGGAACACCAGCAGCGCCGCCACCACGCCGACCGGGTCCATGTCGGAAAGCCCGGCCAGGAACACCACCTCGAAAACGCCGAGGCCGCCTGGCGCGTGCGAAATCTGGGCGACCGAGAAGGAGACCAGGAAGACGCCCAGCACGACGAAATAGCCGGGATTGTGCACCTCGGGCAGGGCGAAGAAGATGATCGCCGCGGCCGCGAGCAGCTCGATCGGGCCGATCAGCAACTGCCTGGCGACGATCGGCAGCGCCGGATAGTGCAACTGAAACCCGGCGATCCTCAGCGGGCGCAGGTGCAGCCAACTGCCGAATACATAGGCTGCGATGAGGACCAGCATCGCAATGCCTGCCGCCTCCGACAGGCCGTGATGGGCAATGCCGGAAAAGCGGTCGATGATCCGCGGCTCGAACACCAGCACAAGGCCGGAGACCAGTAACGTCGACAGCACGAAGGTTATCCAGCAGATCGCCACCAGCACGCCGACTTCCTGGCCGGTCAGCCCCCTTGTGCCGTAGGCACGGTAGCGAATGACGGCGCCGGAGAACACCGAGCCGCCGATATTGTGCGACAGCGCGTAGGTGGTGAAGGAGCAGAGTGTCACGAACAGCCACGACACCTTTTTGCCAATATGCAGCAGCGCGATGTGATCGTAGCCGGCGAGCGCGGCATAGGCGACGACCGAGCTCAAGCCCGCCAGCATCCAGCCACGAGTTGGAATGGCCGCCAGCCCATCCCAGACGTCGTCGAGCGAGATGCCGCGCAATTCATGCCAGAGCAGCAGCAGGGAGAAGATCACCGCGCCGATGCCGACGACCGGCCAGAAATAGCGTTTCCAGTTCATTGCCCGACTGCCATGCGTTGCGTATCCGCTTCCTTTCCGTCGAGAGGCCGTCCGCCCCGGATTTCCCATTCATTTCAGAGATGCCTCATTGAAGCCGGCTATTCAACCGCGAACACTTGTCGCGCCTGACGCCGTCCCTGTTTGCCGCGCGCCGCGACGGTGTTTCGCTACCAGCCCAGCCTTGCCGGTACATTACGCCAGTGCAAAAACAGGCCCGCGCACCCAGCCGGCAAAATTCAGCATGCGGCTCTTGGTGATCGGGCACGGCGCTGTTAGTCTGGCGGCAACTTGAAACATGCCAAAGCGCCTGCTGCGTCCTTCACCGGTTCGCGCGGCGCCGGAAGGAACGACAGTGGAAGACCGCGACACCGGCGCAGGCGCGCCGGAGGTGGGCGCGTCCAGCGCTTCCCTGGGGCCATCAGGCCCGGGGACAGCCGGTTGGCAGCAACGCCGCCCAACGGAGCCTCGCTCCGTGAATGGGCAGGCTGGCGACGCGACCCAGAAGGGCAAGCCCAAGAAACGGCGCAAGCGAAGGCGTGGACGCAAGGTTTTTGCGCGTGACGAGGCGCGCCCAGGGGACAATCAATCGCCGGTGCAAGGCAAGGCTCATGTCGCGGCGGTGGATTTGAAGCCTGTTGCCGCGGCGACAATCTCGCCCGCCGCTTCATTGCCTCGCCCCGAACAAGGCCACCGCCGGCCCCCGGTGCACGAGCTTCCCGTCTTCGCCGCGCTCGACCTCGGCACCAACAACTGCCGGCTGCTGGTCGCCGTTCCCACGCGTCACGGCCAGTTTCGCGTCATCGATGCCTTCTCGCGCATCGTCAGGCTGGGCGAGGGGCTCACCGCCAATGGCCGGCTCGGCCAGCCGGCGATGGACCGCGCGGTCGAGGCGCTGAAGGTCTGCGGCGATAAATTGCGCGGTCGCAAGATCAGGAAGGCAAGGCTGATCGCCACCGAAGCCTGCCGAACAGCCGAAAACGGCGTGGAGTTCCTCGATCGCGTCGAACGCGAAGCCGGCCTGAAGCTCGAGATCATCGACCGCCAGACCGAAGCCCGTCTCGCGGTTTCCGGCTGCGGTTCGCTGGTCGAGCGCGACACGCAGGGCGTCGTCCTGTTCGACATCGGTGGCGGGTCTTCCGAGATCGCGCTGATCGATCTCACCGGCCGCCGTTCGCCGCGGCTGGCCAATCACATCGTCTCGTGGACCTCGCTGCCGGTCGGCGTCGTCTCGTTGGCGGAACGCTTTGGCGGCCGCACCGTGACGCGCGAGATATTCACCGCCATGGTCGACGACGTCGCCGGCAGGCTGGCCGCTTTCGATGGCCGCGATCGGTTGAGCCATCTCAAGGCCAGCCCGAATTTTCATCTGCTGGGCACTTCGGGCACGGTGACGACGCTGGCCGGCGTCCATCTCGACCTCGAGCGCTACGATCGCCGACGGGTCGACGGCCTGTGGATGGACCGCGACAGCGTCGACCGCATGGTGGAGAAACTGGTCGGCTGGGATTTCCAGCAGCGCTGCGCCAACCCCTGCATCGGCGCCGACCGCGCCGATCTCGTGCTGGCCGGTTGTGCCATCCTCGAAGCAATCCGCGCCGTCTGGCCCTCGGAGAGGCTGCGCGTCGCCGACCGGGGCTTGCGCGAAGGAATATTGAGTGAGCTGATGGCCGATGACGGCGTCTGGCGCAATGACGGGCGTGCCAGGGCATCATGATCATGCTCAAACAAGAAATCAGGCAATGACGAAGAAACCAGAAAAGCCAGGATCCGCCAGCATTCGCGTGCTGAAGACGCGGATCAAAAAGAAAAGCGGCCTGAAGGAATCGTCGCGCCGCTGGCTGCAGCGCCACATCAACGATCCCTATGTCCAGCGCTCCAAGGCCGACGGCTATCGCTCGCGCGCGGCCTACAAGCTGATCGAGATCGACGACAAGCACCACCTCTTGAAGCCCGGCATGAAAGTAATCGATCTGGGTGCCGCCCCCGGCGGCTGGTGCCAGGTCGCGGCCGCGCGCACGAAATCGACGGCCGAAAACCCGCATGTCATCGGCATCGATTATCTCGAAATGGACGCCGTGCCCGGTGCGCCGGTGCTGCTGATGGATTTCCTGGACGCCGACGCGCCGCAAAGGCTGGCCGAGGCGCTGGGCGGGGATCCGGATGTCGTGCTGTCCGACATGGCGGCGCCGACCACCGGCCACAAGCGGACCGACCATATCCGCACCATGCATCTGTGCGAGGTGGCGGCCGATTTCGCGCTCTCGGTCCTCAAGCCGGGCGGCCATTTCCTCGCCAAGACCTTCCAGGGCGGCGCCGAAAATGAGTTGCTCTCGATGCTCAAGAAGAATTTCCGCTCCGTCCATCACGTCAAGCCGCCGGCCTCACGCGATGAATCAGTGGAGCTCTATCTGTTGGCCAAGGATTTTAAGGGGCGAGAGTCCGGTCCGCCGCCAGGCGGATCGGAACGTCCAGTGGACGTTCCGAAGGACTCGAGCGCCCCGAGCCATAGCGAAGGGCCGGGCGACGCCGACGGCTGAAAGGCCAGCTCCCCGCCGGTCCGCCGCCAGGCGGATCGGAACGTCCAGTGGACGTTCCGAAGGACTCGAGCGCCCAGAGCCATGGCGAAGGGCCGGGGACGCCGACGGCTGAAAGGCCCCCCGCCGGTCCGCCAGGCGGATCGGAACGTCCAGTGGACGTTCCGAAGGACTCGAGCGCCCGGAGCCATGGCGAAGGACCGGGGACGCCGCGGCTGATCGCTCTACGGCGACTTTGCCTCACTCTCCCGGCGATCTGACCGGTTCCAGCGTCTTCGGCGTCGTCAGCCGGCCATGGCCGGAGACGGCGTTACCGGCGTCGGGCGCCATCCGCATGAACGACAGCGACGCCGCCGCCGACACCGCCGCCACGATGAAGAAGGCGGTATGGAAGTCGCGCAGCGTCAGCGGGCCGCCATGGATCGAGGTCGAGACTTCCAGAATGCCGCCGGCGAGCGCCACGCCGAGCGCGATCGAGAGCTGCTGGAACACCGCCGTGATCGGCGTTGCCTTGCTGGTATCCTCGGCCGACACCTCGGCATAGGAGAGCGCGTTGACGCCGGTGAAGAACATCGAGCGGATGAAGCCGCCGACCAGCAATATAGCCAGCATCAGCGCGTAAGGTGTTTCGGGGGTGAAGAGGCCGTAGATGGCGATCGATGCGGCAGCGACCAGCGAGCCGACGATCAGCACGCGGCGAAAGCCGACAACGCGGAAGATCAGCGCGGTGACGAATTTCATACCAATGGCGCCGATCGCCGAGACAAAGGTGATCATGCCGGACTGGAACGGTGTCAGCCCGAACCCGATCTGGAACATCAGCGGCAAAAGGAACGGCACGGCGCCGATGCCGATGCGAAACAGCGAGCCGCCAAGCACCGACGACCGGAACACCTGGTTACGGAAGAGTTCGAGCGCCAGCAGCGGATTTTTGGCGCGGCGCCCATGCATGAGATAGAGCGCGCCCGACAGCAGTCCCACGGCGATCGTGATGAAGCCGGTCGCCGGCGGCAGATAAGGCAGGCTGACCACAGACAGGCCAAAGACGACGCCTGAAGCGGCCAGCCCGCTCAGGACGAAACCGACGAAATCGAGCGGCGGCGTCTCGGTTGCCTCGGTTTCCGGCAGGAAGCGGGTGGCAAGCCAAATGCCGATCAGGCCGATCGGGACGTTGATCAGGAAGATCCAGTGCCAGGTGAAGTAGGTGGTGATGAAGCCGCCGATCGGCGGACCCACCAGCGGGCCGACCAGTGCGGGAACGGTCAGCCACGACATGGCGGCGACCAGCTCGCTCTTGGGCGTGGCGCGCACCAGAACCAGGCGCCCGACCGGGGTCATCATGGCGCCGCCAATGCCTTGCAGGAAACGCGCGACTACGAAGGCGGGCAGCGAACCGGAGAGGGCGCACGCCACCGAACCGGCAATGAACACTGCAATCGCGGCACGAAAGATGGTCTTGGCGCCGAAGCGGTCGGCCATCCAGCCGCTGATTGGAATGAAGATCGCCAGCGACACCAGATAGGCCGTCAGCGCCAGTTTGAGCGCGATCGGGCTGGTGTGGATGTCGATGGCGATCGCCGGCAGCGATGTCGCGATGACGGTCGAATCCATGTTTTCCATGAAGAGAGCGACCGCCAATATAAGCGGAATGGTGCGGTTCACAAGACGCGTCCGGACTGATTCTCTGTGTCGTCGGCTGGGGCAAGCCGGCACGCAGGGCGGTTATCACGGCCAGAGGGTGATGTCGTGTTAAATTGCTGTCACTTTTGTGCGACTGCAAGGATGCGGCCTTTCGCTTTGGCATGCCCCATGCCGGCAGAGATCCCTGCCAGGCAAGGGACACCTTGCATGGAACGACACACATCATTATTGTAGTGAATATAACTACTATGGGGACATTGCCATGGAAAAAGGTGTTTCGGCGGCCGATGCCAATCGCAGGTTTTCTCTCCTACTGCGCGGCGTTCGCGAAGGACAAAGCTACGTGGTGACCAGTCACGGGCGTCCGGTCGCTCGGATCGTGCCCGCGGATCATCAGGAGGGTGTAGCTGCCCGATCGCGCGCGGCGTTGTTGTCGCGCCTTGAGCGCCAGCCTGTCATGAATGCCGGGCAGTGGACGCGCGATGAGCTTTATGAGGACGAGCGTTGAAGATCGCGCTCGATACGAATATCCTTGCTTGCGCGGAAGGGGTGAACGGTGCGGAGAAGCGCGACATCGTTCTCGAATTGCTGCGCGATCTCCGGCAAGATGACGCGGTTATTCCTGTTCAGGTTCTTGGTGAACTCTTCAACGTTTTGATCCGCAAAGCAGGAAGACCGCCCCTGGAGGCACGGGATGCCCTTCTGAGCTGGAGCGACGCATTTTCCGTTGCCGCGACGACGCAAGACGTGATGATGATGGCCGCTGATCTGGCTACCGATCATCGACTCAGCATTTGGGACTCGGTCATTTTCTCCACGGCCTCGCAAGCTGGCTGTCGGCTGCTGGTCTCGGAAGATCTGCAAGACGGCTTCACATGGGGCGCGGTCACTGTCGTCAGTCCTTTCGCAGCGCCGCGTCACCCATTGCTTGATGCTCTAGCGGGGAAGCCTGGCGACTAGAACGCGGAACGACGCAACGATCGGCTTTTCATCCGTCCCGCGACGTGTTACCAGCCACCGCCAATCCTGAAAGGGAATAACGAGTCGGCGCTGTCCATTCCGGTCCAGCGCTTTTTCGCATTCAAAGGGCTGGCCATGGCAAAAATCATCGAAACGTCCACCGGCGCACTGGCGCTGACCTTTGACGACGTGCTTTTGCAGCCCGGTCATTCCGAGGTCATGCCCGGCCAGACCGACATCCGCACCCGCATCGCCGGCGACATCGATCTCAACGTGCCGATCCTGTCGGCGGCGATGGACACGGTCACCGAGGCAAGGCTCGCCATCGCCATGGCGCAGGCCGGCGGCATCGGCGTCATCCATCGCAATTTCTCGCCCGCTGAACAGGCCGAGCAGGTGCGGCAGGTCAAGAAATTCGAATCCGGCATGGTGGTCAACCCGGTCACGATCGGGCCCGACGCCACGCTCGCCGACGCATTGTCGCTGATGCGCACCTATTCGATCTCGGGCATTCCGGTGGTCGAGAATGGCGGCGCCGGTGGCCACAAGACCGGGCGGCTGGTCGGCATCCTGACCAACCGCGATGTGCGCTTCGCTTCCGATCCGGCGCAAAAGGTCTACGAATTGATGACCCGTGAGAACCTGATCACGGTCAAGGAGAACGTCGACCAGGACGAGGCCAAGCGGCTTCTGCACCAGCACCGCATCGAGAAGTTGGTGGTGGTCGACAAAACGGGCAATTGCGTCGGGCTGATCACCGTCAAGGACATCGAGAAGTCGCAGCTCAACCCGCACGCCACCAAGGATGCGCAGGGGCGCCTGCGCGCCGCGGCCGCCACCAGCGTCGGTGATGACGGCTTCGAGCGCGCCGAGCGTCTTATCGAGGCCGGCGTCGATCTTTTGGTGATCGACACAGCGCATGGCCACTCGCAGCGCGTGCTGGACGCGGTGACGCGGGCGAAGAAGCTTTCCAATTCCGTGCGAATCCTGGCCGGCAACGTCGCCACCGCGGAAGGCACGCGGGCGCTGATCGACGCCGGCGCCGACGCCGTCAAGGTCGGCATTGGTCCGGGCTCCATCTGCACCACCCGCATTGTGGCCGGGGTCGGCGTTCCCCAGCTTTCGGCCATCATGTCGGCGGTCGAGACGGCGCACAAATCAGGCGCCTCGGTGATCGCCGACGGCGGCATCAAATATTCCGGCGATCTCGCCAAGGCACTCGCCGCCGGCGCCAGCGCCGCCATGATCGGCTCGCTGCTTGCCGGAACCGACGAAAGCCCGGGCGAGGTCTATCTGCACCAGGGCCGCTCCTTCAAGGCCTATCGCGGCATGGGCTCGGTCGGCGCCATGGCGCGGGGCTCCGCCGATCGCTACTTCCAGGCCGAGGTGCGCGACACGCTGAAACTGGTGCCGGAAGGCATTGAAGGGCAGGTTCCCTATAAAGGACCTGTGTCTGGCGTGCTGCACCAGCTTGCGGGCGGGCTGAAAGCCGCTATGGGTTATGTTGGTGGCCGCGACCTTGCCGATTTCCGCGACCGCGCCACCTTTGTGCGCATATCCAACGCCGGACTTCGTGAAAGCCACGCCCATGACGTCACGATTACCCGCGAAAGCCCCAACTATCCCGGCGGAGCCTGATTCTTCCGGACTTTGGGCGAACTTGACCTCCATGGTGCTGCGCTTGTCGCGCCATGTCGGGGCGTTCTGCTTCCTCTCGGCGGCGGTTTTTGTCGCCATGACAGGGATGGAGTTCTTCTATTTCCGTCGACTGAGCGGGGGCCTGGCCTCGCTCGACATGCGCTATTTCGGATTCACGCCCGACGAAGGCATGGCCTGGCTTACGGCGCTTGGCCGGCGCGGCAGCGAGATCATCCTAGTCTGGCACTACCTGACCTTCGATCTTCTGTTTCCGGCGCTGTTGTCGCTGACGCTGGTCAGCCTGATCCTGGCAACTGGCCGGCGCCTGAAGAATTTCCGCGTGCTGCCGGCGCAGATGCAGGCGGTCTTCGCGCTGGTCCTGGTGCTGCCCTATACGCTCGCCGACTACGCCCAGAACATCGCCGTGGCGCGCCTTCTGTCCGATTTCCTCTACGCCAATCCGGACTCGCTGTCCTTTGCCTCGGCGCTGATCGTCACCAAATTCGCGCTTCTCGCCGTCCCGGTCATCGTCATTGCCGCTTTCTGGCTGGCAGGCCAAAGACGTCGGAGTTGAAGCGGGGCAGGGCAGGGGCGACTTCATGAACCAGACCACGATCTTCTGGCCTGTGCTGGCTCACGTGCTGCTGATCTACATCGTCTATATCGTCATGGGCCGGCGCCGCTATTTTGCCGTCAAGTCGGGTGAAGCCAAGGTCGGCCAGTACAAGGTTCGTTCGACCGAGCCGGCCTCTACTGTCACCGTCGCGAACAATTTGATCAACCAATTCGAACTGCCGGTGCTTTTCTACGTGCTGTGCCTGACACTGCACATGACCAACGGCGTCAATTACATCACCCTCGCACTGATGTGGATTTTTGTCGCGTCGCGCTATTTTCACGCCTGGTTTCACCTGACCAGCAATAAGCTGCTGGTGCGCAACCGCTCCTTCGTGCTGGGCGCGGTGGTGCTGGCGCTGGGCTGGATCTGGCTGGCCCTGCACTTGCTCGCGATCGTATGAGCTGCGCCAATCACCTTCTCCAAAAGGGAAGGGGGAAAGGCCGGCGCCTATAGATCGAACACCGCGATCTTGCGATTGTCGAACTTGATGCCGATCTCGCCGCGTACCAGCTTCAGCGCGTGTTCGCCGAACACGGCGCGCCGCCATCCTTGCAGCGCGGGCACATCGGCATCCTCGCCCTCGGCGGCGATGCGATCGATGTCATCGCTGGAGGCCAGCACCTTCGAGGCGACGCCCTGTTTTTCGGCGACGATCCTGAGCAGCACCTTCAACAGTTCCGCGGCCGCATTCGAGCCCTCGGGCGGCTGGAAGTTTTTCGGCAGTTTCGGCATCTGCTCCTTGGGCAGGGCGAGCGCGGTGTTGACCGCGCCGAGCAATGCCGTCGCCGTCGAGGAGCGTTCCCATCCCTTGGGAGTGGTGCGCAGCTTGGCAAGGGCTGGCGCATCGCGCGGTCCTTGCTGTGCGATCTCGTAGATCGCGTCGTCCTTGAGCACACGGCCGCGCGGCACGTCGCGCTCGCGCGCCTCGCGTTCGCGCCATGCCGCCACGGCCTGCACGATCGCCAGCTCCTGGGGCTTGCGAAGCCGCATCTTCAGCCGT